>LSTF01000091.1 GCA_001644455.1 Betaproteobacteria bacterium SCGC AG-212-J23
CGGGTTGACGTAGGACAGCGCGTAGACCTTGTTGACGCTGCCGCTGTTGACGTTGAAGGACAGGAAGTTGCCGGTGCCGAAGACGTTCGACTGGCTCAACGACGCCGACAGCGCCAGCTTCTCGACGTTGGAGAAGCCGACGCCGAACAGCAGCGCGCCGGTCGGCCGCTCCTTCACCGAATACTGGATGTCGACCTGGTCGGCGCTGCCCTCCACCGGCTGCGTCTCGACGTTCACTTCGTTGAAGTAGCCAGTGCGGTCGATGCGCCGGCGCGACAGCTGGATGCGCGAGGCGTCGTAGTAGGCGCCCTCGATCTGGCGCATCTCGCGCCGCACCACCTCGTCGCGCGTCTTGACGTTGCCGCTGACGTCGATGCGGCGCACGTACACCCGGCGGCCCGGGTCGATGACGATGTTGAACGCCACCGTGCGCTTTTCCTTGTCGACGTCGGGGATGGCGTTGGCGTTGGCGAAGGCGTAGCCGTCGTTGCCCAGGCGGTCGGTGATCGCCTTGGTGCTGGCGGCCAGCTTCTCGCGCGAGAAGACGTCGCCGGTCTTGAGCTGCACCAGCTTCTCCAGCTCCTCGCGCGGCACCAGCATCTGCCCCGACAGCTTCACCCCGGTGACGGTGTACTTCTCGCCCTCGGTGATGTTGACCGTGACGTAGATGCCGAGCCGGTCGGGCGTGATCGAGACCTGGGTCGATTCGATGTTGAAGTCGAGGTAGCCGCGGTTCTGGTAGTACGAGCGCAGCGACTCCAGGTCCGCCGCGAGGCGCTCGCGCGCGTAGCGGTCCATCTTCGTGTACCACGTCAGCCAGCCCGGGGTGCGCAACACGAACTGGTCGATCAGCTCGTCCTCGCTGAACGCCTTGGCGCCGACGATGTTGATGCCGCGGATCCTCGCCACGTCGCCTTCGGTGACGGTGATGTTGATCGCGACGCGGTTGCGCTCGAGGGGCGTGACCGTGACCTGCACCGTGGTGGCGTACAGGCCTTTCGACAGGTACTGGCGCTTCATCTCCTGCTCGGTCTGCTCGAGCAGCGCGCGGTCGAAGATGCGGCCCTCGGCGAGGCCGAGCTCGCGCAGCGCCTTCTTGATGTTGTCGGGCTCGAATTCCTTCATCCCGGCGAAATCGATCTGCGCGATCGCCGGGCGCTCCTGGACGAACACTACCAGCACGCCGTTGTCGACCTCGAGGCGCACGTCCTGGAAGAAGCCGGTGGCGTAGAGCGCGCGCACCGCCTTGCGCGCCACCTCCTCGTCCATCGTCTCGCCGACCTTGATCGGCAGGTAGCTGAAGATCGTGCCGGCCTCGGTGCGCTGCAGGCCCTCGACGCGGATGTCCTTCACCACGAAGGGCTCGAAGGACTGCGCAACCGCGCCCGCGGAGGCCGCGAGCAGAAACGCGGCGAATACCGCGGCAACGACGCTACGCATGGTCAGCCGCGCTTCTAACCAGTGAGAAGACGGTTGAGGTCGTTGTAGAACGCGAACGCCATCATCACCAGCAGCAGCGCCAGGCCGACGCGCTGGCCGAGCTCCATCACCCGCTCCGAAACCGGCCCGCCCTTGACGATCTCGATCGCGTAGTACAGCAGGTGCCCGCCGTCGAGCAGCGGAATCGGCAGCAGGTTCAGCACGCCGAGGCTGATGCTGATCAGCGCCAGGAAGCTGACGTAGGAAATCCAGCCCATCTGTGCCGACTGGCCCGCGAAGTCGGCGATCGTCACCGGCCCCGAGAGATGCTTCCACGACACCTCGCCGATCAGCATCCGGCCGAGCATCTTCAGGCTGAAGAGGGAGATGTCCCAGGTCTTGGCGAAGCCCTTCGCCAGGCTGGTGAGCGGCCCGTGCTGCACGCGCACGAACATCTTCTCGACGTAGTCCTCGGACTGCCGGACCTGCGCGCCGATGATGCGCGTCTTGGGATCGGCGGTGACCTCGACCGTGCGCCTCGCCCCGTCCCGCTCGACCAGCAGGGGAATCGGCGTCCCCGGCTTCGAGCGCACCACGCTCACGAAATCGTCCCAGGTCTTGATCGGCTTGCCGTCGGCGCTCAGCACCCGGTCGCCCGGCCCGAGGCCGGAGCGCTCGGCCGAGCCGCCGGGCACCACCTTGCCGATCACCGGCTCGAGCATCGGCCGGTAGAGCCGCAAGCCGATGCGATCGAGGACGTCGGCTTCCACGTCGTCGGCCGGGAAATCGCGCAGGTCGATGGTGACTGTGGTGACGTGGCCGCGCTCGCTCAGCGTCTCGACCTGCACCGCGTGGCGTTGCAGCGCGGCCTGCAGGATCTGCCAGCGCAGGTCCTGCCAGGTTGCGACCGGCTCGCCGTCGATGGCGCGCACGGTATCGCCGGCGCCGATTCCCGACGCGGCGGCGAGCGTCCCCGCCGGCGGCGCACCGACCACTGGCCGCGCTTCGGGCAGGCCGTGCATGAACAGGCCCGCGTACACCAGCACGGCGAAAGCGAAGTTGAACAGCGGCCCGGCGACGACGATCGCGATCCGCCGCCATACCGTCTGGCGGTTGAAGGCACGATCCGCCTCGTGCGCGGCAACCGGGCCCTCGCGCTCGTCGAGCATTTTCACGTAGCCGCCGAAGGGCACCGCGGCGATGACCCACTCGGTCTGATCCTTGCCGATTCTCTTGACCAGGAGCGCTCTTCCGAAACCAATCGAAAAGCGCAGGACCTTCACGCCGCACAGGCGGGCCACGAGATAGTGGCCGTACTCGTGCACCACGATCAGCACGCCGAGCGCGACGATGAAGGCGACGAGGGTGTTGAGGAAGCTCATGCGGCCTGGGCGAGCACGCGTGCCGCGGCGAAGCGCCGAGCCTGGTCGTCGGCGGCCAGCACCTCGCCAAGGTCCGTCCCGGGGCGCGCCGGCAGCGCCGCCAGCGTGTCGGCGATGACCTGCGCGATGGCGTTAAAGGGTAGCCGCGCGGCGAGGAAGGCCTCGACGGCGATTTCGTTGGCTGCGTTCAGCACCGCCGCGGCCGTTCCGCCCGCCCGCAGCGCCGCGTAGGCGAGCGGCAGGCAGGGAAAGCGCGCCTCGTCCGGCCGCTCGAAGGTCAGGCCCTTGAGCGTGGCGAGATCGAGCGACTTCGCGCCCGACTCGATGCGCTCCGGAAAACCGAGCGCGTGCGCGATCGGCACGCGCATGTCCGGGTTGGACAGCTGCGCGATCATCGAGCCGTCGACGTATTCCACCAGCGAGTGGACGATGCTCTGCGGATGGATCAGCACCTCGATGCGCTCCGGGGCCAGGTCGAACAGCCAGCGCGCCTCGATCACCTCGAGGCCCTTGTTCATCATGGTGGCGGAGTCGACCGAGATCTTGCGCCCCATCACCCAGTTCGGATGCGCGCACGCCTGCTCGGGGGTCACCGAGGCGAGGGTCTCCGGCGCGGCCGTGCGGAACGGGCCGCCGGAAGCGGTGAGGATGATCTTGCGCACGCCCTTGCGGTCGGAAATGCACTGGAAAACGGCGTTGTGCTCGCTGTCGATCGGCAGCAACTCCGCGCCCGAGCGCCGGGCAGCTTCGAGGACAAGTGCGCCGCCCATCACCAGCGCCTCCTTGTTGGCGAGCAGCACGCGCTTGCCGGCGCGTACTGCCGCGAGTGTCGATGGCAACCCGGCCGCGCCGACGATCGCCGCCATGACCACTTCGGATTCCTGGGCGACGTGCTCGAGCGCCTTGGCGCCGAACAGCAACTCGGTATTTTCTTTTGAAAATTCTTTCCTGAGAGCGGAATTTTCTTGAGTGCCCGAAAGGACTGCGTAGCGGGGCTTGTGGGTCCGGCAAAGCTTCAGCAATGCATCCGCCGAGCCGTTGGCGCTCAGCGCGAAGACCTTGTAGCGGCCGGGATGGCGCGCGACGACGTCGAGCGTGCTCGCCCCCACCGAACCGGTTGCGCCCAGGACCGCGAGGTTCATGCCGCCGACCTCACGCAGGGCCAGAGCAGCGCGGCGAGCGGCAAGGCCGCGGTCGCGCTGTCGATGCGATCCAGGATCCCGCCATGGCCCGGAAGCAGCGTGCCGCTGTCCTTGACCGCGGCCTGCCGCTTGGCGGCGGATTCGAACAAGTCACCCACGATGCTGAGGACGGCAAGCAGTGCCGCCGCGAGGAGATACGGCACCCAGAGGAGCCCCTCGATGAACGTTCCGAGAATGATAGCGTAGAGCAGCGCCCCCGCCGTCCCGCCGATCGCGCCTTCCCAGGTTTTTCCCGGGCTGATTCCGGGCGCGAGCTTGTGCCGTCCCCAGGCGCGCCCGACGAAGTACGCCGCGGTATCCGCGATCCACACCAGCAGCAGCACCAGCAACACTTCGAGCGGGCGCAGCAGCACGAAGGCGAGCGCCGCGGGCAGGATGACGATGAAGCCCGCGAAATCGAGCCAGCGCGCCTGCACGCCGCGCCACAGCCAGAGCGGCGCGGCGACGATCCAGAATAATGCGGCGAGCATGAACGCCGGTTCGCTCGGCTCGGTGTTGTAGAGCACCAGGAACGCAAGCGCCATCCCTCCGGAATAGAGCCATGCCGCCGGCCCCGCCAGGCGGCAAAGGCGCGCCCATTCGAAGCCTGCGGCGGCGGCGAGCAGCACGCCGACCGCGGCGAACCACGGCTTGGGGACGAAGAAAAGCGCCGCGAGCAGCGCGGCGATCAACGCCGCGGCCGTCACGATGCGTGCCGCCAGCCCGCCTTTCAGGCGACCTCGGCCCGCTTCGCCTGCTCGACCTGATCGCTGGTGCGCCCGAAGCGGCGCTCGCGGCCGCGGTAGGAAACGATGGCCGCGTCCAGCGCCGCCGCGTCGAAGTCGGGCCACAGCGTGTCGGTGAAGTAGAACTCGCTGTACGCGAGCTGCCAGAGCAGGAAGTTGCTGATGCGCTGCTCGCCGCCGGTGCGGATGAAGAGATCGGGCTCCGGCGCGTAGCTCATCGCCAGGTACGGTGCGAGGGCTTTTTCGTCAATCTGTTCGACAACATTCTTTTCTTTGATCAGACGCGACACTGCTTGCAGAATGTCCCAGCGGCCGCCGTAGTTGGCGGCGATGCTCAGCGTCAGGCGCTGGTTGGCCGCGGTGTGCTTTTCCGCCTGCTCGATCAGCGCGCGAAGCTTGGCGCCGAAGCGCTGCGTGTCGCCGACGACCTTGAGCCGCACGCCGTTGCGGTGCAGTTTCTCGACCTCGTTGGTCAGCGCCGAGGTGAAGAGCTGCATCAGCAGCGCCACCTCCTCCGCCGGCCGGCGCCAGTTCTCGGAGCTGAAGGCGAACAGCGTCAGGTAGGAAATACCGCGCTCGATGCACGCACTGACCGCGTTGCGCACCGACTCGACGCCGCGGCGGTGCCCGGCGATGCGCGGCAGCAGCTGGCGCTTCGCCCAGCGGCCGTTGCCGTCCATGATGATGGCGACGTGCTGCGGCACGTCGCCGTGCGCCGGAATCTCCCGGGTGGAGCTGACGCCGCTCATATCGACATCAGCTCCTTCTCCTTCTCGGCGAGCAGGCGGTCGATCTCGGCCACGTGCTTGTCGGTCATTTTCTGCACCTCGTCCGTGGCGCGGCGCTCGTCGTTCTCCGACACCTCGTGCTTCTTCAGCGCATCCTTCAGGTGCTGGATGGCGTCGCGCCTCAGGTTGCGTACCGCGACGCGCGCGTTCTCGGCCTCATGCTTGACGACCTTGATCAGCTCCTTGCGCCGCTCCTCGGTGAGCGAAGGCATCGGCAGGCGGATCGTGTCGCCGCTGGTGGCGGGGTTCAGTCCCAGGTCGGCTTCGCGGATTCCCTTCTCGATGGTGGGAATCAGCTTCTTCTCGAAAGGCGTGACACCGATGGTGCGCGCGTCGAGCAGGATCACCTTGGCCACCTGGTTGAGCGGCGCCGGCGTGCCGTAGTAGTCGACTCTCACGTGGTCGAGCAGGCCGGTGTGCGCCCGGCCGGTGCGCACCTTGCCGAGGTCGGCCTTGAAGGCCTGCACGCTCTTGTCCATCCGCTGCTCGGTGCTTTTCTTAAGGTCGGCGATCACCACGGCCATAGCCACCTCATCATACGTGAACCAGCGTGCCCTCGTCCTCGCCCACGACGACCCGCCTCAGCGCATCTTTCTTGAAGATGCTGAACACATTGATGGGCAGTTTCTGGTCGCGGCACAGGGTAAGCGCGGTCGCGTCCATCACCTTCAGGTTGCGCGCGATCGCCTCGTCGAAGCTGATCTTGGCATAGCGCTGCGCGTGCGGGTCGCGCTTCGGGTCGGCGGTATAGACGCCATCGACCTTGGTCGCCTTGAGCACGATCTCGGCGCCCATCTCGCTGCCGCGCAGCGCCGCGGCGGTGTCGGTGGTGAAGAACGGATTCCCCGTGCCCGCGGCGAAGATCACCACCTTGCCTTCTTCCAGGTAGCGAATCGCCTTGCCGCGGATGTAGGGCTCGACCACCTGCTCGATGTTGAGCGCCGACTGCACCCGGCTGGCGAGGCCGCTGCGGCGCATCGCATCCGAGAGCGCGAGTGCGTTCATCACCGTTGCGAGCATCCCCATGTAGTCGGCGGTGGCGCGGTCCATCCCGGCGGTTCCCGGCGAGACGCCGCGGAAGATATTGCCGCCGCCGATCACCACCGCGATCTCGACGCCGAGGCGCGAAACCTGCGCGATCTCCGCGACGATCGACTCGATGGTCTGCTTGTTGACGCCGAAAGGATCCTCCCCCATCAGGGCCTCGCCTGACAGCTTGAGGAGAATCCTTTTGTACTTTGGCGTCACGCTCAGTGTGCCGGTTGCGTCTTCTCGATGCCTTCGCCGACGACGAGGAACGCGTAGGCGTTCACCTTCGCCTTCTTCGCCGCCAGCATCTTCTCGATGGTCTGCTTGTCGTCCTTGATGAACGGCTGCCCCATGAGGCTGATCTCGCCGAGGAACTTGTTCAGCGAGCCCTCGACCATCTTGGCGACGATCTCGGCCGGCTTGCCCGACTCCTTGGCGCGCGCTTCCTGGATTTTTCTCTCGGCGGAAACGGCTTCCTGGGGCACTTCGGCCTTGCTGAGATGCCTCGGCTTGGCGAAGGCGATGTGCATCGCCACGTCCTTGCCGACGTCGTCGGCGCCGTCGTAGTCGACCAGCACGCCGATCTGGGCGCCGGCGTGCACGTAGAGCGCGAGCTTGCCCTTCGCCTGCAGGCGCTTGAAGTGCCGGATGGTGATGTTCTCGCCGATCTTCTGCACCAGCTTCTGGCGCTTGTCTTCCTCGGCCGGACCGGGATCGCGCGTCGCGACGATTTCGGCGAGCGCCTTGGCGAAGGCGACGAAGTCTTCGTTGCGCGCGACGAAGTCGGTCTCGCAGTTGATCTCGACCAGCGAGCCGAGCTTCATGTCCGGCGAGACGTAGGCGCCGATGATGCCTTCGGCCGCGATTCGGCTCGCCGCCTTGCTGGCCTTGGCGCCGCTCTTGATGCGCAGCAGCTCCTCGGCCTTGTCGAGGTCGCCGTTGGTCTCGCTCAGGGCCTTCTTGCACTCCATCATTCCCAGGCCGGTGCGCCTGCGCAGCTCCATCACCAGCGCTGCACTGATCTCTGCCATTTCCTTGCAACTCCTTCAGGTTGAAAAAAAGGGGCGCTGGGCCCCTTTTTTTAATTCATGCGGGCCAATCTACTTGTCTCCTGCATCCTCATCCACCTCGACGAACTCGTCGCGCGAGGCCGAGACCACCTCTTCCAGGGACTGGGTGCGGCCTTCCAGGACCGCGTCGGCGACGCCACGCGCGTAAAGGCGGATGGCGCGGCTGGAATCGTCGTTGCCCGGAATGACGTAGTCGATGCCTTCCGGTGAATGGTTGGTGTCGACGATGCCGATCACCGGCACGCCGAGCTTGTTGGCTTCCGAGACGGCGCCTTTCTGGTAGCCGACGTCGATGACGAACAGCGCGTCGGGCAGAGCCGTCAGGTCCTTGATGCCGCCGAGCGAGCGCTGCAGCTTCTGCATCTCGCGCGTCAGCCCGAGCGCCTCTTTCTTCGAGATGCGCTCGAAGCTGCCGTCCTGCTGCATCGCTTCCATTTCCTTCAGGCGCTTGATCGACTGCTTCACCGTCTTGAAGTTGGTCAGCATGCCGCCGAGCCAGCGGTGCTCGACGAATGGCGAGGCGCAACGCTGCGCTTCCTCGCGCAGGATGTCGCGCGCCTGGCGCTTGGTGCCGACGAACAGGATGGTTCCCCGGTTGGCGGTCAGCTGACGCACGAACTTCAGCGCGTCCTGGTACATCGCCAGGGTCTTTTCCAGGTTGATGATGTGGATCTTGTTGCGGTGGCCGAAGATGAACGGCTCCATCTTCGGGTTCCAGTAGCGGGTCTGGTGTCCGAAATGGACGCCCGCCTCCAGCATTTGACGCATCGTTACCGACACTTTGCTTCTCCTTGGGGGTTGGTCTGCGGCGTCTTCAACCCCACTTGCTCCGCGGGGACCCTTTGCGAAAACGCCGGAAGATTTGAGCCCGAAATTCTAGCATAATCAGACGAATGCCCGTTGTCCTGAAGAGCTCCGAAGAACTGGAGCGCATGCGCATTGCCGGCCGCCTCGCCTCCGAGGTGCTGGATTTCATTACGCCCCACGTCAAGCCCGGCGTCACCACCGGCCGGTTGAACGACCTCTGCCACGACTACATGGTCAAGGTGCAAGGCACCCTGCCCGCGCCCCTCAACTACGCCCCGCCCGGCTACAAGCCGTTCCCGAAGTCGATCTGCACCTCCGTGAACCACCAGGTGTGCCACGGCATTCCCGGCGAGCGCGTCCTGAAGCCCGCCGACGTCCTCAACATCGACATCACGGTCATCAAGGACGGCTTCCACGGCGACTGCAGCCGCATGTTCTACGTTGGCGAGGCAAGCATCCAGGCGAAGCGCCTGGTGGACGTGACCTTCGAGTGCATGTGGCTCGGCATCCGGCAGGTTCGTCCCGGTGCGCGCCTGGGCGACGTCGGCGCCGCGATCCAGGCGCATGCCGAGAAGCACGGCTATTCGGTGGTGCGGGAATTCTGCGGCCACGGCATCGGCCGCAAGTTCCACGAAGAGCCGCAGGTCCTGCACTACGGCAAGCCCGGTGCCGGCATGGCGCTCGAGGCCGGGATGACTTTCACCGTCGAGCCGATGATCAACGCCGGCAAGGCCGCGATCCGCGAGCTCGCCGACGGCTGGACCATCGTCACCAAGGACCACAGCCTCTCGGCGCAGTGGGAACACACCGTTGCGGTCACGCCTTCCGGATTCGAGGTGCTGACCCTTTCCGCCGGGGCTCCGCCTCCGCCGCCGTGACCGCAGCGCTGCGCGACTCGGTCGCCAAAGCCCGCCAGGTGCTCTGCGATGAGTATCTGAGGAATCCCAAACCGCGACAGCTGCTTGCCCGACACGCGGAGCTCATCGATCGCACCGTGCGGGCGCTCTGGAGCGAGTCGGGCCCGCCGCGCGGCGCGGCGCTCGTGGCCACCGGAGGCTACGGCCGGGGCGAGCTCTATCCCTGCTCCGACATCGATCTCCTGATCCTGCTCGCGGCGGAGCCCAGCGAAGCCGAGCAGGCCGCCGTCGAGCGCCTCATCGGCACGTTCTGGGATGTCGGCCTGGAGATCGGCCACAGCGTGCGCACCGTGCCGGGCTGCGTCGAGGCCGCGGCGGGCGACGTCACCATCGCCACCACGCTCCTCGAGGCGCGCCACCTCGCCGGCAGCAAGGCCCTGTGCAGCAGGCTCGGGAAGGAGCTCGCCGAGCATCGCGACCCGGCGGCGTTCTTCCGGGCGAAAAAGCTCGAGCAGGAGCAGCGCCATGCCAAGCACCAGGACTCGCCGTATGCGCTCGAGCCGAACCTGAAGGAAGCGCCCGGCGGGCTGCGCGACCTGCAGGTGATCCAGTGGATCGCGCGCGCCGCGGGCATCGGCCATCGCTGGGCCGACCTGGTCTCGAAGGGCCTCGTCGAGCCCGGAGAAGCCCGCTCGCTCGCGAAGCACGAGGCGCTGCTGGAGGATCTCCGCATCCGGCTGCACTACCTCGCCGGGCGCCGCGAGGATCGCATCGTCTTCGACCTGCAGACCTCGCTCGCCGAGCAGCTCGGCGACAAGGACACGGCGACCCGGCGCTCGAGCGAAGCGATGATGCAGCGCTACTACCAGACTGCGAAAGGCGTGACGCAGCTCAACACCATCCTGATGCAGAACCTGGAGGCGCTGCTCGCGCCCAAGCCCGACACGCCGCCGCGGGCGCTGAACGAGCGCTTCGAAGTGCGCAGCGAACTGCTGCACGTCCGGCGCGAGGACACTTTCCGGCGCGAGCCCATCGCGATCCTGGAGAGTTTCCTGCTGATGATGCAGCACCAGGAGCTGCGCGGCATGACCGCGCGCACGCTGCGAGCGCTGTGGCGCGCCAGGCCCCTGATCAACGCGTCCTTCAGGAAGGATCCGGCGGCGCGGCTGCTGTTCCTGCATATCCTGCAGCAGCCGCGCGGCGTCGTGCACGAATTCCGGCGCATGAACCAGTACGGCATCCTCGGCCTCTACCTGCCGGAGTTCGGCGCGATCGTCGGCCAGATGCAGCACGATCTCTTCCACGTCTACACGGTCGACCAGCACATCCTGATGGTGCTGCGCAACCTGCGGCGCTTCACCATGCCCGAGTTCGCGCACGAGTTTCCGCTGTGCACCGAGCTGATGAGCGGGTTCGATCGCGCCTGGCTGCTCTACGTGGCGGCCCTCTACCACGACATCGCCAAGGGCCGCGGCGGCGATCATTCGACGCTCGGTGCCGTGGATGCCCGGAGCTTTGCCAAGCGACACGGCCTGGCCGCGGAGGATCGCGAGCTGGTCGCATTCCTGGTCGAGAAGCACCTGGCGATGTCGCACGTCGCGCAGAAGCAGGACGTGCACGACCCGGACGTGGTGCGGGAATTCGCCGAGATGGTCGGCAACGAACGGCGCCTCATCGCCCTCTACCTGTTCACCGTCGCCGACGTGCGCGGCACCAGTCCCAAGGTCTGGAACGCCTGGAAGGCCAAGCTCCTCGAGGATCTGTTCCGCGCCGCGCGGCGCGTGCTCACCGGCCAGCCGCTCGGGCGCGACGCCGCGCTGGCGGAAAAGCAGGCCGAGGCGGTTCGCCTGCTCCGCCTCTACGCGCTCGACGATTCGGTCAAGGACAAGCTCTGGGCGCAGCTCGACATCACCTATTTCCTGCGCCACGACGCGCAGGAAATCGCCTGGCAGACGCGCAACCTCCACCAGAAAGTCGACGCCGACAAGCCGGTCGTGAAGGCGCGCCTCGCGCCGTTCGGCGAGGGGCTGCAGGTCATGATCTACACCCGGGACCGCGAGGCGCTGTTCGCGCGCATCTGCGGCTACTTCGAGCGCTCCGGGTTCAACATCGTCGAAGCCAAGGTGCACACCACGCGCAGCGGCTATGCGCTCGACACCTTCCTCGTCATGGGCCAGGGACCCGGCTCGCACTACCGCGACCTGATCAGCATGATCGAGAACGACCTGGCGAGCGACGTGCAGGCCGAGGCGCCGCTCGGCCCGCCGCGCGGCGGCCGGGTGTCGCGCCGGGTGCGCCACTTCCCGATCTCGCCCGCAGTCGACATCCGCCCCGACGAGCGCGGCGCCTATCAGGTGCTCTCGATCGTCGCCAGCGACCGGCCCGGCCTGCTCTACGACGTGGCGCGGACCCTCGCGCGCTATCGCATCAACCTGCAGACCGCGCGTGTCAACACGCTGGGCGATCGCGTCGAAGACGTCTTCCTCATCACCGGGCCCGCGCTCACCGATTCGCGCGCGGTGCTCAACCTCGAGCAGGACCTCCTGAAGAACCTGGCGTTGCAGCAGCCCGCAGCTGTCGCCGCGTAGCGACGAGACGATTCGCCTGATGCCTTAGCGGCTTGCGCCGCTCCGTGCGGTATGTCGTCCGCATTGCCCGACAGTTTGGCGCGCTGCGCTGTAGTACAAACCGTGGCACGCACTTTGCACAAGCATCGACACACCGGCAATCAAGCCGGGAAGGGAGATGCTTCCGTGAACACGAAACTCGCTGTTCCGCTGTTGCTCGTCCTCGCCGGTCTCGCCCTCACCCATGAAGTCGAAATCGCCAATTCCGCCGATCCGTTCGCACGCGATCCCGGGCCGCGCCAGACGCCGCCGGACGCCGGGCGGCCGCTCGACGGGTTGAGTCGCACCGAGTCCGCATTCTTCACGACCGGCAAGGACGACTTCGAGGAAGCGGAGAGCGTCGCCGAAGGCCTCGGCCCGACGATGAACCTCGACAGTTGCGTCGGCTGCCATTCGCAGCCCTCGAGCGGCGGGTCGAGTCCCGCAGTGAATCCGCAGGTCGCGTTCGCCGGCAAATTGGGAGCGCGCAATCGCCTGCCCTCCTTCATCCGCCGCGACGGGCCGGTACGCGAAGTCCGGTTCGTGAAAAACCCGGACGGCACCGCCGACGGCGGCGTGCATTCTCTCTTCACCATCGCCGGGCGCTCCGACGCCGGCAACTGTGGCCTCGCGCAGCCCGACTTCGACCGGGAATTCTCGCGCGGCAACGCGATCTTCCGCATCCCGACGCCGACCTTCGGTGCCGGCCTGATCGAGCAGATTCCCGACGCGGCGATCCACGCCAGCGCCGCGAGCACGGCCGCGCAGAAGGCCGCGCTCGGCATCGCCGGCCGGCCGAACATCGTCCTGCCGTTCCACGCCATCTCGGGCCAGACCAATAACAACGGCAACGACGGGACCATCGCCCGCTTCGGCTGGAAGGCGCAGAACAAGTCGCTGCTGCTCTTCGCCGGCGAGGCCTACAACGTCGAGATGGGCATCTCGAACGAGCTGTTTCAGACCGAGCGCGACGAGACCCGCAACTGCCAGTTCGCGACCAGCCCGAACAGCATCACCGACACCACCGCCACCAGCGGCGCCGCCGCGATCAGCGCGATCGAGAAGTTCTCCTTCTTCATGCGCTTTCTCGCCGCGCCGACGCCCTCCGCCGACCAACCCGGCGGTGCGGCGTCGATCGGCCGCGGCCGCGGCACGTTCGCGTCCGTTGGCTGCGGCCTGTGCCACACGCCGAGCCTGCGCACCGGCAACTCCAACGTCGCCGCCCTGCGCGATCAACCGGTCAACCTGTTCTCCGACCTGCTGATCCACGACATGGGCGTGGCGCTCGCCGACGGCATCTCGCAGGGCCAGGCCGGCCCGCGCGAGTTCCGCACCGCGCCGCTCTGGGGTCTCGGCCAACGCCTCTTCTTCCTCCACGACGGCCGCACTTCGGATCTCGTGATCGCGATCCGTTCGCACGCGAGCGACGGTTCGGAAGCGAACCGCGTGGTCGGGAACTACCTGAGGCTTCAGGAGCGCGAAAAGCAGGACCTGCTCAACTTCCTGCGGTCGCTCTAGTCCTCGGGCGGAAGGTCGCTGTTCGGGAAGAGCTCTTCGTTGAAGCCGAAGCGGGTGAAGTCGCGGATCCGCATCGGATAGAGGACACCGTCGAGGTGGTCGCACTCGTGCTGCACGACACGGGCGTGGAACCCCTCGACGGTGCGCTCGAAAGGCAGGCCCTTCTCGTCGCGCCCCTTGTAGTGCAGCTTGTGGAAGCGCGGCACCAGGCCGCGCATGCCGGGAACCGAGAGGCAGCCTTCCCAGCCCTCCTCGATCTCATCCGAGAGAGCCTTCAACTCCGGGTTGATGAGCACGGTGTCGGGCACGTCCTCGACACCCGGGTAGCGCGGGTTCGCCTTGACGCCGAAGATGACGACCCGCAGGAGCACGCCGATCTGCGGCGCGGCGAGGCCGGCGCCGTCGAGATGCGCCATCGTGTCCCGCATGTCCGCGAGCAACTCCTTCAGCGCCGGATCCTTGAAGTTGGTCACCGGCAGGGATTTCTGCCACAGGCGCGGGTCGCCCATGCGCAGCACGTCCCGGATCATTGCTCGCAGACCTTCTCGATGATGTGCCGCACGCGGCCCATCGCCTCCTCGAGGATCGCGCCGATCTTGTCCATCGGGACGGCGTGCGCGCTATCGCCGCGGCCGGCGGCGTAGTTCGCGACGACGGCGATGGCGGCATATTCCAGGCCCACCTCGCGCGCCAGCGTCGCTTCGGGCATGCCCGTCATGCCGACCAGGTCTGCGCCATCGCGCTCGAGACGGTTGATCTCGGCCGCGGTCTCGAGGCGCGGTCCCTGCGTCGCGGCGTAGACGCTGCCGTCGAAAACCTTCTCCTTCGCGTCCGCGGCAGCCTTCAGGATCGCCTTGCGGAGAGTCGACGAATAAGGCTCGGTGAAATCGATGTGGTGCACCGGCGAGCCCGCCCCGTCGAAGAAGGTGCTGCGCCGACCCCAGGTGTAGTCGACGATCTGGTGCGGAATCACCAGGCTGCCGGGCTTGTGTTCCTTGCGGATCGAGCCGACCGACGCGACGGAAACGATGCGATCGGCACCGGCCTCCCTGAGCGCCCAGAGGTTGGCTCGGTAGTTCACCTCGTGCGGAGCGATGGTGTGGCCGTAGCCGTGGCGCGCGAGGAACACGACCTCGCATTCGAGGATGCGGCCGAGGGTCAGCGGGCCGGACGGCTCGCCATACGGCGTGCGCGCCACCTTGCGCTGGGTGACGTCGAGGTTGGCGAGCTTGGTGAGGCCGCTGCCGCCGATGATGGCGAGCATCGCCTCAGCCTTCCTTCATCGCCCGGATCTCGGGCAGGTTGCGCCAGTAGCCCTTGGCGTCCATGCCGCAGCCGAAGACGAAGCGATCGGGGATCTGCAGGCCGATGAAGTCGGCGTGGATCGGCTTCTTCCTGTCGAGGACCTTGTCGACCAGGACCGCGCTGTAGACCGACTGCGCGCCGAGCTCGAGCAATCGCGCGCGGATCGCGGCCATGGTCTCGCCGTGATCGAGGATGTCGTCCACCACCAGCACCACGCGTCCCTTGGCCAGGTCAGGCGGCGAGACGCGCCACTCCAGGCCGCTGCCGCGCGTCGCCGAGCCGTAGCGCGACGCGTGGACATAGTCGAAGTCGAGCGGGAAGCGCAGCATCGGCAGGAGCTGCCCGGCGAAAACCACCGCACCGCCCATCACCGCGACCACCAGCGGATACGAGCCGCCGAGCTTCGCCTCGATCTCGCCGGCGACGCGCCGCACGGCGGCGTCCACCTGCTCGGCACTCGCGATCGGATCGGAATTCCTGAGGAAGGTCCAGGCCTGCTGCAGGTCAGGCATTGCGCCCCTTCAGGTATTTGGCGAAATCCTTGCCAATCTCGGCGTGGCGCAAGCCGAGCTCGACCGTGGCCTGCAGGTAGCCGAGCTTCGAGCCGCAGTCGAAGCGCTTGCCGGGAAGCCGCACCGCCAGCACGCGCTCGTAGGTCAGCAAGCGGGAAATGCCGTCGGTGAGCTGGATCTCGCCGCCGGCGCCCGGTGCGATCTCGCCCAGCAGATCGAAGACCCGCGGGGTCAGCACGTAGCGGCCGATCACCGCCAGGTTGGAGGGCGCGTCGGCGGGCTTCGGCTTCTCGACGATGCTGTGGATACGCGCCAGGTCGCCTTCCATCTTGTCGACGGTGACGATGCCGTAGCTCTGCGTCTGGTCGCGCGGCACCTCCTCCACGCCGAGCAGCGAGGAGCCTTCCTGCTCGAAGGCCTGGGTCATGCGCGCCATCGCCGGCGGCTGGGTGTCCATCAAGTCGTCGGCGAGGATCACCGCGAAGGGTGCGTCGCCGACGACCCGCTGCGCGCACAGCACGGCATGGCCGAGACCGAGGGGCTCGGCCTGGCGGATATAGATGCAGTTCGCGCCCTCCGGCAGTACCGAGCGCACCATCTCGAGCAGCACGTTCTTGCCCTTGCGCTCGAGCTCGGTCTCGAGCTCGTAGGCCTTGTCGAAGTGATCCTCGATGGCGCGCTTGTTGCGGCCGGTGACGAAGATCATCTCGGTGATGCCGGCGGCCGCCGCCTCCTCGACCGCGTACTGGATGAGCGGCTTGTCGACGATCGGCAGCATCTCCTTCGGGCTTGCCTTGGTGACGGGCAGGAAGCGGCTGCCGAGACCGGCAACCGGGAAGACGGCTTTCCTGACCTTGGCGTGCATGGTCAGAGGCCCCCCAGCACTTCCAGGAATTCCTTTTCTTCCAGAACACGGACACCCAGCGCGCGCGCTTTCTCGAGCTTCGATCCGGCGTCCTCGCCGGCGACCACGTAGTCCGTCTTCTTGGAAACCGACCCTGCCACCTTGTGCCCCTTCGCTTCGATCGCCGCGCGCGCCTCGTCGCGGCTCATGCCCGAGAGAGTACCAGTCAGGACGAAGGTCTTGGTTGCGCCGCCGTGACCGCGCGGCGCAGGTTCGCTCTTCGGCCAGGAGACGCCGGTCCGGATCAGCTCGTCGATCACCCGGCGATTGTGCTCCTCGTCGAGGAACTGGCGCACCGAGCGCGCCACCACCGGGCCGACGTCGGGAACCTGCAGCAGTGCCGGCTCGCTCGCCTCGAGGAGCGGCGGCAGGTCGCCGAAATGCCGGGCGAAATCGCGCGCGGTGCTCTCGCCGACATTGCGGATACCCAGGGCGTAGATGAAGCGCTCCAGCGTCGTCCGCTTCGAGTGGTCCAGCGCCGCCCTCAGATTCGCCGCCGACTTCTCGGCCATCCGCTCCAGGCCGGCCAGGTCCTCGATGCCGAGCTTGTAGAGGTCCGCCGGGGTGCGCACCAGGTCCTTCTCCACCAGCTGGTCGACGATCTTCTCGCCCAATCCCTCGATATCCATCGCGCGGCGGCTGGCGAAGTGCAGCAGCGCCTGCTTGCGCTGCGCGGCGCAGAACAAGCCGCCGCTGCAGCGCGCCACGGCTTCGTCATCGCTGCGCACCACGGCCGATCCGCAGATGGGGCATCGCTTCGGAAATTCGAATTCCTCCGAACCGGGCGGGCGCCTGTCGAGCTGCACCGAGACGACCTCGGGGATCACGTCGCCCGCCCGACGAACGATCACGGTGTCGCCCTTCCGCACGTCCTTGCGTCGCAATTCATCCTCGTTGTGCAGCGTCGCATTCGAAACCGTGACGCCGCCGACGAACACCGGCTTCAACTTCGCTACCGGCGTCAGCGCCCCGGTGCGTCCCACCTGCACCTCGATGCCGAGCACCTCGGTCGACTGCTCCTCCGCCGGATACTTGTGCGCCAGGGCAAAGCGCGGCGCGCGCGACACGAAGCCGAGCTTCTCCTGCCAGTCGAAGCGGTTCACCTTGTAGACCACGCCGTCGATGGCATAAGGCAGCTTGTCGCGCCTCTTGCCGATCCGGGCGTAGTAGGCGAGCAGCCCGTCGGCACCCGATACCGTGTCGCGCTCCCCGGAGACCGGGAAACCGAGCTTCTCGAGGCGATCGAGCGCGGCCGAGTGCGTCCCGGCGGGCGATTCCGAGATCAGGGCGTATGCGAAGAAGCGCAGGCGCCGGCTCGCCGTAATTTTCGAGTCGAGTTGCCGCACGGCGCCGGCCGCGGCGTTGCGCGGGTTCACGTACTCCTTCTGCCCGGCGGCGCGCTGGCGCTCGTTCAGCTTGTCGAAGTCGCGCTTGTACATGAGCACCTCGCCGCGCACCTCCAAATCCGTCTTTCCCGCGATCCTCAGGGGAATCGCACCGACCGCACGCAGGTTGGGCGTGACGTCCTCCCCGGTGACGCCGTCGCCGCGCGTCGCGCCCTGCGCGAACAGTCCCTGGCGGTAGGTGAGGCTGATCGCCAGCCCGTCGAACTTCGGCTCGGCGGCATATTCGACCGCTTCGACGCCCAGCGTTTCGCGCACGCGCCTGTCGAAGGCGCGGACCTCCTCCTCGTCGAAAGCGTTGTTGATCGACAGCATCGGCGCGCGATGCCGCACCTCCGCGAATTCCGACAGCGGCGCGCCGCCCACCCGCTGCGTTGGCGAGTCGGCGCTGCGCAGCTCGGGGTGCCGTTCCTCGAGCTGCTGCAGCTCCCGCATCAGCGCGTCGTACTCGGCGTCGGTGATCTGCGGCGCATCCTCGACGTAGTACAGCCGGTTATGCCGCTCGATCGTCTCGCGCAGCTTGCGCACTTTCTGCTCGAGGGTCATGAGAAGAGACGCTGCGCGAGCGGCCCTCCAGGCTCGATACCGCGGCCGAGCAATTCCTGTCGCACCGCCTCGATCTGCGCCCCGATAGCTGCCAGCGTGCGGTCATCCAGCGGCCGCCCGTTGTCGTCGATCAGGTTTCCACCGCACTGCTTCGCCGCGCGGACCATTGCTTCGTAACTGCGGCTTGGCTCGGCCGTGCGTGCGACGTCGAGCGTGAAAGTCAGCCCATCCTCGCGGCGGGCCACTTGAAACGAAGCAGATGCCGAAACTTCGCCAGACCCGCCGATCACATGCACGGCAATCTGGATGTCGGCGTCGGCGCAGGCACGGTCGAGCTCCTGCGCGGCCTCGAGGGCCGCGCGCATTTCCGGCGACCTGGCGGTCGCGCCGGCCCGGCTGGCCAGGGTCTCCACCTCCGAGCGGAATTCCAGCAGCTCCGCCTCGCTGACCACCCCGTCGCGGGTCACCATCTGCAGCGCGGCGCTGCTTTCCGTCAGCAGCGCGCGGCGACCGAACCGGTGCTCGATCGCCGTCCACCCCTCTCTCAGGGGGAGCGAAACCTCGATGATGTAGTCGACCTGCGGATGCGGGATCGCGCCGGGTTGCGGCTCAGGCCGCAGCGTGGGCTCGCGCCTGGCGTCGGTCTTTTCGAGAAGCACGTCCTCATGGCGCGAGGCGAAGCTGCGCTCGGCCTGGCGGCGTGCCGAGCGCTCCTGAAGATAGTTGTATCCCAGCACCCCGACCAGCGCGACGACGCCCAGCACCGCAAGACCGATGTGCAGCTCGGTCAGGCGGCGAGCTCCTCCCGGATGCGCAGCGCTTCGTCGATGTCGACCGCGACGACGCGCGACACGCCGGATTCCGGCATGGTCACGCCGATCAGCTGCTCGGCCATCTCCATGGCGATCTTGTTGTGGCTGATGAACAGGAACTGCGTCTGCGTCGCCATGCGCTTCACCAGGTCGCAGAAGCGGATGGTGTTCGAGTCGTCGAGCGGAGCGTCGACCTCGTCGAGCAGGCAGAACGGCGCCGGGTTGAGCTGGAACAGCGCGAACACGAGCGAGATCGCGGTCAGCGCCTTCTCGCCGCCGGACAGGAGGTGGATGGAGGTGTTGCGCTTGCCCGGGGGCTGCGCCATCACCTGCACGCCGGCGTCGAGGATTTCCTCGCCGGTCATGAGCAGCTTCGCCTCGCCGCCGCCGAACAGCGTCGGGAAGAGCGAGCCGAAGTGCTTGTTCACCGATTCGAAGGTCCCGCGCAGCAGCTCGCGCGTCTCGCGGTCGATCCTGCGGATCGCGTCCTCGAGCGTCTTCACCGCTTCCTCGAGGTCGGCCGACTGCGAGTCGAGGAAGCTCTTGCGTTCCTGGCTCGAGGCGAGCTCCTCGAGCGCGGCCATGTTCACCGCGCCGAGCTCGCCGATCGCCTGCGTCAGGCGCGTGATCTCGCCCTGCAGCGACGAGGGGCGCGGCGCCCCTTCGGCGTGCGTGGCGAGCAGCGCCTCGTCCGCGCTCGCCTCGCTGAGCTGGGTCGCGTACTGGTCGTGGTTGATCTGCGCCGCCTGCTCCTTGAGGCGCAGCTCGGCGAGGCGCTCGCGCATCGGCGCGGCGCGCGATTCGACCTGCAGCCGGCCTTCCTCGATCTCGCGCAGCGCAGTCGCGGCGGTCTCGACCGCGTCGCGCGCCGTGGCGAGCGTCTTCTCGCAAGCGAGGCGCGCTTCGACGGCGGATTCGAGCTGGCGCTTCACTTCGGGAATCGGGTCGGCCGCGAGCTCGGTGGTGAGCTTGGCGATCTCCTGCTCGGCGTGTTCGATCTGCTGGTCGATGACCTTCACCGAGTTGTCGATCTCGGCGATCTTCGAGGCGCACTCGCGTTCGCCGAACACCGCGTCCTGCAGCTCGCGCTCGGCCTGCTGCACCGCGCGGCGCTGCGCGACGACCGCGTCCTCCGCCGCCACCAGCGCCTGGCGCGCCGCTTCGAGCCGCTCGCCCGCGGCGGCGATCGCTTCGTCGCCCCGCGCGATGGCCGCCTGGCATGCGCTCAGCGCCTGTTTGGCGCGATCGGTCTCGCGGTCGATCTCGGCGAGCTCGGCTTGGACCTGCGCGCTGCGCTCGCGGTAGCGCTCTTCCGACTGCGTGAGCTTCAGCTCCTCGATCTGCGCATCGTGGCGGGCCTTTTCCGTGCGCGAGAGCTGCGCTCGCGCCGCTTCCAGCGCTTCGGCGCGCTCCGTCGCATGGGCTTCGGCGGCCTCCAGGGACGCCTCGGCCGTGCGCCGCGCCTGCTCCAATCCCTTGCTGCGTTCCTCGAGGGCCTCGATCTCGGCCTGCCGCGCCAGCAACCCCGCGTCGGCCGCATCGGGCGCGTGGAAGCTGACGGTGTGGCGCGTGAACTGGTGCCCCTCGCGATTGACCGCCACCATCCCCGGCCGAAGCGATTCGCGCGCGGGCTGCCCGTCGACGGCATAGACATCGGCGAGCCAGTCGGCAAGGGCCCCGGAGACGGCGGGATCCGCCGCGTGAACGTGCGCCGCCAGCGGCGTCAGGCCCGCAACCGGCGCCGTCGCCGGCGCGATGCCGCGCTCGAAGAGGCTCGCTTTTGCGGGCGGCATCTCGGACGGGAGGCGATCGATGCCGCCCGCCTCGAGCGCGTGCAGGCGCTCGCGCAGCACGGCCTCGACGGCGGCTTCCCAGCCCGGATCGATGCGCAGCTTCTGGAAAAGACGCGGCAGCCCGCCAAGCGCGTGGCGATCGAGCCAGTCACGCAGCGGCGCATTGTTCTCGGTGTCGGCCTGGATCTGTCGCAGGGTGCCGAGCTGCGCCTGGGCCGCGGTCTCCTCTCGCTGCGCGGCGCTCAGCGCCTCGGCCGCGGCGGCGCGGCCCTCGTCGGCGCTGGCGCTTTCCGCCTGCACGCCTTCCAATCCGGACTGCGCAGCTTGCAACGATGCGTCGATCTCGCGAATCCCCGCCTGCACCGCACTCGCGGCCGCCGCATCGGGGGCGGCAAGGGTCTGCAGCTCGGCATCGAGCCGCTCGTGGCGCTGCCCGAGAGCATGCACGGTACGCTCGTGGTGGGCGAGATTGGCGCGCTCGAGCTGCAAGCCGCTTTCCGACTGTTGCAGGCCGCTGCGTGCCTCGTTCGCCGCTTCCTGCGCGGCACGGAACGCATCCTCGGCCTGCGGCAGGCGGCCGCTCTCCTGCTCGAGCTTCTTCTTCGCCTGCGCGGCGCGTTCCTTGGCTGTGCCCGAGCGTGCCGCCCACATGTGCAGCGCCTGGGTAAGCTGCGCGCGCTGGTCGCGCCAGGAAGCGAGCTGCGCGCGGCGCTCGGTGTGCTGGTTCTCCAGCCGGCTGCGCGTCTCTTCCGCGTAGCGCAGCTGCGACTCGTGGCTCGCGACGGTGGCATTGGCCGCGTAGAGGGCGCCTTGCGCGCCATTCAGGGCATCGCCCGCCTGGTAATGCGTAGCGCGCGAGGTCTCGAGGCGTGCCTCGAGATGGCGGAGCTGCGCGTTCTCCGCTTCCATCTCGTTGCCGACCCGGCTGATCTCCTGCGCGTGGCGCTCGCGCTCGGCGGCGGCGTCGCGACGCCGCAGGTACCAGAGCAGGTGCTGCTTGATGCTCAGGTCCGCCTGGATCTCCTTGTAGCGCGAGGCCACCTTGGCCTGCGACTCGAGCTTCTCCAGCTGCGCGCCGAGCTCGAGGCGGATGTCGGTGATGCGCGCGAGGTTCTCGCGCGTGTCGGCGAGGCGATTCTCGGTCTCGCGCCGGCGCTCCTTGTACTTGGAGATGCCCGCCGCCTCCTCCAGGAACACGCGCAGCTCTTCAGGCTTCGCCTCGATGACGCGCGAGATCATGCCCTGCTCGATGATCGCGTAGGCGCGCGGACCGAGGCCGGTGCCGAGGAACATGTCGGTGATGTCGCGCCGGCGAACGTGGATGCCGTTGATGTAGTAGCTCGACTCGCCGTCGCGCTGCAGGATGCGCTTTACCGCGATCTCGCCGTATTGCGACCATTGCCCGCCCGCCCGGCCCTGCGAATTGTCGAAGGCGAGCTCGACCGAGGCGCGCGCATGCGGCGGCCGGTTGCCCGAGCCATTAAAGATCACGTCCTGCATCGAATCGCCGCGCAGCGCCGAGGCGCGCGTCTCGCCGAGCACCCAGCGAACGGCGTCGATGACGTTCGATTTTCCGCAGCCGTTGGGACCGACGACGCCGACGAGCTGGCCGGGAACGTTGATGCTGGTTGGATCGACGAAGGACTTGAATCCGGACAGCTTGATCTGCGTGAGTCGCACGGAAAAAATGATAACATTTCGTCGCTCGATGCCCTCGCGCCCAAGCAAGCGGTTGCAGACTTTTTCCAACCCTGCTCCCGAGCGCGATTTCCGCATCCACATGGAGATCCCGGAGTTCACCTGTCTCTGCCCGATGACCGGGCAGCCCGACTTCGCCGTGCTCACGCTCGACTACATCGCCGACAAGCTCTGCGTCGAGCTGAAATCGCTCAAGCTCTATGTCTGGTCGTACCGCAACGAAGGCGCGTTCCACGAGGCGGTAACCAACCAGATCCTCGACGACCTGGCGCGCGCGACCAAGCCGCGCTGGATGCGCCTGGAGGCGAAGTTCAACGTCCGCGGCGGTATCCACACCAGCGTCATCGCCGAGCATGTGAAGCGGGGATTCAAGAAGCCTTGAACCCGCTTCTGGAGCGGCTCCAGCCCTACCCGTTCGAGAAGCTGCGCGCCCTGATCGGTGGGCACACGCCCAATGCCGACCTACGTCCGATCAACCTCTCGATCGGCGAGCCGAAGCACCCGACCCCCATGCTCGTGAGAGAGGCGCTGGCGAAGGGGCTGGACGGTCTTGCCGTCTATCCCGCGACCGTCGGCACGCCCGAGCTGCGCCAGGCGATCGCCGGCTGGCTCGAGCGACGTTACGGGATCCCGAGGCTCGACCCCGAAAGCCAGGTCCTGCCGGTCAACGGCACGCGGGAGGCACTGTTCGCCTTTGCCCAGACCGTGCTCGCCCCCAACGACCGGGTGGTCTGCCCCAATCCCTTCTACCAAATCTACGAAGGCGCGGCGCTGCTGGCCGGAGCGACCCCGGTCTATGGCGAGCCCCAGTCCTGGGCCGGCGTGACGCTTCTCTATGTGTGCTCGCCGGCCAACCCGACCGGCAAGGTGCTCGACCTGCAAGGCTGGAAGCGTCTCCTCGAGCTCTCCGATCGCCATGGCTTCGCGATCGCTTCCGACGAATGCTATTCCGAGATCTATTTCGACCGGCCGCCGCTCGGGTCGCTTGAGGCATGCCACAAGCTCGGCCGCAGCTACGAGAGGGTCGTGGCGTTCTCCAGCCTCTCGAAGCGCTCCAACTGCCCTGGCATGCGCTCCGGCTTCGCCGCCGGCGACCCGGCGCTGATCCGCAAATTCCTGCTCTACCGGACCTACCACGGCTCGGCGATGAGCCTCGCTGTCCAGCAGGCTTCCATCGCGGCCTGGGGCGACGAAAAGCATGTCATCGAGAACCGGCGCTTGTATGCGGAGAAGTTCGATGCGGTCGTTCCCATCCTGAACGCCGAAAAACCGGACGGCGGCTTCTACCTCTGGCTCAGGACGCCGGGCGACGACGCGGACTTCGCCCGCCGCCTGCACCGTGAGTACAATGTTCTGGTAGTGCCTGGCAGCTATCTCGCGCGCGACGCGGCCGGCGGCAATCCTGGGAAAAACCATATCCGCGTAGCGCTCGTCGCCTCGACCGGGGAATGCGTCGAGGCGGCGCAACGCCTGCAACGCTTCGCACAGAATGGATAAGCAGAAAAAAATCATCGAAGACGCCTGGGAGAACCGGGCGAGCCTCAAGCCGGTCAAGCCCCTCAAGGACGCGGTGAAAGCCGTGATCGCAGCGCTCGACGCGGGCGCGCTGCGCGTCGCAGAGAAGAGCGATGGCGCGTGGATCACGCACCAGTGGTTGAAGAAGGCGGTGCTGCTCTCCTTCCGGCTGGAGGACAACCGGGTGATGAGCCGACTCCACTACGACAAGGTGCCGTCCAAGTTCGAGAAGTTCGACTTCAGGAAGGGCGGCTTTCGCGTCGTGCCGCCGGCCGCAGCGCGGCGCGGCGCCTTCATCGCCAGGAACGTGATCCTGATGCCCTCCTTCGTCAACATCGGCGCCTACGTCGACGAAGGAACCATGGTCGACACCTGGGCGACGGTGGGCTCGTGCGCGCAGATCGGCAAGAACGTGCACCTCTCCGGCGGCGTCGGCATCGGCGGAGTGCTCGAGCCGCTGCAGGCGAACCCGGTGATCATCGAAGACAACTGCTTCATCGGCGCGCGCTCGGAGGTCGTGGAAGGCGTGATCGTCGAGGAGAACAGCGTCATCTCCATGGGCGTGTTTCTCGGCCAGAGCACGAAAATCCTCGACCGGGCCACCGGCCAGATCAGCTATGGCCGGGTACCGGCCGGATCGGTGGTGGTTTCCGGTAATTTGCCCTCCCCGGACGGCAAATACGGCCTTTATTGCGCGGTGATTGTAAAAAAGGTCGACGCGAAAACGCGGGCCAAAACCAGCCTCAACGAATTGCTCCGAGGGGATTAAACTAGCGGCAACAGCGGTTCCTGGGAGGGATTCGATGTCTGCAATGAAGCGGCTTTTCACGCTGATGGCCGAGAAGAAGGCCTCGGACATCTTCCTGTCCGTCGGCTCGCCCATCAACATCAAGATCAACGGCGTGGCCATGCCGGTCAACCAGGCAGTGATGACCGGCGACTCCATCAAGCAGCTCCTCTACGAGATCCTCACCGAGCGGCAGGTCAAGGAGTACGAGGAGGAGATGGAGCTCAACACCGCCCTGCCGATCGAAGGCATCGGCAGCTTCCGCATCAGCGCCCTTCGCCAGAAGGGCTCGCCGGCGGTGGTGGTGCGCTACATCCCCAGCAGCATCCCGTCGATCGACTCCCTGGGCGTGCCCGAGGTGCTGAAGGAAGTGATCATGCAGAAGCGCGGCCTGATCCTGATGGTCGGCGCGACCGGCTCGGGAAAGTCGACTTCGCTCTCGGCGATGCTCGACTACCGCAACGAGCGCAAATCCGGGCACATCCTGACCCTCGAAGACCCGGTCGAATTCATCTTCACCAACAAGAAATCCATCGTCAACCAGCGCGAGGTCGGCACCGACACCAAGACGTTCGAGATCGCGCTGAAGAACGCGCTGCGGCAGGCGCCGGACTGCATCCTGATCGGCGAGATCCGCGACAAGCAGACCATGGCGGCCGCGCTCGCCTACTCCCAGTCGGGCCACCTCTGCCTCGCCACCCTGCACGCGAACAACAGCTACCACGCGATGAACCGGATCATCAACTTCTACCCGCTGGAGAACCGGCCCAGCCTGCTGCTCGACCTCGCCGCGGCGCTGCAGTCGATCGTCTCGCAGCGCCTGGTGCGCACCAAGTCTGGGGCACGCGTGGCAGCGGTCGAGGTGCTGCTCAACACCCGCCATATCTCCGAGCTGATCGAGAAAGGCGAGATCAACGAGATCAAGGAAGCGCTGGAGAAGAGCATGTCGCCGGGCTCGCAGACCTTCGAGCAGGCGCTCTTCAAGCTGTTCATGGACGGCAAGGTCACGCAGGAAGAGGCGATGGCCAACGCCGACTCGGCCACCAACATGCTGTGGCTCATCAACCAGGCGACAGCGGGCGACATCAGCGGCCAGTCGCTCACCGGCTCTGTTCCCGCGGCCCCGAAGGCCGGGGACAAAGCGGAGGAGAAGAAGGAAGGGCTGCTTTCCGCCGGCGGTGGCGCCTCGTTCGGCAGCATCAAGATCGACATGAATGCCTGAGCACGCGTCGCTGGAGCTCGCCAAGGAGCTCATCGCGCGAAGGTCAGTAACCCCGGAAGACGGGGGATGTCAGGACCTCTTGGCCGCCCGGCTTTCCAAGGCCGGCTTTCGCAACGAGTCGATGAAATTCGGCGACGTGACCAACCTCTGGTCGCGCCGCGGCAGCGCGAGTCCCGTGGTCTGCTTCGCCGGGCATACCGACGTGGTCCCGACCGGGCCGCTCGCCGAGTGGCACTCCGACCCCTTCGTGCCGACCGTTCGCGACGGAAAACTCTATGGCCGCGGCGCGGCGGACATGAAGTCCTCCATCGCCGCCTTCGTCGTAGCGGCAGAGCTTTTTGTCAAAGAAAAACCTGGCCACTCGGGCTCGATCGCCCTGCTCATCACCTCCGACGAGGAAGGCCCCGCGGTCGACGGCACCGTGCGAGTGGTGGAAGCGCTGAAGAAGCGCAACGAAGGCATCGACTATTGCATCGTCGGCGAGCCCTCCTCGGTCGACCGGCTCGGCGACACCCTGAAAAACGGGCGGCGCGGTTCGCTTTCAGGAAGATTGACCGTCAAAGGAATTCAAGGGCACGTCGCCTACCCTCATCTGGTAAAGAACCCCATTCATCTCGCCGCGCCGGCGCTCGCCGAGCTGGCGAGCACCAAATGGGACAAGGGCAACGAGGCTTTCCCGCCGACCAGCTTCCAGATCTCGAACATCCATGCCGGCACCGGCGCCCACAACGTCGTGCCCGGGTCGGTGGAAATCGACTTCAACTTCCGCTTCTCCACCGAGAGCACCGAAGCCTCCCTGAAGCAGCGGGTGGAGGCGATCCTGAAGAAGCACGGCCTCGAGTACGCCGTGAGCTGGGTGCTCGGCGCCAAGCCGTTCCTGAGCAAGAACGGCCGCCTGGCGAAAATCGCCACCGAGGCGGCGAAGACCAACGCCGGCGTGTCGGCCGAGCTCGCCACCACCGGCGGCACCTCCGACGCGCGCTTCATCATCGACATCTGTCCCGAGGTGATCGAGATCGGGCCGGTGAACGCCAGCATCCACAAGCTCAACGAGCACATCACCCTCGACGAGCTGGAAATCCTGCCGCGCATCTACCTGGACGTGCTGCGCAAGCTCCTGCCTTGAAGCTCGGCGAGCTGGTCACCCAGACTGCGCGCCGCTTCAATGCCGCGCGCCTGCACTACGGCCACGGCACCGATAACGCGCGCGATGAGGCGGCCTACCTCGTGCTGCGCGGGCTGGACCTGCCCTTCCACGCCGATGCAGGCATTCCGGTCAGTGATGCGGATCTGCGACGCGTGGAAAGCCTGGTCGGCCGGAGAATCCGCGAACGCATCCCGACCGCGTATCTCCTGAAGGAAGCCTGGCTCGACGGACTGCCGTTTTACGTCGACCGGCGGGTGATCGTGCCGCGCTCGCATATCGCCGGACTGCTGCATGCATGGCCCGGGCGCGTGCGCCGGGCGTTGGACATGTGCTGCGGCTCCGGCTGCCTCTCGGTGCTCGCTGCGCGCGCCTTCCCGCTCGCGAAGGTCGACGCAGTCGACGTTTCCGGCGCATCGCTCGCCGTGGCGGAACGCAACCGCCGCATGCATCGGCTCGAGCATCGCCTCGAGCTGGTCCGCTCCGACCTTTTCGCGAGGCTGCGGGGGCGGCGCTACGACCTGATTCTCACCAATCCGCCCTACGTGCCGCAGGCCGCGATGCGGCGGCTGCCTCGCGAATACCGCTACGAGCCCGGGCTCGCCCTCGGCGCCGGCGATGACGGCATGGACCTCGTGGCGCGGATCCTCGAAGCCGCGCCGGCGCATCTCTACCCCGGCGGCGCGGTGCTTTGCGAGATCGGCGACAACCGCGCCGCGCTCGAGCGCCGCTATCCGCGCCTGCCGGTCACCTGGCCGGTGCCGCAGGTTTTCCTGTATCGACCCAGAAGCGGCGCCGTTTCTCGAACCCCCGCCAGGCCGGGACGAGCTCGCTGACCAGCGCGCGCTCGCGCCGATCCAGCGCGGCTTCGAGCCTGGCGCCGCCGATGCGGCGCGCGACCGCAATGTCGTTCAGCTCGCCCAGCACATCCTGCAAGTCGGCAAGCACGCGGATGTACCTGCGCGCGCCTTCGAAGCACGGCGAGAAGAAGTCGCAGGCATAGCGCAGGCGCCGGACGGCGATGCGCACGTCGTGGCGGCCCTCCTCGTCTCGCCAATCGATGTTTCGCGCCCGCTTGCGGATCTTGCGGTGCAGGCGATCGAGCGCCGCGGCGGCGTACGCGGCGAGCGGCGGCTCTCCAGTCCCGGCATTCGCCCGCGCCCAATGCTGCGCTTCGACGAAGAACGCCCGGAATTCAGGGCTCGTCAGCGCGGCGCGACTGCGCAAGTGCGCGGCCCGTCGCCTCGCCTTGCCCTTCGCGAACCGCGCGACGAACACATCCCAGTCGCGCGCCTCGCCGAGGGGCGCGACGACCTCGCGCAAACGTCGCTCGAGCCGCTTCCCCTTGCGAGTGATCTTGCCGAATACGCGCAGCACGGCGCGCAGGCGCCGGATGCCGACGCGAAGCTGATGCAGGTATTCCGGGTCGCGGCCGTCGATCGCCCCGGCGACATTGGCCGCCATCTGCGCCAGCGCCGCGCTGACCAGCGCCGCGCACGCGTCGCCAGGCAGCGCGCCGCAGTCGAGCGACGGCGCCTGCCATTTGCGGGGAGAGATGGGGTGACCGACGGGATTCGAACCCGCAACAACTGGAATCACAATCCAGGACTCTACCGTTGAGCTACGGTCACCACTGTTGCAACACACTTCCGACTTCTGATCTGGCCTGCCCGGCGAGACTCGAACTCACAACCCCCAGCTTAGAAGGCTGGTGCTCTATCCGGTTGAGCTACGGGCAGCTTACCGGGCAATGACGAAATCTGGTCGGGGTGGCGTGATTTGAACACGCGACATCCTGCTCCCAAAGCAGGCGCGCTACCAGGCTGCGCTACACCCCGAAAATTCGGCGTCGAATGATACTCTTAGCTCACTTTCCGAGCAACGAAGTTTGCTTGCGACAGGGGGTCTTTTCTGCTACAAAGACCGCCTTCTTTTGAGGGCCGCAACCTGAAATGCCCATAGAAATCACCCGGAAAAGCTTTACGCCGTACGCCGCCAAGAAGGGCGAGGAGTACATGAATACGGCGCAACGCAAGCACTTCAAGAAGATTCTCGAAGCACTCAAGTCCGAGCTCTCGCAGGAGATCGATCGCACCGTCCACACCATGCAGGACGAAGCGACGGTCTTCGCCGATCCCAACGATCGCGCCAGCCAGGAGTCGGACATGGCGCTCGAGCTGCGTAACCGCGACCGCGAGCGCAAGCTCATCAAGAAGATCGACGAGACGATCGCGAGAATCGAGGCGAACGAGTACGGCTATTGCGACAGCTGCGGCGTCGAGATCGGCCTGAAGCGCCTGGAAGCGCGTCCCACCGCGACGCTCTGCATCGACTGCAAGACGCTCGACGAGCTGCGCGAGCGTCAGGTCGCGAAGTAGGAAAAACCCGCTAGCTGTTCTGCTTGGCGGGCTGTTCCTGGTCCTTGATCGCCTTCATGGAGAGGCGCACGCGGCCCTTGTCGTCGGCCTCGAGCACCTTGACCTTCACGATCTGGCCTTCCTTGAGGTGATCGGACACGGCGTTGACGCGCTCGTTGCTGATCTGCGAGATGTGCAGCAGGCCGTCTCTTCCCGGCAATAGCTGGATGATCGCGCCGAAGTCGAGCAGGCGCAGCACCGGGCCCTCGTAGATCTTGCCCACCTCGACGTCGGCGGTGATGTCGAGGATGCGCTTGCGCGCCGCCTCGCCGCCTTCGGCGACGACGCAGGCGATCGAGATGGTGCCGTCGTCCTCGATCTCGATGGTGGTGCCGGTCTCTTCCTGGATGCCGCGGATCACGACGCCGCCCTTGCCGATGACGTCGCGGATCTTGTCCGGGTTGATCTTGATCTTGATGATGCGCGGCGCGAAGGTCGACAGCTCGGTGCGCGAGGTGTCGATGCCGCCCTTCATGATCTGCAGGATGCCCAGCCGCGCCTCGCGCGCCTGGTCGAGCGCGATCTTCATGATGCCCTTGCCGATCGACTCGATCTTGAGGTCCATCTGCAGGGCGGTGATCCCGGCCTCGGTGCCGGCAACCTTGAAGTCCATGTCGCCGAGGTGGTCCTCGTCGCCGAGGATGTCGGACAGCACGGCGAAACGGTTGCCTTCCTTGATCAGGCCCATGGCGATGCCCGCAACGTGCGCCTTGATCGGCACGCCAGCGTCCATCAGCGCCAGGCTGCCGCCGCAAACGGAAGCCATGGACGAGGAGCCGTTCGATTCGGTGATCTCGGAAACGACGCGCAGCGAGTAGCCGAAATCCTCGGTCTTGGGCAGCAGCCCGACCAGCGAGCGCTTGGCGAGCCGGCCGTGGCCGATCTCGCGCCGCTTGGTGAAGCCGTAGCGCCCGGTCTCGCCGGTGGCGTACGGAGGCATGTTGTAGTGGAACATGAAGCGCTCGCGGTACTCGCCGGCCAGCGCGTCGATGATCTGTTCGTCGCGCCCGGTGCCGAGCGTGACCGTCACCAGCGCCTGGGTCTCGCCACGCGTAAACAGCGCCGAGCCGTGGGTGCGCGGCAGCACGCCGACGCGCACAGTGATGGGACGTACGGTGCGCGTGTCGCGGCCGTCGATGCGCGGCTCGCCGTCGAGGATCTGGCTGCGCACGATCTTCGACTCGAGGTCGAAGCAGATGTCCTTCACGGACTGGGAGGTCGGCCCGCCTTCGCTGCCCACGCCGACCGCCTCGAAGACCCGCTTCCAGATCGCGTCGATCGCCTCCGAGCGCGCCTTTTTCTGCTTGATGCGGAACGCCTCGCGCAGGTCCGACTCGGACAGCTGCTTGATCTTCGCGATGAGCGCCTCGTCCTTTGCCGGCGCTTTCCAGTCCCAGGCCGGCTTGGCAGCCACCTCGGCGAGCTCGTTGATCGCCTGGATCGCGGCCTGCATCTGCTCGTGCCCGTAGACCACGCCGCCGAGCATGATGTCCTCGGAGAGCTCGAGCGCCTCCGACTCGACCATCATCACGCCCGCCTCGGTGCCGGCGACGACCAGGTTGAGCTTCGATTCCTTCAGCTGGGTCGCCGTGGGGTTCAGGATGTACTGGCCGTCGATGTAGCCCACGCGGCACGCGCCGATGGGCCCGTTGAACGGCACGCCCGACAGGGTCAGCGCCGCCGATACGCCGATCATCGCCGGGATGTCGGAGTCGACTTCCGGATTGAGCGACAGCACCTGCGCCACGACCTGAACTTCGTTGTAGAAGCCGTCGGGGAAGAGCGGCCGGATCGGCCGGTCGATGAGGCGCGAGGTCAGCGTCTCTTTCTCGGTGGGACGGCCTTCGCGCTTGAAGAAGCCGCCGGGGATCTTGCCCGCGGCATAGGTCTTCTCCGCGTAGTCGACGGTCAGGGGGAAGAAATCCTGTCCGGGCTTGGCGGTTTTCGACGCGGTGACCGCGGCGAGGACGACGGTGTCATCCATGGTCACGAGCACGGCGCCGTGCGCCTGGCGGGCGATCTCGCCAGTCTCGAGGGTGACCTGATGGCTGCCGTAGGTGAAAGTTTTCTTGATCGGGTTCACTGGGAATCCTTTGTCACGACGCGCGAGCGCGCTGCGTACTGCGGGAACAGCTTATTTGCGGATGCCGAGGCGGTCGATGAGGACGCGATACTTGTCGGCGTCCTTCCGCTTGAGGTAGTCGAGCAGCTTGCGGCGCTGGCTCACCATCACAAGCAGCCCCCGCCGCGAGTGGAAATCCTTGACGTGGGTCTTGAAGTGCTCGGTCAGGGTATTGATGCGCTCGGTGAGGAGCGCGATCTGCACTTCCGGGGAGCCCGTATCCTTGCCCGAGCGCTGATACTGCTTCACCACCTGAGTCTTCTGTTCGACCTGCAAAGCCATGCGACTTTCTCTCTCTCGTTTGTCTCTCGTTTGAGCCGGCGATTCTAACCTTTTTCAGGCACTTGCGTGAGTCTCAGCGGCCGCAGATTGCCGCCTTCCGCGCGCCCAAGACCGATCAGGGCGCCGCCCGGTCCATAGACCGCGGAGACGCCCTCCGGCAGGGTCGCCATCTGCAGCGCCTGGCCGTTCCGTAGCTTCGCCTCCGACGCGGCGTCCAGCTCGACGCGCGGCAACTGCGAGAGCAGCGAGTCGACGGGCAGCAGCCGCGCCCGCCTTTGCGGCAGCGTCATTTCCTCGAGCGCCGGCAGCGCGACCGCGTCCTCGACGCGAAAGCGCCCCGAGCCGGTGCGCCGCAGCCCCGCGAGATGGGCGCCGGTTCCAAGCGCGGCGCCGATGTCCTCGGCAAGGGTCCGTACGTAGGTCCCCTTGCTGCAGCGGACGCGGATTTCGGCGAGCGGGCTGGCGAAACCAAGCAGCTCCAGCTCGCGGATGATGACCCGGCGCGGCTGGCGCTCGACGCTCTCGCCCTTGCGCGCCAGCTTGTAGAGCGGCACCCCGTCGCGCTTCAGCGCCGAATGCATGGGCGGCACCTGCTCGATCTCGCCGAGGAAGCGCGTCAACGCCTCCTCGACCTGTGATTCCGTCACGGCCACCGGCTTTTTCTCGAGGATCCCTCCCTCGGCATCGCCGGTCGCGGTCGTTTCCCCGAGCCTGAGGCTCGCCAGGTACTCCTTCTCCGACTCGAGCAGCAGGCCGGCGAACTTGGTCGCCTCGCCGAACAGCGCGATCAGCAGCCCCGAGGCGAGCGGATCGAGCGTGCCGGCATGCCCCGCCTTGGCGGCTCCCAGGAGTTTTTTCGATCTTTGCAGAACGAAATTCGAGCTGACGCCGAGCGGCTTGTCGAGCAGCAGCGCGCCGTCGATCACGGCTTGCTCTTGGTGGAGTCGATCAGGCGCGACAGGTGGTCGCCGCGCTCCACCGATTCGTCGTACTCGAAGCGCAGCTCGGGGGTGGTGTACATCGAGATGCGCTTCGCGAGCTGCGAGCGCAGGAAGCCGGCCGAACGTTTCAGGCCGTGCAGCGTGTCTTCGAGCTGGTCTTTCTCCAGCAGCGTGAAGAACACCTTGGCATGCGACATGTCCGGCGACACGTCGACCGAGGTGATCGTCAGCATCCCCACCCGCGGATCGCGCAGCTCGAGGCGGATCAGCCCCGAGAGCTCGCGCTGGATCAGGTCGCCCAGCCGTTGCGGCCGACCTTGACCGCGCTTCACAGCGTCCTCGCGACCTCCACGGTCTCGAAGACCTCGAACTGGTCCTTTTCCTTCAAGTCCGCGAAGTTCTTGAGCGACATGCCGCATTCGAAGCCGGCCTTGACCTCGCGCACGTCGTCCTTGAAGCGCTTGAGGGAATCGATGTCGCCGGTGTGGATGACGACGTTGTCGCGCAGCACCCTGACCTGGGCGCTGCGCTTGACCATGCCTTCCAGCACGTAGCAGCCGGCGACGGTGCCGATCTTGGAGATCTTGAACACCTGGCGCACTTCCACCATGCCGAGCACCTGCTCCTTGCGCTCGGGCGCGAGCATGCCGGAGAGCGCCGCCTTGATCTCGTCGACCGCCTCGTAAATGATGTTGTAGTAGCGCACCTGGATGCCGGACGACTCGGCGAGCTTGCGCGCGGTCGCGTCGGCGCGGGTGTTGAAGCCGATGATCACTGCGCGCGCGGCCATTGCCAGGTTCACGTCGGACTCGGTGATGCCGCCCACGCCGGCATGGACCACCGTCACTTTTACCTCGTCCGTGCCCAGGCGCGTCAGCGCGTGGATCAGCGCTTCCTGCGATCCCTGCACGTCCGCCTTGATGACCAGCGTGAGCGCCTTCTTCTCGCCCTCGCCCATCTGGCCGAACATGTCCAGCTTGGCGGCGTGCTGCTTGGCGAATTTCACGTCGCGCACCTTGCCGTGGCGGAACGCGGCGATTTCGCGCGCTTTTCTTTCGTCGGCGACCACCATCATGTCCTCGCCCGCGCCGGGCACGTCGGAGAGCCCCTGCACTTCGACCGGGATCGAGGGGCCCGCGCTCGCGACCGGCTTGCCGCTCTCGTCGAGCATCGCGCGCACGCGGCCGTAGACCGCGCCGCACAGCACGATGTCGCCGCGGTTCAGCGTGCCCGATTGCACCAGCAGGGTGGCAACCGGCCCCCGGCCCTTATCCAGGCGCGCCTCGATGACGACGCCTTTCGCGGGCGCGTCGATCGGCGCTTTGAGCTCCAGAACCTCGGCCTGCAGCAGCAGCTGCTCGAGAAGCGCATCGACGCCGGCGCCCGTCTTTGCCGACACGGGGACAACGGCGGCGTCGCCGCCGAACTCCTCCGGGACGACGCCATGCGACAGGAGCTCCTGCTTGACCTTGTCGGCGTTGGCCTCGTGCTTGTCGATCTTGTTGATCGCCACGACCAGCGGGACTTCCGCAGCCTTGGCGTGGTTGATGGCCTCGATCGTCTGCGGCATGACGCCGTCGTCCGCCGCGACGACGAGCACCACGATGTCGGTCACGTTGGCCCCGCGCGCACGCATCGCGGTGAATGCCTCGTGGCCCGGCGTATCCAGGAACGTGATCATGCCGCGCGGCGTCTCGACGTGGTACGCGCCGATGTGCTGGGTGATGCCGCCGGCTTCGCCAGCGGCTACCTTGGTGGTGCGGATGTAGTCGAGCAGCGAAGTCTTGCCGTGGTCGACGTGCCCCATGACCGTAACGACCGGCGGCCGCGGCTTGAGATCGCCCCCTTCAACGACCTCTTCGCTCTCGACCAGGTAGGACTCGGGGTCGTCCAGCTTGGCCGCCTTCGCCTTGTGGCCCATCTCCTCGACGACGATGATCGCCGTCTCCTGGTCGAGCGCCTGGTTGATGGTCGCCATGGTGCCGAGCTTCATCAGCGCCTTGATGACCTCGGCGGCCTTCACCGACATGCGGTGCGCCAGCTCGCCCACCGTGATGGTCTCCGGCACCGCGACTTCGCGTACCAACGGTTCGGTCGGCTGCGCGAACGTGGTCTCGCCCGCGGGCACCCCGCCGGAGGGCGCGTGCCGATGGCGCCCGCCGCCGCGGCCGTGCCAGCCGCCGACCCCGCCTCCGGCATCGCCGCGCGTCTTGATCTGGCGGCGGCGCACCGAGTCGTCTCGCAGGACCGTGGTCGGCTTCGCCTTCTTCGGCTTCTTGTCGCCTTTCGCGTCGCCCGCCGGCTTGGGGGCGTGCAGCGTGGTCACCGGAGCGCCCGGTGCTGCCGGCGCGGCACTGGCGGCCGCTGCCTCTGCGGCCTTCTGCTCGGCTTCCTTGCGCTCGCGCTCCTGCTTTTCCTTGAGCTCGGCCGCCTGCAGCTCGGCAAGCTGCTGCTGGCGCTTGGCTTCCTGCTCGCGGAGCTCGATTTCCTTCGCATTGACCGCGGGCGCGGCGGCCGGCGGGGGGGGCGGCGGCGGAGCCTCGGCCGCGACGGCCTGGGCCGTCACTTCATTCGGGTCGCGCTTGACGAAGACGCGCTTCTTGCGCACTTCGACCTGGACCGTGCGGTACTTGCCGGTCGCGTCGGTCTTGCGGATCTCGCTGGTCTGCTTGCGGGTGAGCGTGATCTTGTTCTTCGCCTCGACCGAGCCATGGGTCTTGCGCAGGTATTCGAGCAGGCGCGACTTGTCCGTCTCGGTGAGCGAGTCCTCGGGAACGCGCTTCTCGACGCCGGCGGCGCGCAGCTGCTCGAGCAGCACCGAAGGCGGAACCTTCAGCTCGCTCGCGAATTGGGCGACGCTGGTCTGGGCCATCTAGGCAGCTTGCTCCTTGTTTTCGAACCAGTGCGCGCGCGCCGCCATGATCAGCTTCTTGGCCTTCTCCGCGTCCATGCCGGTCATCTCCGACAGCTCGTCGACCGCGAGGTCGGCAAGGTCGTCGCGCTTCTTCACGCCGCCTTCGGCGAGCTTCGCCGCGAGCTGGGTGTCCATGCCCTCCAGCTTCAGCAGCTCGGGATCGACGCCTTCGACCTTCTCTTCGTTGGCGATCGCCGCCACCAGCAGCGCGTTGCGGGCGCGGGTGCGCAGCTCGGTCACCGTGCCTTCGTCGAACGCGGCGATCTCGTTCAGCTCGTTGATCGGCACGTAGGCGATCTCTTCCAGCGTCGAGAAGCCCTCCTCGATGAGGATGTTGGCGACCTCCTCGTCGACGTCGAGCTTCTCCATGAAGTGCTGCTTGACCCGGCCGCTCTCCTCCTGCTGCTTCTTGTTCGATTCTTCCTCGGTCATGAGGTTGATCTGCCAGCCGGTGAGCTCGGAGGCGAGCCGGACGTTCTGGCCGCTGCGGCCGATCGCCACGGCGAGGTTCTCCTCGTCGACGACCACGTCCATCGCGTGCTTTTCCTCGTCGACCACGATCGACGACACCTCGGCCGGCGCCAGCGCGCCGATCACGAACTGCGCCGGGTCGGCCGACCAGAGCACGATGTCGACGCGCTCGCCGGCCAGTTCCTGGGTCACGGCCTGCACGCGCGAGCCGCGCATGCCGACGCAGGTGCCGATCGGGTCGATGCGCTTGTCGGCGGTGAAGACGCCGATCTTGGCGCGCACGCCCGGGTCGCGGGCCGCGGACTTGATCTCGAGCAGTTTCTCCTCGATCTCCGGTACCTCGAGTTCGAAGAGCTTCATGATGAACTGCGGCGCGGTGCGGGAAAGAATCAGCTGCGGGCCGCGCGCCTGGCGGTCGATCTTCATCACCCAGGCGCGGACGCGGTCGCCGACGCGCAGGTTTTCCTTCGGGATCATGTGCTCGCGCGGCAGCAGCGCCTCCAGGCGGCCCGACTCGATGATCGCGTTGCCGCGTTCCATGCGCTTCACCGTGCCGGTGACGAGCTCATCGCCGCGCGACAGGAAGTCGTTCAGGATCTGCTCGCGCTCGGCGTCGCGGATGCGCTGCAGGATCACCTGCTTGGCGGTCTGCGCGCCGATGCGGCCGAACTCGACGTTCGGGATCGGCTGCTCGAGGACGTCGTCCACCTTGGCGTCGGCCTTGCCGCGGTCCTGCGCCTCCTCGACCGATAGCATCTGCGCCGTATTCCAGTCGGGAGCGTCGTCGGGCAGCACGCGCCAGCGACGGAAGGTCTCATACGCGCCGGTAGTGCGGTCCACCGCCACGCGGACGTCGATGTCCTCGGGGTATTTCTTCTTGGTGGCCGAAGCGAGCGCCATCTCGAGGGCGCCGAACACGATGTCGCGCGGGACGTTCTTCTCCCGGGCGAGAACGTCCACCAGCATCACCAGTTCACGATTGCCTGCCTGCTGCTGAGTCACTGCCACGTCGCGATCCTCACAGTTCCGGCACCAGCTTTGCCCGCTCCATGTCCTCGAGCGCCAGCACCACGACTTTTCCGTCCAGCTCCAGGTTTACCTGCCCATCGGCGGCGCCCCTGAGCACCCCTACGTACTTCCGCCGGCCACCCTCGCCCGGCGTTCGCATCTTCAGCTCGGCCTTCTGGCCGGCGAAGCGCTCGAAGTCGCTGGCCTTGCGCAACGGCCGGTCGAGCCCCGGCGACGAAACCTCCAGCCGCTCGTAGTCCACGCCCTCGACCTCGAACACCCTGCTCAGCTGCCGACTCACTGCGGCGCAATCCTCGAGGCCGATGCCGCCCGGCTTGTCGATGAAAAGCCGCAACAGCCGACCGCCGTTCGACGCCTGCAGGTCGACCAGCTCGTATCCCATGCCGGCAACAACCGGCTCGACGACGTTTTCCAGGTCCAAATAAAAATGGGCCGACACTTGCCGACCCATCCCTAAAGCTTTTGAAGTATAACCGGATTTTCCAATTCGCGCCACTCTCCCGGCGCGAGATTTTCGGGAAGCGCGACAGGTCCGTACCGCACGCGCACCAGGCGATTCACCCGCGCGCCGACCGCCTCGAAAAGCCTGCGCACCTCGCGATTACGCCCCTCCTTAAGAACGACGCGATACCAGCGGTTGGTGCCCGCCGCCTCGCGCTCCTGTCGAATGGAGATGAAGGCGGCGAGGCCGTCTTCAAGCTGCACGCCCCGGCGCAGCTGCTCCATATCGGGACTCCCCTGCACGCGAGCCGAGTATTCCCGCTCCAGCTCATATCGGGGATGCATCAGCCGGTTGGCGAGCTCGCCGGAATCCGTCAGCAACAGCAGGCCGGAAGAATTCAGGTCCAGTCGCCCGACGGCCACCCAGCGGCCGGGGGGCAAACGTGCGAAAACCGTTGGTCGGCCCCCGGGATCGTGGCGAGTGACCATTTCGCCGACCGGCTTGTGATAGAGCAGCACCCGGGGGTTTGAAGCGGCTTGAAACGCAACGGGTTTTCCATCGACCGCGACTTGTTGGGAGGGAAGAGCGCGATCGCCCAGCTTCGCGACGCGGCCCTCGACGGTGACGCGCCCTGCTTCGATCCAGCCTTCGATTTCCCGCCGGGATCCTAGCCCCGCTGCGGCCAGCAGCTTCTGCAGCCGCTCAGCCGTCGGTTCCGGTGGCGGGTTGGGGTTGCTGCTCGACGGCTTCTTCGGGACGGACAGCCGCTTCCGAGGTGGCAGGGGTGGGTTCAAGAGCGAGAGTCTTGGCGATTTCCTCGAGCGGCGGCAACTCCTCCAGCGATCGCAGGCCGAGATCGTCGAGGAACTGGCGGGTGGTGGCGTAGAGCGCCGGCCGGCCCGGCGTCTCGCGATGGCCGACGACGTCGATCCAGCCGCGATTCTCCAGGGTCTGGATGATCTGGGCCGAGACGACGACCCCGCGCACGTCCTCGATGTCGCCGCGAGTCACGGGCTGCCGGTAGGCGATGATCGCCAGCGTTTCCATGACGGCCCGCGAGTAGCGCGGCGGCTTCTCCGGGAACAGGCGCTCGAGATAGGGTTGCAGTTCCGCCCGGGTCTGGAAGCGCCAGCCGCTCGCCAGGCTCACCAGCTCGACGGCCCTGCCCTGCCACTCCTCGGCGATCTCCGCCAGGAGCTTGCGCAGGGTGTCGGCGTTGATTTCCCCCTCGAACAGGCGCTTGAGCTCGATGACGCCCAGCGGCTCCGGCGCCGCAAGCAGCGCGGCTTCGAGGATGCGCTTCGCTTCAGACGGACTGGGCATAAGCCAATTTTACGTAAATCGGCGCGAAACATTCAGCCTGCGTGATCTCGACCAGCAGTTCTCGTGCGAGCTCGAGAAGCGCAAGCAAAGTCACGACCAGGACGGCGACGCCGCGCGAGGGGTTGAACAGCTCGGTGAACTCGGCCATCCGCTTCTCGCGCAGCAGGCGCAGGATGCCGCTCATGTGCTCGCGCACGGAAAGCTCCTCGCGCGAGATGTGGTGGTGCTTCGACATGCGCGCGCGGTGCAGCAGGCTGCGCCAGGCCTCGGCAAGGTCCTGGGCATGGACGTCGGGCAGCTGTTGCTCGATGGTCTTTTCGATCCAGACCGAGACGGCCGCCACGTCACGGCCAACCTGCGGCAGCTCGTCGAGCTTCTGCGCCGCCTGCTTCATGCGCTCGTACTCGAGCAAGCGCCGCACCAGCTCGGCGCGCGGGTCCTCCTCGAGCGCCTCGGCGGCCGGCGGGCGCGGCAGCAGCAGGCGCGACTTGATCGCCATCAGCATCGCCGCCATGACCAGGTACTCGGCGGCGAGCTCCAGGTTCTTGACGCGCATGATCTCGACGTACTCGAGGTACTGGCGCGTAAGCGGCGCCATTGGAATATCGAGGATGTCGAGGTTTTCCTTGCGAATCAGGTAGAGCAGCAGGTCGAGCGGCCCTTCGAAGGCCTCGAGCACCACTTCCAGGGCATCGGGCGGGATGTAGAGGTCATGCGGCAGCTCGACCACCAGCTCGCCGTAGACCTTGGCGGCCATCATGGGTAGTTCAATCCCATCGATTCGCGCACGTCGCGCATCGTCTCGGCAGCAAGGCGCTTCGCCTTCTCGCAGCCGTCGGCAACGATGTTGCGCACCAGCGTCGGATCGTCGACGTAGGCCTGCGCGCGGGCACGCATCGGTGCGAGCTCGGCGTTGACCGCGTCGATCACCGGCTGCTTGCACTCGAGACAACCGATGCCGGCGGTGGTGCAGCCGGTCCAGACCCACTTCTTCCGCGCCTCGTCGGAGTAGACCTTGTGCAGCTCCCACACCGGGCATTTCTCCGGGTTGCCCTTGTCGGTGCGCTTCACGCGCGCCGGGTCAGTGGGCATGGTCTTGATCTTCTTCGCCACCGACTCGGGCTCCTCGCGCAGCGCGATGGTGTTGCCATAGGACTTCGACATCTTCTGTCCGTCGAGCCCGGGCATCTTCGACGCCTCGGTGAGCAGCGCTTCCGGCTCGACCAGGATCTTCTTGCCGGTGCCTTCCAGCCAGCCGTAGAGCCTTTCACGGTCGATGCGCGTCATGTTCTGCTGCTCGTCGAGGAGAGCCTGGCCGCGCGCGAGCGCGCCGGCGTCGCCCGCCTCGAGGAACTTGGTACGCAGCTCGTTCAGGAGGCGCGCCTTCTTCGCCCCCATCTTCTTCACCGCCGCCTTGGCCTTCTCCTCGAAGCCCGGCTCGCGGCCATAGAGATGGTTGAAGCGGCGCGCGACCTCGCGCGTGAATTCGACGTGCGGCACCTGGTCCTCGCCTACCGGCACGAACTTCGCGCGATAGATCAGGATGTCCGCCGACTGGAGCAGCGGGTAGCCGAGGAAGCCGTACGTCGAAAGGTCCTTGTCGGCGAGCTTCTCCTGCTGGTCCTTATAGGTTGGCACGCGCTCCAGCCAGCCGAGCGGCGTCATCATGGAGAGCAGCAGGTGCAGCTCGGCGTGCTCCGGCACCTGCGACTGGACGAAGAGCGTCGCCTGCGCCGGGTCGACGCCCGCGGCGAGCCAGTCGATCACCATGTCGATGCCGCTCTGCTGCACGTCGCCGGGCTTTTCGTAGTCCGTGGTGAGCGCGTGCCAGTCGGCCACGAAAAACAGGCACGGATACTCGCTCTGCAGGCGCACCCAGTTCTTCAGCACCCCGTGGTAATGGCCGAGGTGCAGGCTGCCGGTAGGCCGCATGCCGGAGAGGACTCGGGTTTCGTACAAGTCGGTCTCTAGAGGAGCACGACAGCGCGCAGCAGCGCTTCGGACTCGAAGAGGAGCGGGCCGAGCACGCCGCCCAGGACGTTCGTGAACATCAGGACGAGCAGGATCGGCAGGCCCCACGGCTCGATCTTGGCAAAGGTCCACGCCGCACGGCTGGGCAGCAGGCTGGCGAGAATTCGCCCGCCGTCGAGCGGCGGGATCGGGATCAGGTTGAGCAGCATGAAGATGAGGTTGACCAGCACGCCCGCCGCGGCCATGCCGATGGCGAACTCCGCCGGCCCGCTGCCGTGGCGAAGCACGGCATCGATCAGGCCGCCGGTGCCGGCTTCCTTCGCCACCTCGGTCCAGGCGTCGGCGCGGTCGCTGAGCGTCACGCCGAGCCGCAGCACTGCCGTCCAGGCGAGCGCCATAATCAGGTTCGCGGCCGGGCCCGCCGCAGCCACCCACGCCATGTGCTGGCGCGGCTTCCTCAGCGCCGAATAATTCACCGGCACCGGCTTCGCCCAGCCGAACAGGAACTTGCCGCCCGAGACGAGGAGGATGGCGAGCGGCACGAGCAGCGTGCCGACGAGGTCGACGTGCCGCAGCGGGTTCAGGCTGATGCGCCCCTGCGCGTGCGCCGTCATGTCGCCGAAATGGCGCGCCACATAGCCATGCGCCGCCTCGTGCAGCGTGATGGCGAACAGCACCGGGAGGGCATAGATGGCGAACGTCTGCAGTGCGTGGTTGACGTCCATCTTCTTCGCCGGGATTTTATCAGACCGGTTCCACTGCGAAGGGCGCGAGCGAGCCGCTGCCCTTGCGCAGCACGAGCGGCGTATCGCCGGTCAGGTCGATCACCGTGCTCGCCACCACGCCGCACGCGCCAGCGTCGATGACGAGATCGAGCTGGTGCTCGAGCGCCTCGCGAATGTCGTGCGGATCGGACAGGGGCGCCCCTGCGCCGGGCAGGATCAGCGTCGCCGAAAGCATCGGCTGATCGAGCTCGGCGAGCAGCGCGTGCGCGACCGGATGCCCGGGGACGCGCACGCCGATCGTTTTCTTCTTCGTCAGGCGGCGCGGAACCTCTCGCCGCGCGCGCAGGATGAAGGTGTAACTCCCCGGCGCCGCGCGCTTCAGCAGCCTGAACTGCGCATCTTCCACCGTGGCGTAGCGCGCGATTTCAGCGACGTCCCGGCACATCAGCGTCAGATGGTGCCGCTCGTCGATGCCGCGGATACGCCGCAGGCGCTCTGCCCCCTTGGCGTTGCCGCGATCGCAACCCAGCGCATAGCAGGAATCCGTCGGATAGGCGATCAGCCCGCCGCCGCGCACGATGTCGGCCGCGCGCCGCACCAGCCGCGGCTGCGGATGCGTCGGATGGATGGCGAAAAGCTGCGCCATCAGCCGAGGAACGCTTCGATGGCGTGTGCCAGCGCTTCGGGCTGGTCGTGATGCAGCATGTGCCCGGCGTCGGCGATCTCGATGAACCGCAGGTCGCGGAATGCCGATCGGCGCTCGGCGTGCTGACCGGCGTCGAGACCGAGGCGCTTCAGGGTGTCGGATTCCTTGCCGTCCACCCACAGCACCGGCGCGGTGACCTTGCGCCAGCAGGCCTGCGCTTCCTCCAGGCGATAGAGGGTCGCGTTGACGATCTTGTGCGCCGGATCAGCGCGGAGCATCACCTTGCCATCCTTCTCATGGCCCCAGTGCCGTGCAAGGAAATCAGACCGTTCCTTCGACAGTCTCTTGTTGCCGCTGCGCAGGCGTGTGGCCAGCTCGTCGAAGCTCGAATAGGGACGGAGTTGCGGCGGCGCGCGCAGCTCGCCAACCCAGCGCGCATAGCGCTCCGGGGCCTCGTCGGATCGCGTCGCCCGCAGGCCGAACCCCTCGAGGTTGACGAATTTCGCGACCCGCTCCGGCTGGACACCGGCGTACATCGCCGCGACGTTACCGCCCAGACTGTGACCGACGAGGTGGATGGGACTGCCGATCGAATCGACGAGAAAGTCCAGGTCGGCGAGATAGTCCGCGAACCAATAGCAGTCTCCCTTTCCCCATTCCGTAAGGCCGTAACCCCGCCAGTCGGGCGCATACACGTCCCAGTCGCGCCGCAGGGCATCGACCATGAACTGGAACGATGCCGACACGTCCATCCAGCCATGAAGCACGACCATTTTCGGCGCGCCGGGATTCGCCCAGCGACGCACGTGGTAGCGCAACTCCCGGATCTGCAGGAACTGCGATTCGCTCGGCTTCATGAGAAGTGGAAATCCACTTCCGGCCTGCGCCCGGAGACGAGGTCGGCCAGCGCCTTCCCCGACCCGCAGGCGAGCGTCCAGCCGAGCGTGCCGTGCCCGGTGTCGAGAAAGAGGTTCGAGAAGCGCGTGCGGCCGATCACCGGCACGTTGCTCGGCGTCGCCGGCCGCAACCCCGCCCAGGTCTTGATCTCTCCCGGCACGATGTCGGGAAAGAGTGTGCGAACGCGGCGCAGGATCGCATCGCAGCGCGCCGCATTGATGCTGGTGTCATAGCCCGCCAGCTCGGCGGTGCCCGCGGCGCGCAGGCGATTACCGAGGCGCGAAATCACGATCTTCGCGGCCTCATCCGTAAGGCTCACGGTCGGTCCGTCCTTCGTTTCCAGCGTGATGGAGTAGCCCTTCAGGGGGTAGACCGGGATGCGGATGCCAAGCGGTCTCAATAGAAGAGGACTGTAGCTGCCGAGCGCCACCACGTACGCATCACCCTGCAGCCCGTCAACACCCTCGACACGATCGCCAGCGACCTCGATCCGAGTCGCGACATGTCCATAGCGGAACTGCACGCCTCGCTGCTCGCAGCGACGGGCGAGTTCCAACGTGAACTTGTGCGCATCGCCCGACTCATCGTGCGGATCGTAGAGGCCGCCGAGCACGGGCTCGCGGGAATTCTTCAGCGCTGGCTCGAGCGCCACGCACTCGGCCGCGGTCTTGAACTCCCGCCGCGCGCCGAACTCGCGCATCGCCGCCGCTTGCTGCTTGAGGGTTTCGAGGTCCGCCTTGCGAGTGGCGAATTGCAGGATGCCCCGGGTCAGCTCGTCGTAGCGGATGCCGGTGCTCCGGCGCAGCGCCTGCAGGCATTCCCGGCTGTACGCGGCAAGCCCGGCGAGCGCCCGGCTATTGCGCTCGAATCGGCCAGGGACGCACTCGCGCAGGAAACCGAGCCCCCAGCGCCACTGCGCCCAGTCGAGGCGCGGCCGGAAAAGAAGTGGCGCGTCCTCGTGGCCGAGCCACTTCAGGATCTTCGGCAACGCGGCGGGTTTCGCCCAGGGCTCGGCATGGCCGGCCGAGATCTGGCCGCCGTTCGCGAACGAGGTCTCGAGCGCGGGTTGCGCACGACGATCGACGACCGTCACTTCGTGGCCCGCCTCGGCGAGATACCAGGCGCTGGTGACGCCGATCACGCCCGCGCCCAAAACAATGACCTTCACAGGTAAACGACGATTTTCACTGCATTATCATAGCCGCATGCCTCTCTACTCCATCGGCGAGCGCCGCGTCACGCTGCTCGGCAAGGACCATTTCATCGCGCCCGACGCGACCCTGGTCGGCGACGTCACGCTCGAGGCGGCGACGAGCATCTGGTTCCAGGTGGTGATCCGCGCCGAGAACGACCGCATCACCATCGGCGAAGGCAGCAACGTCCAGGACGGCTCGGTGCTGCACGTCGACCCGGGATTTCCGCTGACGCTCGGTCGCAACGTGAGCATCGGCCACAAGGTCATGCTGCACGGCTGCACCGTCGGCGAGGGCTCGCTGGTCGGCATCAACAGCGTGGTGATGAACGGCGCGCGCATCGGCAAGGGCGTGCTCGTCGGCGCCAACACGCTGATCGCGGAAGGCAAGGAGATCCCGGACGGCGTGCTGGTGCTCGGCTCGCCCGGCCGCGTGGTGCGGGAACTGAGCGCGGAGCAGAAAGACTACCTTTTGAAAATCGCCAGCGGCTACGCCGAGCGCGGCAAGTACTACAACAGCAACCTCAAGAAGCAGTAGTCAGCGCGGCGCCATCCGGATCGCGCCGTCGAGGCGGATCGTCTCGGCATTCAGCATCTCGATCTCGACGATCGATTTCACCATTTGCGCGAATTCCGCCGGCTTCCCGAGGCGCGAGGGGAACGGCACCTGCTTGCCGAGCGACTCCTGCGCATCCTTGGGCAGCGCCGCGAGCAGCGGCGTCTCGAAGATGCCCGGCGCTATGGTGCAGACGCGGATGCCGTTGCGCGACAGGTCGCGCGCGATGGGCAGTGTCATGCCGACGATCCCGCCTTTCGAGGCGGAATACGCAGCCTGCCCGATCTGCCCGTCGTAGGCCGCGACCGACGCGGTGTTGACGATCACGCCCCGCTCGCCGGCCGCGTTCGGGCTCGCCTTCGCCATCGCATCCGCGGCGAGGCGGATCATGTTGAAAGTCCCGACAACGTTGACGGTGATGACCTTGACGAAGCGTCCCAGGTCGTGGGGCGCGTCCTTGCCGATCGTGCGCTCGGCGAGCGCGATGCCGGCGCAGTTGACCAGCACGTGCAGGCCGCCGAACTCCTTCATCGCCAGCGCCACCGCAGCCTTGCCGTCGGCCTCGCTCGCGACGTCGGTCTTCGCAAAACGACCGCCAAGCTCCTTGGCGAGCTTCTCGCCGGCTTCGACCTGCAGGTCGGCGATCACGACCTTGCCGCCGTTCTCCGCCGCCATGCGCGCGGTCGCCGCTCCCAGACCGGAAGCGCCGCCCGTAACGAGGAATATGCTATTTCTGATCTGCATCGGAACTCCGCGGTGAATTCACCGATAATTCTAGCGGCATGCAGCCCGGTTTTGGCTTTCGTTTCAACGACCTCTATGAGCGCGCGGGGATGCTTCGCATCGACGCGGCGTTTCTCGCCTTTCTGGGCGAGGCGGATGGCGCGTTGCGCGACAAGCTGGTCGCGGCCAGGAAAACGCCGCCGCCGGGCCGCGAGGAGTCCGACCTGCTGGTTGCACTCTCGCCGCACGTCGAGGACTTCCTGGCGAAGCTCTTCGGCATCGAGGACGAGGCTCGCGCGCTCGCCGCGCGCCACAACGAGCTCGCCCCGCTCTACTCCGTCAAGCGCCTGTTCGTGCAGCGCCGCGCCTTGCACAAGGTCAAGCCGGAAGACGCGAAGCCCGACAGCTTCGCCTTCACCACCGAGCTCGACTTCGCGCAGCGCGTCAGCGGCTGGCTGAAGGATGAAGCCGCGAACGCGGCGAGCCTGGAAGCGGCGGCGCGCTATGCCGCCTGGGCGACGACGACCCCGGAGGGGAAAAAGAAGCATCGTTCGGGCGTGCTCTTCAAGACGCCGACCAAGCTCGACTTCATGAAGCTCGTGCCGCTGCACACCGAGACCGCTCACGGCTTCGCCGAGCACACTTCCACCCACCTTCGCCAACGGGAAGGGTTCCAGCTCACCGACCAGGGCACCGATCTCGCCGGCGCGCTCGATGAAGTCAACTACTGCATCTGGTGCCATGAGCAGGGCAAGGACTCCTGCTCCAAGGGGCTGAAGGAGAAAGCGCCCGCCCAGGGGTTCCGCAAGACGGTGTTCGGCGTGCCGCTGGCGGGGTGCCCGCTGGAAGAAAAGATTTCCGAATTCCAGATGGTGAAGGCGCGCGGCGAGACGCTGGCCGCGCTGGGCATCATCGCCATCGACAACCCGATGGCCGCGGCCACCGGGCACCGCATCTGCAACGACTGCATGAAGTCGTGCATCTATCAGAAGCAGCAGCCGGTCGACATTCCCCAGGCCGAGACCCGCACGCTCAAGGACGTGCTCGAGCTGCCCTGGGGCTTCGAGATCTACTCGTTGCTCACGCGCTGGAATCCCCTCAACCTGCGCCGCCCCTATCCCAAAGAGCCTTCCGGAAAAAGAGTCCTGGTCGTCGGCCTTGGCCCGGCAGGGTTCACCGTCGCCCACCATCTGATGAACGACGGCCACACCGTGGTCGGCATCGACGGCCTGAAGATCGAGCCGCTGGACGCGGCGATCTCCGGGGTGGATCCGCTCGGCAATCGCAGCCCATTCCGTCCGGTGAAAGCCATCGAGGAATTGAAAGAGCCCCTCGACAGGCGCGCCATGGCCGGCTTCGGCGGCGTCGCCGAGTACGGCATCACCGTGCGCTGGGACAAGAACTTCCTCAAGGTGATCCGCCTGCTCGTCGAGCGGCGCTCGCAGTTCGCGATGTTCGGCGGCGTGCGCTTCGGCGGCACGCTGACCATCGACGAGGCTTTCGCGGACGGCTTCGACCATATCGCGCTGTGCGCCGGCGCCGGCCGCCCGACCGTGCTCGAGATCCCGAACGGCTTCGCCCGCGGCGTGCGCGCCGCCTCCGATTTCCTGATGGCACTGCAGCTCACCGGCGCGGCGAAGCGCGAGTCGATCGCCAACCTGCAGGTCCGCCTGCCGGTGGTGGTCATCGGCGGCGGCCTGACCGCGATCGATACCGCCACCGAGTCGCTCGCCTACTACGCCGTCCAGGTGGAGAAGTTCCTCGCCCGCTACGAAACGCTCGGCGAGGACCCGTCGTGGAACCCGGAAGAGCGTTCGATCGCCCAGGAATTCCTGCGTCACGCGAAGGCGCTGCGGGCGGCGAAGCCCGAGGAGCGGCTGAACCTGCTCAAGTCCTGGGGCGGCGTGACCATCGCCTACCGGCGTCGCCTCATCGACAGCCCCTCCTACACGCTCAACCACGAAGAAGTCGAGAAGGCGCTTGAAGAAGGCATCACGTTCGCCGAAGGCCTCACACCGGTTCGTATCGATGTCGACGAACATGGTCACGCCAGCGCAGTGGTATTCCAGAACGACATCCGCCTGCCAGCGAAGTCGGTGCTGATCGCCGCGGGCACGCAACCCAACACGGTGCTTGCCCGCGAGGAAGGCGTGACGCTCGCGCTCGACGGCAAGTACTTCCAGGCCTGCGACGAGACGGGTGCGCCGGTGAAGCCCGAGAAGCACACCGCAAAGCCGGCGAAGCCGCAGGTGCTGTTGCACCGCTACGCCGACGGCCGCTTCATGAGCTTCTTCGGCGACCTGCATCCCTCCTACTTCGGCAACGTCGTCAAGGCGATGGGCAGCGCCAAGCAAGGCTATCCGGTCGTGAGCGGCGTTCTTTCCTCGCTCAAGGCGTCCTCATCGGAGAGTGACGCGACCTTCCTCGCCCGGCTGAACCGCGACCTGCGCGCGGTCGTGCACGAGGTGAAGCGCCTCACGCCGCGCATCGTCGAAGTCGTCCTGCGCGCGCCGGTTGCCGCGCGGCGCTTCCATCCCGGCCAGTTCTATCGCATGCAGAATTTCGAAGCCCTGGCGATGAAGGTCGAGGGAACGACGCTCGCCATGGAAGGCCTCGCCCTGACCGGCGCATGGGTCGACCGCGAGAAGGGGCTGATCTCGGTGATCGCGCTCGAGATGGGCGGCTCGGCCGACCTCCTCGCCTATCTCAGGCCGGGGGAGCCGGTGGTGCTGATGGGACCGACCGGCACGCCGACCGAGATCCCGCACGGCGAGACCGTGGCGCTCGTCGGCGGCGGTCTCGGCAACGCGGTCCTTTTCTCCATCGGCCGCGCGCTCCGTACCGCGGGCTCGAAGGTCATCTACTTCGCCGGCTACAAGGAACTCGCCGACCGCTATCGCGTCGAGGACATCGAGGCGTCCTCGGACGTGGTGATCTGGTGCTGCGACCAGGCGCCGGGCTTCAAGCCGCGCCGCCCTCAGGACCGGTCATTCGTCGGCAACATCGTCGAAGCGATGCACGCCTATGCTTCAGGAAAGCTGGGCAAGCAGGAAATCGAGTTCGCCAAGACCGACCGAATCGTCGCCATCGGCTCCGACCGCATGATGGCCGCCGTTGCATTGGCAAGACACGGGGTTTTAATGCCTTTCTTGAAACCCAACCATGCGGCCATTGGCTCGATCAACAGCCCGATGCAATGCATGATGAAAGAGATCTGCGCGCAGTGCCTGCAGCCGCACGTCGATCCGCAGACCGGCAAGACGTCCTACGTCTTCTCCTGCTTCAACCAGGACCAGCCCCTCGACCAGGTCGATTTCCGCGCCCTCGCCCAGCGCCTCGCGCAGAACGGCGTGCAGGAAAAGCTCACCGCCCTGTGGATCGGCCGCTGTCTGAAGAAGCTGCCGCCTCCCATCGAACGAAAGGCCGCTTGACCCGATATACAAGTCTTATATAAGATTTGTATATGACGAAGAGCAAGGTCAGCACGTTCTCGGCGACCCCGCGCGATCTGGAGATGCTCGAGGTCGTGGCCCGCTATCACGGGCTCAACAAGAGCGCGACGCTCGTCAGCCTGGTGCGCAGGGAGTTCTGGCGTGCCTTCCCCGGCGGAACCGACCGGATCCGGCCTGATCGCGGCGCTAAAGTGAAGGATGAGGCATGAATCGCACGCTTCTGTTATTTATAGCTTTTATCCCCTTAAATTCCTTCGGCCAAGCGCTCAAGATCGGCGAGCTGAATAGCTACAAGGTCTTCCCCGCCTTCCTGGAGCCCTACAAGAAGGGCATGGAGCTCGCGGTCGAGGAGCTCAACTCGGCCAGCGCCAAGTTTGTCGAGCTGGTGGTACGTGACGATGGCGGCACCCCGGGCGACGCCGTCCGGGTCGCCGAGGAGCTGATCGCACGCGAGCGGGTGAACCTGCTGATGGGCACCTTCGCCTCCAACGTCGGCTTGGCCGTGTCCAACCTCGCGGCCCAGCGCAAGGTGCTGTTCCTCGCTTCCGAACCGCTCACCGACAAGATCGTCTGGGAGAACGGCAACCGCTACACGTTTCGCCTGCGCCCCTCGACCTACATGCAGGTAGCGATGCTCGTCCCGGAAGCGGCGAAGCTGAAGAAGAAGCGCTGGGCGATCGTCTACCCGAACTACGAGTACGGCCAATCCGCGGCAGCGTCCTTCAAGAAGCTCCTCGCTCAAGCGCAGCCCGGCGTCGAATTCGTCGGCGAGCAGGCGCCAGCGCTCGGCAAGATCGACGCCGGAGCGGTGGTGCAGGCGCTCGCCGATTCCAAGCCCGATGCGATCTTCAGCGCCCTGTTCGCGGCGGACCTGCAGAAGTTCGTCCGCGAAGGCAACACGCGCGGCCTGTTCCGCAGCACGGCCGTGTTCAACCTTCTCGCCGGCGAGCCCGAGTATCTCGACACGCTGAAGGACGAGACCCCGGACGGCTGGTGGGTGACCGGCTATCCCTGGACCGAGATCAACACGCCCGAGCACCGCCGGTTCCGCGACGCCTACCAGAAGCGCTGGAACGACTACCCGCGGCAGGGGTCGGTGGTCGGATACACGGCGATCTACGCCGCCGCCGAAGCGGCGCGGAAAGCGAAAAGCCGCGACACGGAAAAACTCGTCGAGGCGCTGAAGGGGCTGCAGATGGGCACGCCCTTTGGCGCCATCCAGTGGCGCGCCGTCGATCACCAGTCGACCATGGGCGCCTACGTCGGCCAGCTGGCAAAGAAGAACGGCGCGGGCGTGATGGTCAACTGGCGCTACGCCGACGGCGCGAAGTTCCAACCCGCCGACGAGGAAATCCGTAAGCTCCGCAAGGAGTGACTAGCTCAGCCGTTCTGCTGCAGCTCCTGAACGGCCTCGCCGGCGCGAGCTCGCTCTTCCTCGTCGCCGCCGGGCTGTCGCTGATCTTCGGCGTCAGCCGCATCGTCAACTTCGCGCACGGCTCGCTCTACATGCTCGGCATGTACGTCGCCGTGTGGCTCTCCGGCCGCGTCGGCTTCTGGGCAGCGGTGCCGCTCGCCGCGCTCGCCGTCGCGGTGCTCGGCGCCTGCATCGAAGCGTCGCTCCTGCGGCGCATCTATCGCGCGCCCGAGCTGCTGCAACTCCTCGCCACGTTCGCGCTCGTTCTGCTCGCACGAGACTTTGCGCTCTGGGCTTGGGGCCCGGAAGACCTCCTCGGCCCGCGCGCGCCCGGCCTCGCGGGCGCTGTCGAGATCGCGGGCCAGGCGTTTCCGCAGTACGACCTGCTCCTCATCCTCGCGGGGCCGCTGGTCTTCGCCGTCCTGCACTTCGTGCTGACGCGGACGCGCTGGGGCGTGCTGGTCCGCGCGGCGACCCAGGACCGGGAGATGGCGAGCGCGCTCGGTGTCAACCAGCGCTGGCTGTTCACCGGCGCGTTTACCCTCGGCGCGGCGCTCGCCGGCCTGGGCGGGGCGCTCGCCATCCCCCGCGAGCCGGCGAGCCTCGGCATCGACCTGGCGCTCATTTCCGACGCTTTCGTGATCGTCGTCGTGGGCGGGCTGGGGTCGATTCCCGGCGCTTTCGTCGCCGCGCTGCTCATCGGCGTGATCAAGGCGTTCTGCATCGGCCTGGGATATTCGAAGCTGACTCTGGTCGCCGAGTTCGTGGTCATGGCGATCGTGCTGATCCTGCGCCCCTGGGGACTGCTCGGCCGCCCGCAGGCCGAAGTGCGCGGCACGTGGACCGAAGTGCCCATCGGGCGACTCTCGAAACGCGGCGCCATCGCCATCGCTCTTCTCGCGCTGCTGCTCGTGGTCCTCCCCTCGCTTCCTGATCAATACGTGCTCGTCCTCGCGACCGACATGCTGGTCTTCGCGCTGTTCGCGGCCAGCCTGCATTTGCTCATGGGCCCCGGTGGCATGGCCTCGTTCGGCCACGCTGCGTACTTCGGGCTCGGTGCTTACGCTTGCGCATTGGCCGCTCTGACGCTGCATTGGTCAACGGCGGCTGCGCTGTTCACGGGCTGGGGTGCCGGCGCGCTGGGCGCGGCGATTTTCGGCTGGTTCTGCGTGCGTCTCTCGGGCGTCTACCTCGCGATGCTGACGCTCGCGTTCGCCCAGATCGTCTGGTCCACGGTCTTCCAATGGGACGCCGTGACCGGTGGGTCCAACGGCCTGGTCGGGATCTGGCCGGAAGAGTGGCTTGCGTCGCGCACCGCGTACTACTACGTCGTCCTGATGGTGTGCAGCTACGCGATCTTCCTCCTCTGGCGGATGGCGCACACGCCATTCGGCTATGCGCTTCGCGCCTCGCGCGACTCGCCGTTGCGCGCGAGTGCGCTCGGCATCAACGTGCGCGCGAAGCAATGGGAGTCCTTCATCATCGCCGGCTCGGCAGCCGGGGTCGCGGGCGCGCTCTTCGCGTTCTCCAAGGGATCGATCTCCCCGGAAACGTTATCCGTGCAACGTTCGGTGGATGGGTTGGTGATGGTCCTGCTCGGCGGTGCGCACACCCTGACTGGCCCAGTCTGGGGTGCCGCCGCGTTCACCTGGCTGCAGGACACGATGGCTCGCAGCGTCGAGTACTGGCGCGCCGGGATCGGCGCCGTCATTCTCGTCCTGGTGTTCGCGCGATGGCGATTCTCAGCATAAGAGCCCTCGCCAAGGCCTACGGCGGCGTGAAAGCGCTCGCCGGCGTGTCGTTCGACGTCGCCGCGGGAGAGATCGTCGCCCTGATCGGTCCCAACGGCGCCGGCAAGACGACGCTGTTCAACGTGCTGAACGGGCAGCTCGCAGCGGATTCCGGAGAGGTCCTGCTCGAGGGCACCAGCCTCGTTGGCTGCGCGCCGCACCGGGTGGCCCGCCTCGGGGTCGGCCGGACTTTTCAGGTGGCGGCCACTTTCGGCTCGATGACCGCGCGCGAGAACGTGCAGGTGGCGCTGCAGGCAATCCACGAGCGGCACTACAAGGCCGAAACGTTTCTGGAGCGCGTCGGCGTGACCGAGCGTGCGGACACACCGTGCGCCGCGTTCGCGTATGGAGAGCTGAAGCGAGTGGAACTCGCGATGGTGCTGGCGCAACGCCCTCGCCTGCTCCTGATGGACGAGCCGACCGCGGGCATGGCTCCGGAGGAGCGCGGCGCGCTGATGACCCTCGCGGCGGAGCTTGCGCGCAGCGAGAATATCGCCGTGCTGTTCAGCGAGCACGACATGGACGTCGTCTTCGGCTTCGCGCAACGCGTCGTCGCGCTTCATCTCGGCGAGGTGATCGCCGAGGGCTCCCCGGACGAGGTCCGCTCCAATCCCCGCTTGCGCGAGGTCTACCTTGGCGACGCTTGAGGTCCGGGGGCTCTCTGCGGGATACGGCCGCGCGCGCGTGCTGTACGACGTGAGCTTCGAGGCCGGCGCCGGAGAAGTGATCGCGCTGCTCGGCCGCAACGGTGCAGGAAAGTCGACTACGCTCAAGGCCATGATCGGGCTGGTTGCAAAATCGTCGGGCGAAGTCCGCTTCGACGGCCAGCGCATCGACCAGCGGGAGCCCCATGAGATCGCGCGCCTGGGCCTCGGCTACGTGCCGGAGGAGCGCCGCATCTTCACCGACCTGACCGTGGCCGAGAACCTGGAAGTCGGGCGGCAACCGCCTCGTCCCGCCACGGCCGCGTGGAGCGACGATGCGCTTTTCGCCCTGTTCCCCGCCCTCGGCACGATGCGCGCCCGGCGCGGCGATCGCATGTCGGGCGGCGAGCAGCAGATGCTCGCCATCGCGCGCACCCTCGCCGGCAACCCGAAGGCGATCCTGCTGGACGAGCCTTCCGAAGGTCTCGCGCCGATCGTCGTCAACGCCGTCGTCAAGGCCATCCAGGAGCTGAAGCGCGCCGGCGTGACCATCGTCCTCGCGGAGCAGAGCCAGCGCTTCGCCGAGCGCGTCGCCGACCGCGTCTACCGGATGGAAAGAGGGCAGCTGTCATGAATCGCGGCCTGCTGCTGACCATGACCGAGCCGCCGCCGGCGATGGAAGAGGAATTCAACGCCTGGTACGACGACGAGCACATGGCTGAGCGGCTGGCCATCCCCGGCTTTCGCTCCGCGCGCCGCTGGATCGCGGACGTCGCGCCCGGCGAGGGCAAGTACCTCGCGACCTACGAGCTCGACTCTCCTGGCGTGCTGAGCAGCCCCGCCTATCTCGCGCGCTTCCAAAACCAGACACCGTGGAGCAAGCGCTGCCTCGCCAAGGCTGT
>LSTF01000092.1 GCA_001644455.1 Betaproteobacteria bacterium SCGC AG-212-J23
ACCAGCCCGCGCGCCCCGTACTTGCGGTGCAGGGCCTCGAGCCCGTCGTACTGCGGCGTGTAGCCGCACTGGCTCGCGGTATTCACGACCAGCACTACTCTGCCCGTGTAAGCGCAGAGCGATTGCGGCTTGTCGAAGATCGTCGTCATGGTGCGATCGAGCAGGGCGGGACAGGCGGCCATGGCGGGAACCGGGATCAGGAAAAGAAGGCTAGTAAGGAAGCGGCGCATCGGGCTTCAGTGGTTGCAGTGCGTTGCGGAAATCCCTCTTGATCCGCTCCAGGGCGATATTTGAATCTGCTTCAAAGCGTAGCACGATGACCGGCGTGGTGTTCGACGCGCGGGCGAGGCCGAAGCCGTCGGCGTATTCGACGCGCACGCCGTCGATGGTCACTACGCGTTCCGCGCCGGGAAACGGTTTCGACGCCTGGAGTTTCGCCACCAGGGCGTGCGGCTCGCCTTCGCTCAGCCCCCAGTGCAGCTCCGGCGTCGAGGGCGCGTTGGGCAGGCTCTTCAGCACCGGGTTGGCGTCCTTCTCCTTCGACAGGATTTCCAGCAGGCGCGCGCCGCCGTAGAGCGCGTCGTCGAAGCCGTACCAGCGCTCCTTGAAGAAGGTGTGTCCCGACATCTCGCCGGCGAGCAGCGCGCCGGTCTCCCGCAGCTTCGCCTTGATGAGCGAATGTCCGGTTTTCCAGATGAGCGGCCTGCCGCCGTGCTTCTCGATCCAGGGCGCGAGCAGGCGCGTGCTCTTCACGTCGTAGATGATCTGCGCGCCGGGGTTGCGCGACAGCACGTCCTTGGCGAGCAGCATCAGCTGCCGGTCGGCGAAGATGATCTCGCCGTCCTTGGTGACGAGCCCGAGCCGGTCGCCGTCGCCGTCGAAAGCAATTCCCAGCTCACAAGAGGAATTTTTTACGGTGGAAATCAATTCCTGCAGATTCTTTGGAACGGAAGGGTCGGGATGGTGGTTCGGGAAGCGTCCGTCCACCTCGCAATACAGCTCCTCGACCTCGCAGCCGAGCGCGCGGTACAGCTTCGGCGCTAGCATGCCGGCGACGCCGTTGCCGCAGTCGACCGCGATGCGCATCTTGCGGGCGAGCTTTACGTCGGACGTGATCCGGTCCACATAAGCCTGCAATACGTTCGCCTCGCTGCGCTTGCCCTGTCCGGTGGCGAATTTGCCGGATTCGATTCGCTTGCGAAGGTCCTGGATCTCGTCGCCATAGAGCGTGCTGCCGCCGACCACGATCTTCAGTCCGTTGTAGTCGGGCGGATTGTGGCTGCCGGTGATGGCGACGCAGCTGCCGCAGCCGAGGTGGTGGGCGGCGAAGTAAGCGACCGGCGTCGGCGCCATGCCGATGTCGATCACATCGGCGCCGACTGCATTGAGGCCTTCGGCGAGCGCTTTCGCGAATTCGGGCCCGGAAAGGCGGCCGTCGCGGCCGATGGCGAACGTCGCTGCGCCGCGCTCCTTGCCGACGCTGCCGAGCGCGCGGCCGATGTCGCGCACGATGGCCGGCGTGAGCGTCTTGCCGACGATGCCGCGGATGTCGTAGGCGCGAAAGATTTCTGCGGGGACTGTCATGCGCGGAAATGTTGGATCAAGCGCTGCGAGAGCCGGGCGCCGGGAAAGCCGACGTGGCCGCCGCGGCGCGGAAACTCGAGGGTAACGCACGGCGCGGCCTTTCGCGAGGCGGCGAGAAGCGCCTCCTCGGGCAGGAACGGGTCGTTGCGCGCGTTGAGGACCAGCGTCGGCACGCGGATGTGCTCGAGGAAGGGGCCGCTCGCGCTCGACGACCAGTAGTGGTCGACGCCGCGAAAGCCGTGCATCGGCGCGGTGTAAAGATCGTCGAATTCGCGGAAGGTGCGTGCGCGGCGCATTCTTGTTTCGTCGAACAGCGCGGGGAACCGCCCGAGCTGCGCGAGCGATTTCGGCTTCAAAGTCGAGAGGAACATGCGGGTGTATAGCAGGCGGTTGAGGCCCTGGTCTAGCGCGACGCCGCACGCAGGCAGATCGAGCGGCGCGGAAATCGCCGCGGCGCGTCGCACGATCGCTGTCGCCGCATCGCTACGCTCGCCGAGCCATTTCAGCAGCGCGTTGCCGCCGAGCGAGATGCCGATCGCGTCGACCTGGACGCCGAAGCGGCGCAGCATCCAGTCCACTTCCGCGCTGTCGCCGGAATGGTACGCACGCGGCCTGCGATTCGGCTCTCCCGAGCAGCCGCGCCAGTGCGGGATCGCCACGCGCCAACCCGCGGCGGGCAGCGCCTGCGCGAGGCGCCGCGCGTAGTGGCTGTCCGAGCAGCCCTCCAGGCCGTGAAACAGGACCATCAGCCGCGGCAGCCCGGGCGCGCCGGCGAAATCGACGTCGACGAAGTCGCCGTCGGGGGTTTCCCAGCGGCTGCGCTGCAGGGCGACGCGCGGCGGCGGCAGCAGCGACGCGACGATCGTCTGCAGGTGACCGATCAATGCAGCACTCAGTGGAGCAACTTGGGCGGCGCCTGGCGCGGCTCCGCCGCAGCCGGCTGGGCCGGCGCGGGCGATGCGTGGTGCACGATCATGCGCCAGCCCGCCGCGGTGCGCAGGTAGACGTTGGTGGCGACGATCGGCAGCGGCCGCGCGTCGCCGGGCGCCGCGCCCTCGAGCGAGAAGTTCTCGAACACGCTGTGCACCGCGAGCATCATGGCGCTGATCGCCACCTGCTGCGTCACCTGCAGCCGCGCGCGCGGCCCGGCGGCGAACATCTGCGCCCAGCTCTCGCGCACCTGGTCCTGGCCGGTGAGCCGGCCGCCGGTGGGATGCACGCAAAGGACGTCCTCGTCCTCCGCCCAGACCGCCATCATGCCTTCCAGGTCGCAGCGCTCCAGCGCTTCGTAAAAGGCGTTCTCCGCGTCCTGCGCGGTGGGAAAGATCTTCGCGCTCACGAAACCGTTTTTAACTGATCCAGGACCATTTCGACAGGCATTTCACGCATGCAGCGGAAGTGGCCGAGCGGGCATTCGCGCTGGTAGCAGGGGCTGCACTCGATGTGCAGCCAGAGCACGCGCGCCGCCGGCGATTGCGGCGGCGTGTGCTCCGGGCTGGACGATCCGAATAACGCCACCTGCGGCCGGCCGAGCGCGGCCGCCACGTGCATCAGCCCGGAATCGTTGCTGACCACGAAATCCGCTCCGGCGATCAGGGCAATGGCCTCATCCAGAGAAGTCTTGCCGGCGAGGTCCGTACCGCTGATTCCTCCGGACGCTTCACGATCCTTGGTGGAGCCGAGGACGACCGCGGGCAGCGCCAGCCGCCGGGAAAGTTCCGCGAAGTAGGGCCAGCGCTTCGCGGGGCCGTACTCCGCGCCGGGGCACAACACCGAGTATCGGCTCGCAATTCCGAACTTTCGCTTCGCCTGGTCGATCTCCTCCCGGGAAACCTCCAATCGCGGCTGGGCAACCGGCCCCTCACCGCCGAGCGCGGCGTAGTGCGCGGCCATCGACGCGCCGGTCGCTTTGCGCGCGTCGTTGAGAAGGCCGTAGCGCGCTTCGCCGACGTAGCCCGTGCGCTTCGGGATGCCGGCGAAGAACGGGATCAGCGCCGACTTCCAGCTGTTGGGCAGCACGAACGCCTGTGAATAATTTTCCCGCTTCAAGGCGCGGGCGAGCGCCCAGCGTTCACGCAGTTGCAGCGGTCCGTGGCGGAAAGGCGTGTCGATGACCGAGCGAACTTCCGGCATGCGTCGCATCACTGGAGCGACCCACTCCGGGGCGATGACGTCGATCTCGGCGCCGCGCAGGCGGGAAAGCAGCGGCTGCGCCATCAGCGCGTCGCCGATCCAGTTTGGGGCGACGACGAGGATCCGCGGCAATCAGTGCCCTTTGACCGCCGCGCCCTTGTAGATGTACATCGTGCCGCAGTAAGGGCAGCGCGTATGGCCTTCCTTCGCCACGTCGAGGAAGACGCGCGGATGCCGCGCCCAGAGCGGCGAGCCCGGCATTGGGCAATGGAAGGGCAGGTCCTTCTCGCTTACTTCGACTTCTTTACGGGTGTCAGCCATGCGCGGTGCTTCTTGTCCTTTCCGGTCACCACATCGAAGAACGCTTTCTGGATCGCTTTCGTGATCGGCCCGGCCTTGCCGGCGCCGATGACCCGGCCATCGAGCTCGCGGATCGGCGTCACCTCGGCCGCGGTGCCGGTGAAGAAGCACTCGTCGGCGATGTAGATGTCGTCGCGCGTCAGGCGCTTCGAGATGACTTCGTAGCCCAGGACGGCGGCGAGCTCGATCACCGAGCTGCGCGTGATGCCGGTGAGGGCGGACGTGAGCTCGGGCTCGTAGATCTTGTTGTCCTTGATGACGAAGATGTTTTCGCCGGCGCCTTCCGCGACGAAGCCGTCGACGTCGAGCAGCAAGCCTTCATCATAGCCGTGCTGCGTCGCCTCCAGCGTCGCCAGCACCGAGTTCGGGTAGGTGCCCGACATCTTGGCGCGCGCCATGGTGACGTTGACGTGGTGGCGCACGTACGACGAGGTCTTGACGCGGATGCCTTTCTGCAGCGCCTCGGGTCCGAGGTAGGCGCCCCACGGCCAGGCGGCGATGGCGACGTGCACCTTGGCGCCGATCGGCGAAACGCCCATCTTCTCCGAGCCGTAGAAAGCGATCGGCCGCACGTAACAGGCTTCGTGATCGTTGGCGCGCACCACTTCGAGCTGCGCCTGCATCAGCTTCTCCCGCGTGAACGGGATCTTCATCATGTAGATGTGCGCCGAGTTGAACAGGCGGTCGGTATGTTCCTTGAGCCGGAAGACCGCCGTGCCGATCTCGGTCTTGTAGGCGCGCACGCCCTCGAATACCGCCAGGCCGTAATGCAGCGAGTGGGTGAGCACGTGGGTGGTGGCCGAGCGCCACGGCACCAGCTTGCCGTCGTACCAGATCCAGCCGTCGCGGTCGGCCATCGACAGCGGCGCCGCGGCCGCGGTTTTCTTCTTCGCCATTGCTGAGTCGCTCCCGAAGTGTGACTTTGATTCTAACCAGAGGACGACCCCTTGTGCCACAATCATTAACATGACTGTTAATCCTGTGGACGAGGTGTTCGGCGCCCTGGCCTCGCTGCCGAGGCGGCAGATGCTCTCCTTCCTGTCGCAGACCGCGCTCTCCACCGTCGAGCTCGCCGGGCGTTTCGGCATGAGCGCGCCGGCAGTTTCGCGGCACCTCGCGATCCTGCAAAATGCGGGACTTGTGTCCGGAGAACGCCAGGGACAACGCGTGCTTTACCGCCTGAACCGCGACGCGCTGCTGAACGCGCTCGCGCAGCTCGCCTCCGAGGTCGACGGCCCGCTGCGCACCGCGCCGAGGGAGGCGCTCTGACGCGCCGTCTCGCCTGCCTGCTGGCGGCGCTGCTCGCCGGCTGCGGCGTGCTGACGCCGACCGACGAGCTGACCTGGTCGACCGAGCTCGCCCGGACGCTGCCCCTCGAAGACGGCAAGACCGTCGAGGCGGCGCGCTTCTCCAAGCTGCGCCCGGGCGCCGACTCCAAGGGTGGCTGGGAGCAGTTCGCGCTCGTCAAAGGCAATACGCCGACCAAGTACCAGCTCGTCGAGCAGGACGGCGTGGTGGTCATCCAGGCCGACTCGGCCGAGGGCGGCTCGGGCCTTTCCCGCAAGCTGCTCATCGATCCGCACCGCTACCCGATCATCGAATGGCGCTGGCGCGTGCCGCGCGAGTCCGGGCGCGGCGGCGCGGCCGGCCCGTCGAGCGTGAGCCCGCCGGTGCGCCTCTCGATCGCCTTCGACGGCGACGTCGCCAAGCTCGACTTCGACGACCGCACCAAGCTGCGCATGGCGAAGGTGCTGACCGCCAGCGGCCTGCCCTACGCGTCGCTCCTCTATGTATGGCAGAACGGCAAGCCGGTGGATACCCTCTACTCCAGCCCGCACACCGAGCGGGTGCGCCACATCGTCGTCGAAAGCGGCGAGGCCCGGCTCGATCAGTGGGTGAGCGTGCGCCGCAACGTCCTCGAGGACTATAGGCGCGCCTTTGGCGAGGATCCCGGGAACATCGTCGCCGTCGGCGTCATGACCGACTATGGCGACAACAACGCGCCGCGCCGTGCGTACTACGGCGACATCACCTTCCGCCCGGAGTAGAGCCGCGGGCACTTAAATTGCTGGATTGCGGCATGCACCTGCGCGACATCGAGCCGGGCGCGGTGCGCGGCTGGCGCTTCGGCAACGTCGCGCGCGCGATCTCCACGGTCGTCGGACGGCCGGCGGCTTTCGCCATCGCCGTGCTGCTGATCATCCTGTGGGCGGCGAGCGGGCCGCTGTTCGGCTTCAGCGATACCTGGCAGCTGATCGTCAACACGACCACCACCATCATCACTTTCCTGATGGTGTTCGTGATCCAGAACACGCAGAACCGCGACACCGCCGCGATCCAGATCAAGCTCGACGAGCTGATTCGCGCCACGCAGGGCGCGCACAACGCGATCCTCGACCTGGAGCAGCTCGACGAGCGGCAGCTCGCGGAATACCTGCGCCGCTACGAAGAGCTTGCCGCCGACGCGCGCCGTCGTCTCAAGGAAGGGCGGCTCGACACCGACTCGCCCGACATCAAGGAGATTCGAGGACGCTCGTCCAGAGGCGGCTGACCGCTTCTGCGTGCCCGGCGACCTGCCCGCGCGGCACGCGGGCGTAGCGCGCGCCGTTCAGGCGCAGCGCGTGCTGCAGGCGGCGGAACTCGCGGTAGGCGTCGCGGCAGCGCTCCGCCAGCTCCGCATCGATCAGCCCGTGGGCGGCGGCCATGCGCAGCAGCGCGATGTTGCCGAGGTTGGCGGCGAGATCGGCATGGCGGTGCGAATGGCCGAGCACCAGGCATTGCACCGCGAACTCGATGTCGATCATGCCGCCGCGGTCATGCTTGAGGTCGAACAGCTCGCTGCGATTGGGGTGCGCCGCGTGCATCTTCTCGCGCATCTGCAGAATTTCTTTTTTCAACGAGGATTCATCGCGTGGACGGCGAAGAATCTTCGTGCGGATATCCTCGAATTTTGCGCCCGCGCCGCGGTCGCCGGCGCAGAAGCGCGCCCGCGTCAGCGCCTGGTGTTCCCAGGTCCAGGCGCTTTCCTCCTGGTAGCGCTGGAACGCGTCCAGCGAGGAAACCAGCAGGCCCGAGGCGCCGCTCGGCCGCAGCGCGAGGTCGGTCTCGAACAGCATCCCGGAAGAGGTGTTGCTGGAAAGCCAGTGATTGACGCGCTGCGCGAGGCGCGCGTACGCCTCGCCGGCGCGCTCGTCCTCGTCGTCATAGAGAAAGATGATGTCGAGATCGGAGGCGTAGCCGAGCTCCTTGCCGCCGAGCTTGCCGTAGGCGATCACCGCGAAGCGCGGCGCATCCTCGCGGTGCCGCGCGCGCAGGTCGTGCCAGGCGCGGCGGATGGTTTCCTCGAGCACCACGTCGGCGAGCGCCGAGAGGTGATCCGCCAGGCGCTCGACGGTGAGCACGCCGGCGAGGTCCTGCGCGAGCAGGCGGAACACCTGCGCCTGGTGCACTTCGCGCAGCACGTTCATCTGCCGCTCGGTATCGCCCGGCGCGTCGTCGAGCTGGCGCGCGAGGCCGCGCGCGAACGCCGCC
>LSTF01000093.1 GCA_001644455.1 Betaproteobacteria bacterium SCGC AG-212-J23
CACCGACCTGCAGATCGCCGTCAAGGCGGGCGACATCGACCGCGCGCGCGCGCTGCTTGACGAATGGCGCGGCGCCTCGGGTGTGGTGCGATCGCGCGAGGAAGTCATCCGCCTGGCGATCGAGGAGGCGCTGCTCGCCTCGCACCGGCACGTGTTCGGGGTGCTGCTCTGGTACCTCATCCTGCCCGGCCCGGGCGGCGCGATCCTCTACCGCCTCGCCGCGTACTTCGCCGGGCGCTGGCGCGATCTCGGCGCCTTCGGGCGCTTCGCCGACCGCGCGTTCTACTACCTGGAGTGGCCGGCGGTGCGCCTCACCGCCGCCGCCTTCGCCATCGTCGGCGACTTCGAGGACGCGGTGTACTGCTGGCGCACGCAAGCGCGCAACTGGCCCGACCCGAATGCCGGCGTGATCCTCGCCGCCGGCGCCGGGGCGATGGGCGTGCGCCTGGGCATGCCGGTGCAGGAAGTCGAGGGCATGCAGCCGCGCCCCGAGCTCGGCGTCGGCGAGCCGGCGGAAGGCCCGTTCCTCGACAGCACCGTCGGCCTGCTGTGGCGCGCGGTGGTGGTCTGGGTGTTCACCCTGATCGTGGTGAGCGTCGCTCGATTGTTGTAGTTACCAACGGGTGCGGTGCACGCCCACCGCGGCGAAGCCGCCGAACAGGGTCATGCCGAGGGCGATGACCGCGAACAGCCAGGCGAGCGGCGCGCCGCTCCAGACGACCAGCAGGCCTCCCGCCGCGACGACGACCAGCCGCGCCGTTCCGGCGAGGATCGGCAGGCCGACTCGCCCCGCGCCTTGCGCCGCGAAGTAGAGCGCCATGCCGGCGCCGAAGAGCGGGTAGAACGGCGCGACGATGCGCAGGTAGAGGCTTCCCGCCTGGTGCACGCCGGGATCGCTGCTGAAGAGCGCGATCCAGAGCGCCGGGAGCAGTGCGGCGATAAGGCCGATCGCGAGGCAGACCGCCATCGATGCCAGCGTGCCGCTCCAGGCGATGCGCCGCGCGCGCTCTGCCTGCCCGGCGCCGATGCTGGTGCCGACCAGGATCACCAGCGCCTGGCCGATGGCGAAGACGATCGGCACCTGCAGCAGCTCGAGCCGGATGCCGACGCCATAGCCGGCGATCGCCGCGGTGCCGAACGTGCCGACGCAGCCGGTCAGGATGATCGCCGCCACCACCGTCTGCAGCGCGGAGACCGAGGAGAGCGCGCCGATGCGCAGGATCTCGCGGAACAGCCGCCACTCCAGCTTCCAGTCGCCTTCACGCGGTCGCAGCGCGCCCGCCCAGACGCAGGCGCCCATGATCACGGCGGCGACGCCGAACGAGATCGCATAGGCGACCGCCGCGCCGCGGATGCCGAGCGCCGGGAACGGTCCCCAGCCGAGCGTGAGCGCGCCGGAGAGCGGGATCTGCACCAGCGCCGCGGCGGCGAGCGCCGCCGCGGGAATCGCGGTGCTGCCCCCGCCGCGCAGGGCGGCGGCGAAGGTGTTGGCGAGCCAGACCAGGACCGCGCCGCCGAAGAGCACGTCGGAATAGGCCCTCGCCTGCGCGAGCGCGCCGCCGGTGCCGCCAAGAAGCGCGTACAACGGCGCGCCGGCGGCGAGGAAGACGAGGCTGAAGGCGAGCCCGACGACGAGAGCGATGACGAACGCGTGCACGGCGAGCCGGCGGGCCGCCGCTTCGTTGCCCGCGCCGCGGGCGCGGGCAATGGCCGAGGACACGCCGCCGCCCATGGCCCCGGCGGAGGTCATCTGCAGCAGCATCACCAGGGGGAAGACGAGCGCCAGGCCGGCGAGGGGCTCGGTACCCAGCCGGCCGACGTAGTGCGTGTCGGCGATCGAGACCGCGGTCTGGAAGGCCGCGAGCGCGAGGCCCGGCGCCGAGAGCCGGGCGATCGAGCGGAAGATCGGCGCCGGCGCGCCTACTTGCACATCAGCGAGTCTTGTCGAGGAACCCGTTGATCGGCTCGGCCACGTCCTTGAACTTCTCGTTCTTGCCGTAGGTGGCGGCGAACTTCTCGAGCAGCGCGCGGCCGGCGAGCCACTCTTCCTCGAGACGCTGACGCTCACGCTCGGCTGCCTCGCGCGCCTGCTGCTCGGCGAGCTGGGCGGCACGGGCTTCTACCGCCAGCTTCTCCTGGCGTTCGCGCTCTTCACGCGCCATGCGCTCGGCGGCGAGCCGCTCCTCCTCGGCAGCCTGCGCCTTCCGGGCGGCCTCTTCCGCGGCAAGCTGCGCGGCGCGCTCACGCTCGAGGCGCTCGCGCTCGGCGCGCTCCTCGGCTTCGCGCTGGGCCCTGGCCTGCCGCTCCGCTTCCTCCATCCTGGCACGGCGCTCGGCGGCGAGCTGGCGTTGGCGCTCTGCCTCCTCCTGGGCGCGGCGCTCGGCCGCAGTCGGCTCACCCTTGCACTTCAGGTTGCCGGCGGCGATGTCGACCGGCCCGCTGCAGTCCTGCTCGCTGACCTTGCGCCGCTCGTCCATCGGCGGCACGTAGCCTTCCTGCACCATGGGGTTGGCGGCGGTGCCCGAGTCGCGCTTCTCGACCACCTCCGGGTCGAAGCGGCCGGCGCCGGAGCAGCCCCCGGCGAGGGCGAGGACGAGGACGACGGCGATTTTCTTCTTCATCTGCTCTCCCTTCAGGTTCGATAGGTCCCGCAGCGCCAGCACTGGGTGAACTGCGGCTCGGACGACTCGCCGCAGGCCGGGCAGCGCCACGGCGCCCCTTCGGTCCACCGTTCGAAGCGAAGGATACCGGTAGCGCGCTCGGCGTGCTGGACGAGCACCCAGAGCTCCGCCTGGCATTCCGCCGGGGGCAGCTCGCCCATCGCCGAGGACAGCATCTCGTTCTTCACCACGGCGCGGATCCCCTCCGCCTCGAGCACGTTCTTCGCGTGGTGCACGGCCGCGAGATTGAACGAGCTGTAGATTCTCTTCAAAGCTCGCGCATCACAAGTCGAACATTGCGTCGCACTTGGCGGCGCAAATGAAGTCGTTTTCCGAAAGCCCGCCGATGGCGTGGGTCATGTACTCGACCTTGCACTTGTTGTAGCCGACGGCGAGATCGGGATGATGGTCCTCGCGGTGCGAGATCCAGGCGAGCGCGTTCACGAAGGCCATGGTCTCGTAGTAGTTGGCGAAGGAGAAGGACTTAGTCAACTTGCCGCCTTCGACCTGCCAGCCCTGGAGGCCTTTCAGCATCGGTTTCACCTGCTCCGGGGTCAGCGGCGCCACGCCGCCTTCGCAGGGCTTGCACTTCTTCTTCGCAAGATCGCTCATGTCGGCCTCAATCGCGCAATGCGCACCGCGGCAGGTGGATGGGAGTCGTAGAACGCCGAGTGCAGGGGGTCGGGGGTGAGGGTCGAGGCGTTGTCGCGATACAGCTTGACCAGCGCCTGCGCCAGCTCCGCCGCATCGGCATTGCGGGTCGCGTAGGCGTCGGCCTCGAACTCGTGCTTGCGCGAGAAATGGCTGCCGATCGGCTGCAGGAAGAAAGTGAACGGCGGCACCGCCAGCATGAACAGCGCCAGCGCCGCGGCGAGGCTCGGCGTGGCGACGCCCAGTCCGGCGTAGAACCACGGCTCGTGCAGGAGCTGCCCGAGGACCCAGAGCCCGGCGAGCGTCGTGGCGGTGCTGAGGATGATGCGCTTCAGGATGTGGTGCAGCTTGTAGTGGCCGAGCTCGTGCGCCAGCACCGCCTCCACTTCCGGCGGCTCGAGGCGGGTCACCAGGGTGTCGAACAGGACGATGCGCTTGGCCGCGCCGAAGCCGGCGAAAAAGGCGTTGCCGTGGCTCGAGCGCTTCGAGCCGTCCATGACGAACAGGCCCTTCGACTTGAAGCCGCAGCGCGCCAGCAGCTTGCCGACCCGCTCGGCGAGCTCGCCGTCGGCGAGCGGCGTGAACTTGTTGAACAGCGGCAGGATCACCGCCGGAAAAAGGAGCTGCAGCACGATGCTGAACGCGGTCAGGACCAGCCAGGCGTAGAGCCACCACAGCGAGCCCATGTGCTCCATCAGCCAGAGCAGCGCGAGGATGAGCGGCAGTCCCAGCACGAGCGCCAGCGCGGTTTGCTTCGCCAGGTCCGAGAAGTAAAGGCGCCACGTCATGCGGTTGAAGCCGAAGCGCTGCTCGATGACGAAGGTGCGGTAGAGCGAAAGCGGCAGGCCGATCAACGCCTGCAACAGGAACAGGCTGGACAGCAGCGCCGTGCCGTGCGCCAGCGAGCCGGCGGCGAACAGCGAGGCGCTGGCGCGGCCGAGGAGCTCGAGCCCGCCGCCCAGGGTGAGCGCGAGGACCACGGCCGCGTCGAGGAAGAGATCGACGACGCCGAGGCGCGCCTTGGCGATCGTGTAATCCGCCGCCTTGCGGTGCGCGTCGAGCGGGATCGTCCCGGCGAACATCGGCGGCACGGCGTCGCGGCGGGCGCGCACGTGCCGGATCTGGCGCCGGTCGAGCCACCAGCGCGTCGCCGTCGCCGCGGCGAGCGCCGCGAGAAACAGCCAGGAAAAGGCGTTCACAGACACCAAAGTAGAATACGTCATGGCTGCCGATCAGAACAACCTGATCTGGATCGACATGGAGATGACGGGCCTGCAGCCCGACTCCGATCGCATCATCGAGATCGCCATGCTGATCACCGATGCGCAGCTCGCCCCCATCGCCACCGGCCCGGTGCTGGTCGTGCACCAGCCCGACTCGGTGCTGGAAGCGATGGATTCCTGGAACCAGAGCACCCACAAGAAGAGCGGCCTCATCGACCGCGTGCGCGCCTCGACCATGGATGAGGCGGCGGCGCAGCGCGCCGCGCTCGAGTTCCTCGCCGCGCACGTGCCGGCGTCGACCTCGCCGATGTGCGGCAACTCGATCTGCCAGGACCGGCGCTTCCTCGCCCGCTGGATGCCCCGGCTCGAGGCGCACTTCCACTACCGCAACCTCGACGTCTCGACGCTCAAGGAGCTGGTCAAGCGCTGGAAGCCCGAGGCGATGAAGGGCTTCGCCAAGGAAGGCAAGCACGAGGCGCTCGCCGACATCCTCGAGTCGATCGAGGAGCTGAAGTACTACCGCAAGAGCGTCATGTCGATCTAGACGAGGCGCGGCGCGCGAGCCAGATCGCGGCCAGCACCACCAGCCCTCCGGCGATCTGAAGAGCTGCGAGCGGCTCCGAGAGCAGCACCCATGCGAAGCACGCCGCCACCACGGGCTGCAGCAGCAGTCCCACTGAAGAAAACGGCGCCGGCAGGTGGGCGAGCGCATAGGCGATCAGCCCCTGGCCCGCGGCGTGGGAGATGAGAGCCAGGCCGGTAAGGATCCACCAGCCGTAGGCGCTCGAGGGCAGCATCTGCTCGCCCGAGGCGAGGGCGACGGGAAGGAGGATCAGCGCGGTGAGCGTGCTCGTCACCGCCATCACCTGCAGCGTCGCCGCGCCGCGATCGCGGAGGCCTTTCACGGCGAGGATGTACCCGGCATAGAACATCGCCGTCACCACGCCGAGCGCGTCGCCGAGAAGCGCGGTGCTCGAGAACGCGAGGCTGGTATGCACGAGCATTGCGACGCCGCCCAGGGCGAGTGCGAGCGCGAGGAGGAACAGCGGCCGCGGCCTCTCGCGCCACAGGAGCCAGGCGGCGAGGGTGACGAAGATCGAGGCGAGGTTGGCGAGCAGCGTCGAGTTCGCGACCGAGGTCAGCTGGATCGAGCTGTGCCAGAAGGCGAGATCGCCGGCGAACGCCACTCCGGCGGCGAGGAAGAGAAGCTTTGGCCCCTTCAGAGGGGTCCGGAAGAAGGGCCATAGCACCGGGACCGCGAGCGCGACCCGCCAGAACGCAGTCGCGGTCGGGCCAACCTCGGAGAGCCTGACGAAGATCGGTGACAGCGCGATGCAAGTCGCGCCAAAAAGGAGTGCTACTAGGGCGGGCCTCACAGCCCGCGGATACTACTTCAGGTCGTTCCAGCGCTTGATGGCGAGGTCGTAGCGCTGGCGCGCCGCGGCGACTTCCTGCTCGAGGGAGGCCTGGCGCGCCACGTAGTTCTCGTTCAGGCGGCTGCCGCCGCCGGCGTTGCCGGTGCGCTCGCCGAGCTGCGGCTCGGCGGCCTGGTCGCGCTTCGCTTCCGCCGCCTGCAGCGCGACCTGCGCTGCGCGCGCTTCTTCGACCGCCTTGTCGAGCGCAGAGCGCGTGTCCTGCGCCTGCGACAACGCGGCGCTCGCGTACAGAGTGACCAGCAGTGTCAGAAGCCCTTTCATGCTCATCCTTTCCCGGTAGAATTTTTCGACATGGGGAAGCCGCTTTTCGTTCACCTTAGGATGCACAGTGAATACTCGGTGAATGACGGCATCGTCCGGTTGGAGGATGCGGTGCGGCGGGCGGCGGAGGACGGGATGCCCGCCCTGGCACTGACCGATGCAGCCAACCTGTTCGGCATGGTCAAATTCTATGGCGCGGCCCGCGCCGCGGGCGTGAAACCGGTCGTGGGCGCCGACTGCTGGCTGCAGAACGACGCCGACCGGGACAAGCCCTTCCGCATCCTGATCCTCTGCGCTTCCCACGCCGGCTACCTGCGGCTGTGCGAGCTCCTGTCGCGCGCCTGGCTCAAGAACCAGCACCGGGGCCGCGGCGAGCTGCGCCGCGAGTGGCTGGAGGAAGACAGCGGGGGCCTGATTGCACTCTCGGGCTGGGCGGCCGGAGACGTAGGGCAGGCGCTGCTCTCCGACCATAACGAGGCAGCAGAGCGCGAGGCAAGGCGCTGGGCCGCCGCTTTCCCCGGCCGCTACTACCTCGAGCTGCAGCGTGCCGGCCAG
>LSTF01000094.1 GCA_001644455.1 Betaproteobacteria bacterium SCGC AG-212-J23
CGCTGCCGCCGTGCAGCTCGACCAGCGAGCGCACGATGGCGAGACCAAGGCCCAGGCCGCCGTGGCGGCGCCGCGTCGAGCTGTCGGCCTGGCGAAAGCGCTCGAAGACATGCGGCAGGACGTCGGCGGAGATGCCCTCGCCCTGATCGATGACCGAGACCTTCGCGGCTGCGCCGTCGCGCTCGAGGCGGATCTCGACTCGGCTTCCCGCGGGCGAGAACTTCAGCGCGTTCGACAGCAGGTTGCTGAAGATCTGCTGCACGCGCTGCGAATTGCCCTTGACGTGCCACGCGCCGCGGCCGAGGTCGGCCTTGAGCTCGATGCGGCGAGCCTCGCCCTCGAGCCGCGCCGAGTCGATCGCGCTTTCGAGGGCGCGGTCGAGCGGCATGACTTCGCTTTCGAGCTCCATCTTGCCGGTGACGATGCGCGACACGTCGAGCAGGTCGTTCACCACCTGCGTCTGGATGCGCGCGTTGCGCTCGATCGTGTCGAGCGCGTTGGCCTGCTGCTCGGGGCTGAGCTTGCCGACCTTCAGCAGGTGCAGCCAGCCGAGCATGGCGCTCATCGGCGTGCGCAGCTCGTGGCTGAGCATGGCGAGGAACTCGTCCTTCATGCGCAGCGCCTGCTCGGCGACGCGCTGCGCCTCCTGCGCCTGCAGCAATGCGCCGGCGAGTACCTGCTCGGTGCTGCGCAACCGGAGCAGCGTGCGCACCGCGGCCGAAAGCTCCTTGGGGCCGACCGGCTCCGCGAGATAGATGTCGGCGCCCGCGTCGAGGCTGCTCGCCTCGTCCTGCGCCGTGATGTGGGTCGCCGAGATGTGCACGATCGGGATGCGCTGCGTGCCGCTGTCGGCGCGCAGGCGCCGGCACACCTCGATGCCGCTGATGTCGGGCAGGCGGATGTCGAGCAGCACCAGGTCGGGCCGCCGGTCCGCCGCGAGAGTCAGCGCCTTTTCGCCGGTGCTCGCCTCGAGCACTTCGAAGCCGGCGGCGCGCAGCACGCGCGACTTCACGTACAGGTTCGCGCTGTTGTCGTCGACGTTGAGGACGGTCGTCATGCCGGCGGCACCGCGCGCTCGCGGATCGACGCCAGCACCCGCGACAGCGACTCGCGGTTGAGATCCGCCTTCGACAGCACGGCCGCCGCCCCGCCGAGGCGCTCGCGCAGCGCCGGCGTCAGGCTCTCCGAGGTGGCGATCAGCACCGGGATCGATCTGGTGCCCTCGCCGCCGGCGAGCTCGTCGAGCACCTCCTCGCCGCGGCGATCGGGCAGGTTGAGGTCCAGGACGATGAACTCCGGCCGCATGGCTGCAGCGGTGCGCATGCCTTCTCGCGCGTTTGCCGCCTCGAGGATCTGGTAAGGCTGGTCCTGGAAGCACTTGCGGATGGTGTAGCGCGAGGCCGGATCGTCGTCGATGATCAGCACCCGCGCGCGCGTCAGCTCGTTGAGCGCGTCGAGCAGCGCCACCCGCGAGACGGGCTTGTCCAGGTACGCGTCGGCGCCCAAGGCGGCGCTCTTGCGTGGATCCTCGACGCTCGTGACGACGATGATCGGTAGCGCCGCGGTCGCCGGATCGCTCTTCACCTCGCCCAGCCATTTCCAGGTGGTCTCGTAGCCAAGCTGGATGTCGAGCAGCACGGCGGCCGGCTTGCCCTGCGCCAGCCCCTCGCGCGCCTGGCGCAGGTTGTGCGCCGGGATCGGGCCGTACGCGGTGCCCTCGAGCATCTTCGCGTAGATCACCTGCTCGCCCGGCTGGTCCTCGACGACGAGGACCGGGATCAGCCCGGGCGCGATCGCGAGCTGCTCCGGCGCGAGCGCCAAATCGGGCGCGGCGGCCGGCGCGCGCAGCGGCAGCCGCACGCTGAACACCGAGCCGGCGCCGGGCGTGCTCTCGAGCGTGATCGTGCCGCCGAGCACGGTGGCAAGGCGCCGGCACAGGGGCAGGCCCAGCCCGGTGCCCTTGACGCGTCCCTGGAGGGGATTTCGCACCTGCACGAACTCCTCGAAGATCCGGTCGTGGTCTTCGGGGGCGATGCCGATGCCGGTGTCGGCGACCGCGAACTCGATCCGCGCGCGGTCCTCCGCCAGGTACGCGCTGACGCGGATCTCGCCGCGCTCGGTGAACTTGAGCGCGTTGGAGATCAGGTTGCGCAGGATCTGCGACAGCTTGCCCTCGTCGCTAAGCAGCGGCGGCAGGTCGTCGGCGGCGTCGAAACGCAGCGCTACCTTGTCCCCCACGAGCAGCGGCCGCAGCATGCCGCGCAGCGCACTGAACAGGTCCTGCACCGAGAACTGCGTCGGCCGTACGTCGATCTTGCCGGCCTCGATCTTGGCGATGTCGAGCAGGTCGTCGACCAGCTCGCTCAGGTTCTGCGCCGCGCCGCGGATGAAATTGAGCTGCACCTCCTGCTCCGAGCTGAGCGGGCCGTCGGCGCGATCGAGCAGGATCTGGGTGAGCGCGCGGATCGAGTTCAGCGGCGTACGGAACTCGTGGCTCATGTTGGACAGGAAGCGGCTCTTGGTCTCGTCGGCGCGGCGCAGGTAGTCGGCGCGCTCCTCGAGCTCGGCGTATAGCGCGACCACGCCGCGGTTGGTGTCCTCGAGCTCGCGATTCACCCCCTGCAGCTCCTCCTGCCGCTCGCGCACGTCCTGCAGCGTGCGCATCAGCTCGCGGTTCTGCTGCTGCACCTCGTCGACCGGCGACGCCGCCCCCTCCTTGGCGAGCGCGGCGGCGATCTGGCCGGCCTGGGCCTGGGTGATCAGCGCGGCCTGCTGCGGCAAGAGCTTCTGCAGCGTGACGGTGGTGCCCTTGGCAGTAGGCCGGATCGTGAAGTGGTCCATCAACCGGCGCGCGCCGACGATCCCCAGGCCCATCCCGGTCGCGGAGCGGTATTTGCCGTCGAGCACCGTCTGCAGGTGGGGAATGCCGCCGCCCTGGTCCTTGACGTGCACCGCGAGCAGTTGCGGCGCGCGCTCGCCCTCGATGGAGAACTCCACCTCGCCGCCGCCCGCGTAGCGGAAGGCGTTGCGCACGATCTCCGAAACCGCGGTGGCGATGCGCGCCTGGTCCTGGCCTTCGAAGCCGAGCAGCCGCGCGACCTGCCGCGCACGCTGGCGGGCGCTGACCACGTCCTGCTCCTGCCGCACGGCGACCGTGAGCAGGCGGATCGTCACGCGCCGCCCCCGTTGCGCAGGGCAAGAACCGTGATGTCGTCGCGGCCGCGGTTGTGGTCGCGATACAGCGCCGCCGAGACGAGCGCGGGATGGCGCGACTCGATGCCGGGGTAAGCGGCGAGATCCCAATGGGTCGCGATGCCGTCGGAATGCATGATCAGCAGCGAGCCCTTGGGGAACGGATACTGGAATTCCTGGACCTTGCGCACCTGGTGGCCGAGGGTGCCGTTGTGCGAAACCATGCTGCGCGAGGCCCCGGCGCCGCGGATGCTGGCGGCGATGTTGCCGATGCCGCAATAGACGCAGAGCTCGCTTTCGGGCTGCAGCAGCGCGACGGCGGCCGCGGCGCCGCGCGTCGGACGCAGCGCAGAGTGCACCGCGTCGATGATCTCGGAGGCATTGCGCTGCGCGTTCCTCTCGACCGTCTCGATGGCGATGCGCGCCGCCGCCGCCGCCTCGGGCCCATGGCCCAGGCCGTCGACGACGAACACCACCACGCGGCCGCGGCCCTGCAGCACCGTCCAGCCATCGCCGCACACGTCCTCGCCGCTTTTTTCCGCGCAGATCACGCCGCTCGCCAGCGCCTCCGCCGGCACGGACCGCGCTTTCGGCCATACCTCGAAGCGCACCAGGGTGCCCGCGCCGGGGCGCGACCAGACTTCGAGGTCCGAGGTCACGCGCCGCAGCGCGCCCAGCCCCGAGCCGGGCGTGCCGCTGGTGGAATGTCCGTCGCGCATGCTGGCGGAGACATTCGCGATCCCCGGGCCCTTGTCGATCGCCACCACCTCCACGCCGAGCGCGCTCGAGCGCTCGATGACGCGCGCGACGATTCTGCCGCGGCCGGCGTGCTTGAAGACGTTGCTGCCCGCCTCGGTCACGGCCAGCGCCAGCTCGCCGGCGGCGACCTCGTCGAGCTGCACCGTCGCGGCGAGGTCGGCGACGCTGCGCCTCGCCTCGGCGACGCCGCTCGCGTCCGAGATATCGATGATGCGCTGCCGCGCGGACGAGGTGCCGCTCATTTCCAGCGCGTGATGGTGACGCGCGTTCCGCCGCCGACGCGCGACTCGATCTGGAACTCGCTCGAAAGGCGCTTTGCGCCGCCGAGGCCGAGGCCCATGCCGCCACCGGTGGTATAGCCGTCCTTCAATGCCAGCTCGATATCCGGGATGCCGGGCCCCTGGTCGACGAAGGCGAGCTTGAGGCCCTTGCGCACGCCCTCCGCGAGCGGCTGCAGGATCATCTCGCCGCCGCCGCCGTAGTTGATGATGTTGCGCGCCAGCTCGCTCGCCGCCGTGACGACCTTGGTCTGGTCCACCAGGCTGAAGCCCTGGCGCACCGCGTGCTCGCGCACCGCCCGGCGCATGTGCACGATGTCCTCTGGCGAGCGGATCGCCATCACCACGTCTTGTACGGCGGCGTTCAGGTAGCGCCTGCGGCAAGCTGACGGCGCAACAGCGCCATGCCTTTTTCGACGTTGAGCGCGGTGTGCACGCCTTCCAGGGGAAGGCCGAGCTCGACCAGCGTGATCGCCACCGCGGGCTGCATGCCGACCACCACGGTCTGGGCGTCGAGCACCCGCGCCATCGAGGAGATATTGGCGATCATGCGGCCGATGAAGGAATCGACCACGTCGAGCGCCGAGATGTCGAGCAGCACGCCGCGCGAGCGCTCCTTCGCGATGCGATTGGTGAGGTCGTCCTGCAGCGTGATCGCGAGCTGGTCGTGCATGTCCACCTGGATCGTCACCAGCAGGAACTGCCCCATCTTCAGGATCGGGATGCGCTCCATCAGACGGCCCCCGCCGCCTCGGCCTTCGCCTTGCCGATGGTGGCGCCGGTGCGCTTCAGCGCCACCTGGAAGGCGTCGGCGAGGCTCGCCTTGGTCGTCACCTCGCCGAGGTTGACGCCGAGGTGGACGATGGTCTGCGCGATCTGCGGCCGGATGCCGCTGATGATGCAGTCGGCGCCCATCAGGCGGGTCGCCGCCACCGTCTTCAGCAGGTGCTGCGCGACCAGGGTGTCGACGGTCGGCACGCCGGTGATGTCGATGATCGCGATCGAGGCGCCGGTCTGCACGATCTTCTGCAGCAGCGTCTCCATGACGATCTGCGTGCGGTTGCTGTCGAGCGTGCCGACCAGCGGCAGCGCGACGATGTCGTCCCACAGCTCCACCACCGGCGTCGAAAGCTCGAGCAGCTCGGTCTGCTGGCGCTCGATCACGCTTTCGCGGCTCTTCAGGTAGGCCTCGATGGTAAACAGCCCGAGCTTATCGAGCAGCAGCGTGATGCTCCACAGCTCCTCGCCCAGCTCCGCGGCGTTGCTCTTCAGCTCGGCGGTCATGCGGCTGAACAGCGGCTGCTTCAGGGAGAGGACGAACGTCGCGGTCTCACTGGGGCTGAAGCCGGCGAGAGAGCGCGCGCGCGAGATCTCGGCGAGCAGTTGCTTCACGTCGGCCCACGCCGGGCCGGCGAGGTCCTCGGTGCCGCCCTTCTGCACCGCGGCCTGCACCGCGGCAAGGAAGGCGCGCGATTGCTCGCGCAGCTCGGATTCCTTCAGCAGGTCGCCGCGCAACGTGGTCGAGGCGAGCTGTTCCTTGATCCAGTCGGCGAGAATTTCTTTTTCGTGGTTCTTGATGACGCCGGCGAGGCGGCTTGAGGACTTCATGTGGTGATCTCCAAGGAGGGACTTGCCCGTGCATTCTTGTGCAGAAAGGCGCGACTGTCGCGTCGCCACTCTGGCGACGCGTGTCACTGGCTGGTGACAGGAAAAGCCCGACTAGTTGGGACGCAGCGGCTGGCCGGCGATCGCAACGCGATCGAGGAAATCGCAGTGCTGGCGGAACTCGAGCGCCTCGTCGCGCAAATCGACGAACGCCGTGCCGCCCAGCGCCTTCACCGCCATGTCGACGGTGCGCATCACCGACTCGGGCATCTCAAGGTCCAGCGCCTGGACGCAGATGACCGGGACTTCGCGATAAGCCGGCAGCGAATGCACGTGCGACAGCAGGTCGAACATCCGCGACTCGTCGAAGTGCACGCCGATCACCACCATGCTGAATCCGTCGTGCCTCAGCGCCGACAGCGCTTCGTGCATCGTCCGCACGAACAGCAGGTTATGCCCGGGGAGACAGTGACGGACGCGCTCGTCCGCCTCCGGTACATCGGCGACCAGGACTCTTGCCATGCGCCGCTTGGAGCAAACCTCATACCAGCGTCTACAGTGCGGTCAATCCCTGCGGGGTCAGCCGGTAGGCGCGGTCGCAACCGGCGGCAGCCTGCTCGGAATGCGTGGCGAGGATGGCGGCCGCGCCGTGCTTTTTCGTCTCGTCACGAAACAATTGCAGGACGGTCCTGGCATTTTCCGGGTCGAGATTCCCGGTGGGCTCGTCGGCCAGCACGAGTTTCGGTTCGCCGACCAGCGCGCGCGCAATGGCGACACGCTGCAGCTCGCCGCCGGAGAGCTCGCGCGGCAGGCTCGCCTCCCGGCCCGCCAGCCCCACCGATGCGATGAGAGAGGTTGTTTTCCCTGAATTCGAAATC
>LSTF01000095.1 GCA_001644455.1 Betaproteobacteria bacterium SCGC AG-212-J23
ATCTCGTCAGGCAGGGGCGAGTTGCGCGGCCGGTTGCGCATGCGATACGTCAGGCACTGCTGGATGGCGGGATAGTCCTGGCGATCCACCGCGCGCTGCAACTCGAGCGCCAGGTCGTTACGCCGCTTCGCGGCGGGATCCGGCGAGCATTGCGCTCGCAGCGCGAAGCCGTGCGAGCTCACCAGCTTCGCCGCGGTCTCGGCGAGCTCGTCCTCCGGCGTGCGGCCATCGGCGGATTTCGGCAGCGGCTTGCCGCCCACCACCGGCACGATCTCGGTCTCGGAGATCACCAGCAGGTTGGCGATGCGGTCCCTTTCTATCGTCGGCGCGCGGGTGATCACCACCATCTGCACGTTGTGCGTGCGCGGCAGGATGCCGTATCTCGTCACACCCTTCGTCGTCACGCCGTAGTCGTGCGCACCGAAGCGGATGCGCAGCGAGTTGTCGGAAACGCGGCCGACGGTCGCGAGCGCGTCGACGCCGACGCCTTCGGCCGATTCGCTGATCGTCAGCGGATAGACCATGATCGGCGGCGGCCCGCCGCGCCCGAGCTTCGCCCGCGGCGAGGCAACGGCCTCCTTCCAGTTCGTGGCCGGATACATGCTGATGTTCAGGTAGACGTCGTAAGGCAGGTTGCGCGCCTTGGGCTGCAGCGCGACCTGCAGCGTGACGAGATGCGCGTAGTAGCCCTCGACGGTGAACGCCTTGCTCACCTCCGGCGCGAGGTCGAGCCGCGGCTCGAGCTTGTCCGCGACTTCTTTCCACGGCACGGCGGGATAGGTCGAGAGATAGACGTTCGCCGCGTCTTGCGAAGTTTCGATGCCGCCGGACGTGCAGCCCGCCAGCACGACCATGCACGAGCCGATGAACAAGTTCCGGGCTGATCGCATGCTGTCCTCCCTTGTTGCCGACCCATCATAGTCTTGCGAAGGGCCAGGGTCTCTAGGACCTTAGGGCAGCAGGAGCCCGAGTGGCACGTCGATTGCTCGTACCGGGCATGGGTCCACGCATGCTGCTCGTTTCGCTGCTCGTGCCGTTCGTCGCCGTAGCGGCGAACCCGCTCCCCGAGGAAGCGTATCCAGACAACGCGCCGCGGCTGACTTCACCCGGGCCCTACTCGCCGTTGATCAGGCGGGTACAGGAGAAGCTGCACGCGTACGGATTCGACGCGGGTCCGGTCAATGGGGACTTCGGCGCGAAGACCCAGGCGGCACTCGCGCAATTCCAGCTAGCGCGCGATCTGCCAGCCAGCGGCATGCTCGACGACGCGACACGCGCCGACCTCGGGGTCGAACTATCGAAAGATCAGGAAGGTCCTGGCGGAGAGTGAGGGATTCGAACCCCCGAGCCCTTACGGGCTAACGGTTTTCAAGACCGCCGCATTCGACCGCTCTGCCAACTCTCCGAAGCCAGTTTACTAGCTACGGCTGCGCTTCTTCCCGCGCGTGGGCGAGCCCTTGCGTGAGACCGATCCGTAGTTGTGGCTGTTGTCGCCGGAAGCCTTGGCGGCCTCGCGCATGCGCTGCTCGGCGAGGGTCTCGCGGCCCCGCGCCGCTCCATATTTGCGTTTCATTTGCGTGACTTCCCTTGAAAACCCGTGTTGGGGCCGCATTTTAGCTCAACCCGTTGAAACCTCAGGCGGCTTTGGTAGTCTTAGCGTACAACCTATAAAGACACTGGAGGATCGAATGGAACTGAAACCGGTACGCACGGGCGAAGAGACCGTCCCGACCCCCTACGACGGGGCCGCCGAAGTCGCCGTCAGCAGCGACAGCCAGCGGGTTCTGCGCAATACCTACCTGCTACTCGCCGTCAGCCTGGTCCCGACCGCGATCGGCGCGGCGATCGGCTACAACCTCGATTTCTCGTTCATGCGCTCGAGCCCGGTGCTTTCCGGGATCGCAGTGCTCGGCATCTTCTACCTGTGGATCTTCGCCATCGAGAAGAACCGCAATAGCGCCCTCGGCGTGGGCCTGCTGCTCGGCTTCACGCTCTTCCTGGGCCTGCTGCTCGGGCCACTGTTCCAGAGCGTGCTCGGCCTGAAGAACGGCGTGCAGCTCGTCATGATGGCCGCCGGCGGCACCGCGGTGGCGTTCTTCGGCCTGGCGGGCGTCGCCAGCGTCGCGAAGCGCGACTTCTCGGGGCTGGGCAGCTTCATCACCATCGGCTTCATCGTCATCATGCTGGCGGTGGTGGTGAACCTCTTCCTGCAGATGCCGCTGCTGTACCTCGTGCTGCTGGGCGCGTTCATCCTGTTCAGCTCGGCGGTGATCCTGTGGCAGGTGAACCAGATCGTGCGCGGCGGCGAGCGCAACTACGTTTCCGCCACCCTCACGCTCTACGTGGCGCTCTACAACATCTTCTCGAGCCTGCTGCAGATCCTGGGGATCGTCGGCGGCGAGCGGGACTGACGGCTACTTAGGCGCTTCCTTCTTCTTCGAGGCGGACTTCTTGTCCGCCTTTTTCTTTTCCGCCTTCTTTTCCGCCGGGCCGGCGACCTTCACGGCGGCTTCCTTCTCTGCCGCGCACGGGCTCTTGCCGGTTCCCTTGGCGGTGACCTTGTAGCTGCCGCCCTTCGCGTAGGTGTAATGCATGGTGCGCGTCGTCGCGAGCCCGAAATCGATGGTGCGGCCCTTGCCGTCGCCAAAATCCACGCGCACGTCGCAGTTCCCGCCCGACTTGGTGACCGAGATGGTGAGCTCGACCTCGGGCTTCGCCGCGTCCGGCTTCACGTTGAGCACGTCGATCTTCGGCGCCGCCACGGCGGGCGACGCGATCAGGAGCAGCGCGAGCAGGCGGATCATCGTTCGAAAAGTGTAATGCTCTCGACGTGCGCCGTGTGCGGAAACATGTTGGCGACGCCCGCCGCGACGAGGCGGAAGCCCTGGGTGTGAACTAATACACCCGCGTCGCGCGCCAGCGTGGCGGGGTCGCAGGAGACGTAGACGATCCTGCGCGGCGCACCCGCAGGCAAAGCTTTGACGATCTCCATCGCGCCCTCGCGCGGCGGATCGAGCAGCAATTTATCGAAGCGTCCGAACGGCTCGAGGCCATGCTTGAAGAGATCGGCGACCTCGAACTGCGCGACCAGGCCGTTGGCCAGCGCGTTGGCGCGCGCCCGCTCGACCAGCTCGCGGCTGCCCTCGAGGCCGATCACCTCGGCTCCGCGCCTCGCGAGCGGCAGGCTGAAATTGCCCAGGCCGCAGAAAAGGTCGGCGATTCGCTCCCCCGGCCGCGGATCGAGCAGCTGCACCGCCTTCGAGACCAGAATGCGGTTGACCGCCGGATTCACCTGCGTGAAATCGGTCGGGCGGAAGTGCAGCTTCAGGTCGAATTCCGGCAGCGCATACCAGAGGTCACTCTCCTTCGGCGCGAAGGGGTGCGCGGAGTCGGGGCCGGCGGGTTGCAGCCAGACGTGCACGCCATGCTTCTCGTGAAAGGATTCGAACTCGATGTGATCGGCGTCCGTCAGCGGCAGCAGGTGCCTGAAAACCAGCGCGATGGCGTTATCGCCCATCGCCACCTCGATCTGCGGCACACGTTCTCGCACGGAAAGACGTTCAATCAAGACCCTCAGGTGAGGTAAGAGGCGAGAGACGCCGTCCGGCAGAACGGGACACTCGCGCATGTCGGCGATATAGGTCGAGCGCCGCTCGCGGAAGCCGACCAGCACGCCGCCCTTCTTCTCCACGCGCCGCACCGAGGGCCGCGCGCGGTGCCGGTAACCCCATTCATCCCCGTAGACGATCGGCAGCAGGGTCTCGGGCTTCACCTTGCCGATGCGCTCGAGGCAGTCCTCCAGCCAGCGCTGCTTCGCCGCCATCTGCGTGCGCTCGTCGGCATGCTGCGTGGCGCAGCCGCCGCACACGCCGAAATGCGCGCAGCGCGGCTCGCGTCGGCCGGGGCTGTGATTCGTGATCGAAATGGCGGCGCCGACATCGAACTTGCGGCCCTGCTTGAAGATGCGCACTTCCGCGTCCTCGCCGGGCAGCGCGCCTTCGACGAACACGACTTTGCCTTCGGGATTGCGCGCGACGCCCCGCCCCTCGTTGTCGAGGGCGTCGATGTGGAGCTTCAGGTTTTCCAGAGCGACAGGAACTTCTGCCAGTGCGGCTCGGTGCGCTTTTCCAGCATGGTGCGCAGCAACGCGCATTCCTCGGCGTAGCGTTGCGGCGTGAACGCGCAGCGCATCATCTGGAAGCGCAGGTAGAGGAGATAGGTGTTGGCGACGTCAGCCTCGCAATAGTCGCGCAGCTGGCGAACCTCGCCCCTCTGGTACGCCGGCCAGACCTGGCTGCCGTCCATCCCGACCTTGCCCGGGAAGCCGGAGAGCTGCGCCATGTCGTCGAGCGGCGAGCCGCGGAAGCCGTACATCGCCAGCACGTCCATGAGGTCGAGATGGCGGTCGTGGAAGCGGCTGATGTAGTTCGAGTAGCGGAAATCCTTGTTGTCGTTGCCCGTATCCCAGAAGCTTGCGGCGGCAACGCCGTGAATCAGGCCGCGCGCGACCAGCACCGGCAGGTCGAAGCCGCGGCCATTCCAGGAGACGATCTGCGGCACGTACTTGTTGACGCCTTCGAAGAAGCGCTGGATCGTCTCCTTCTCGCCGTGGTCGGGTTCGCCGAGCGAGAAGACCCGCACGCCCTCGTCGTCGCGCAGCACGCACGAGACGACCACCACGCGCTGCAGGTGCGGCTGGAGGAAGTCGTTGCCCGAGGCGACGCGGCGTTTCTGGAAGGCGACTTCCGCGACCTCCGCGTCGGGAAGATCAGCCGGCAGATCGAACAGCTTGCGGATGCCGGCGACATCGGGAACGGTTTCGATGTCGAAGGCGAGGACTGGCGTCATCAGTCGGGAAAGACGCCGGTGGTCAGATAGCGATCGCCGCGGTCGCAGACGATCGTCACGATCACCGCGTTCTTCAGATCCTTCGCGATGCGCAGCGCGACGTGCATCGCGCCGCCGGAGGAGATGCCGGCGAAGATTCCTTCTTCCCTCGCCAGGCGGCGGGTCATCTCCTCGGCCTCGCCCTGGCTCACGTATTCGAGGCGGTCGACGCGCGCCTTGTCGTAGATCTTCGGCAGGTAGGCCTCGGGCCACTTGCGGATGCCGGGAATCTGCGAGCCTTCCTGCGGCTGGCAGCCGACAATCTCGATCTTCGGGTTCTTCTCCTTCAGGAAGCGCGAGCAGCCCATGATCGTGCCGGTGGTGCCCATGCTGGAGACGAAGTGCGTGATCTTGCCTTCGGTATCGCGCCAAATCTCCGGGCCGGTGGTTTCGTAGTGGATGCGCGGGTTATCGGGGTTGGCGAACTGGTCGAGCATCGTGCCCTTGCCCTCTTTCACCATCCTCTCGGCGAGGTCGCGCGCCCCCTCCATGCCGCCCTTCTGCGGCGTGAGGACGATCTCGGCGCCGAAGGCGCGCATCGTCTGCCGCCGCTCGACCGAGAGGTGCTCGGGCATGATCAGGATCATCTTGTAGCCGCGGATCGCCGCCGCCATCGCCAATGCGATGCCGGTGTTTCCCGAGGTCGGCTCGATCAGCACGTCGCCGGGCTTGATGTCGCCGCGCTTCTCGGCGTGCCGGATCATCGAGATCGCCGGGCGGTCCTTGACCGAGCCCGCGGGGTTGTCGCCCTCCAGCTTTGCCAGGATGACGTTCTTGTGCTTCTGCGATTCCGTGTCCAGGCGCTGAAGGCGGACCAGCGGCGTGTTGCCGATGAAGTCTTCGATGGTGCGTTTCACTTGCCTTGTAGCTCCCTCACGTACGCAGCGACGCCCTGCTCCACGTTCATGAACTCCCCGGGGTAGCCGGCGGCCTTGAGGCGGGACATGTCCGCCTCGGTGAAGCTCTGGTACTTGCCTTGCAGCGCTTCGGGGAAGGGAACGTACTCGATCAACCCCTTGGCGACGATCTCGTGCAGCGTCAGGCCGGTGCGGTTCACGGCGTTGATCACCGCCACGGCGAGGCGGTTGAAGCTCTGCGCACGGCCGGTGCCGCAATTGAAGATGCCGGAGACGTCGCGCCGCTCGAGCAGCCACAGGTTCACCGCCACCACGTCGTCGACATAGACGAAATCGCGGCGCTGCTCGCCGTCGCTGTAGCCCGCCGAGCCGACGAAGAGCTTCACCCTGCCCTCGGCGTGCAGCTGCTGCCAGGCGTGCAGCGCGACCGAGGCCATCCGCCCCTTGTGTGTCTCGTTCGGGCCGTAGACATTGAAGTAGCGCAGGCCCGCAATCTGGGCGGTCCTCTCCTCGAGGATATTCCTCACGTGCTGGTCGAAGAGAAACTTGGAATAGCCGTAGACGTTGAGCGGCTTCTCGTATTTCCGGTCTTCGCGGAAATCGGGCCCGGCGCCATACACCGAGGCGGACGAGGCGTAGAGGAACGGCACCTGCTCGTCCTGGCACCAGTCGAGCAGCCGGCGCGAGTACT
>LSTF01000096.1 GCA_001644455.1 Betaproteobacteria bacterium SCGC AG-212-J23
GTTTTTTCACCGCTTCGGCGGGCGTCCCGGTCGGCACGAAGAACCCGTACCAGAAGGAAATCTCGTAGTCGGGCAGCCCCGCCTCGACCATTCCCGGCACGCCGGGAACGAGCGGCGTGGACTTGCGGCTCGTCACCGCGAGCGCCCGCAGCCGGCCGCCCTGCACGAGCGGCAGCACCGAAGGCGGGGTGGCGAAGGCGAGTTGCGTGTCTCCCGCCAGCACCGATTGCACCGAAGGGGCGCCGCCCTTGTAGGGCACGTGCACCATCTCCACGCCGGCGAGGCGCATGAAGAGCACCGCCGAGAGGTGCGGCGCCGAGCCGTTGCCGGAGGTGGCGTAGTTCACCTTGCCGGGGTTTTTCTTCAGGTACGCGACGAGCTCGCGCAGGTTCGCCACGCCGAGATTCGGATTGACCGCCAGCAGCAGCGGCGAGGAAGTCACCTTGCTCACCGGCGCGAGGTCCTTCATCGGCTGGAAGTCGGCCTTCGGCGAGAGCAGCGGGTTCACCAGGATGCTCGACGGGCTGGCGATGAGGAAGGTGTAGCCGTCGGCCGGGCCCTTGGCGACGAACTCGGCGGCGATGCTCGATCCCGCGCCCGGCCGGTTGTCGACGACGACCGGCTGCCCGAGGACGCGGCCAAGCGGCTCCTGGAAAGCCCGCGCCACGAAGTCGGCCGCGCCGCCGGGCGCGAAGCCGACCACCAGCCGCACGGGCCGCGTCGGATAGGACTGCGCGAACGCCTGCGCCGCGAACAGGAACAGGAAAACGAACCTCATAGGGCACCCTCCAGCGATGACAGCAGCGCGCCGAGCTTCGGCGGGCTCGCCTCGACGCCGACCTTGACTCCCGCTTCGCGCAGCGCCGCCGACGCGACCGGCCCGATGGAGGCGACCAGCGTGCGGTTCAGCGGTCCCTGCACATCCTTGTTCAGTTGTTTCGAGATCAGGAAAAGATTCCGCACCTGTTCCGCATTGGTGAAGAGCACCGCGTCCATCTCGCCGCGCTCCAGCTTGCCGACCAGCTCGGCGAGCGGCGCGGTGTCCTGCGGCAGCGACCAGCGGTAGGTGGGGATCTCGATCACCTCGGCGCCGCGCGCTTCCAGCGCGGCATCCAGCTCCCGGTTGGCGCTGCCGTGGCGCTGCACGATGACGCGCTCGCCTTTCAGCGGCACGTCCTCGATGCACTTCAGGATCTCGCGGGTCGTGAACGGGTCGGCCGCGCTGCGATCGATGCGCACGCCGCGCTGGCGCAGCGCCCCCGTGGGCTTCGGGCCGCGCACCGCGACCAGCGCGCTCTTCGTGAAGGAGATGAGCTTCTCGGTGAGCAAGAGCGCGTCCGTCGCGGCGAACAGGGCCCGCGTGCCGACGCCGGTCTGGAACACGAAGACCCTTGCCGGCCGCGCTTCGAGCGAGCGCACCAGCTCGGCGATCCGGTCCCGGTCGAGGTCGGGCAACTCGGCGAGCGCCGGCGCGTGGAACGCCTCGGCGCCGCGCCCGGCGACGAGTTCCGTGAGCTCGCGGCCGAGGCGGCTTTCCAGCACCGCCACCCGCTTGCCTTGCATGGCCATCAGCGCGCGAGGCGGGTATTGGCGAGCGCGAGGCGGTCGGCGACGTTGCGCACCAGCGCGCGGGTGAGCTGCAGCTGCGCGCCGAGGCTCATCTTCTCCAAGGCCATGGGCTCGAATTCAGAGATCAGCACCTCGGTGTGCGACTCGACGGTGGCGTGGCGCGCCTCGCCGCCTGCGATCCATGCCATCTCGCCGAAGAACTCGGTGCCGCTCACCATGTTGAGCAGGCGCGGCCCCTTGGTGACCTTGGCTTCGCCCTTGGCGAGGAAAAAGAAACTGGTGCCCTTCTCCTTCTCCTTCACGATCTGCTTGCCCTTGGCGAGGCGCGCCCACTTCCCGGCGCGCGCCAGCTCCCAAAGCTCCGAGTCGGCGAGCGTGGAGAGCATCGGCACGCTCTTCAGCATCGTGTACTTCTCGCTGTCGGAGATCGCGCCGGCCGGCAGCACCAGCGGCCCGATCTTGGTGATCTCGAGCGCGAACTCGGCCCAGGTGGGGTAGCGCTGCTTCGGGTCCTTCTTCAGCGCCCGCAGCACGAGCGAGTCCAGGGGCTTCGGCAAGTCGGCGCGCAGGCTGGAGGGCGGCGCCGCTTCCTCCTGGATGATCTTCTGCATCAGCGCCTCGATGTTCTTGCCGCCGAACGGGCGTCCGCCGGTCAGGAGCTCGTACAGAACCACGCCGAGCGAGTACATGTCGCTATGGAAGCTCACTTCCTTGCCCTGGATCTGCTCCGGCGACATGTAGTAGGGCGAGCCCATGGCCGCGGTCTGCACCACCTGGCTCTTCTTCAGGAAGGCGGCGCCGAAGTCGGCGATCTTCACCTCGGTGCCCTGGGCGATCATGATGTTCGCCGGCTTGATATCGCGGTGGACGATGCCCTGCGCGGCGGCGTACTCGAGCGCGCCGCAGCACTTGAAGGCGATCTGCAGCACGTCGGCGATCGGCAGCAGCTTGCCGGAGATGACGTGCTTCGACAGGTCCCCGCCCATCACCAGCTCCATCGCGATGTGCCCCGACTCCTCGCCCACCACCGCGTCGAGGATCGAGACGATGTGCGGATGGCGAAGCTTGCCGGCGAGCGAAGCCTCGTTCAGGAACTGCGAGCGGTAGACGGTGCCGAACTCGGGGTCGCGGAACACCTCGGGCTCGATGGTCTTGAGCGCCACCTCCTTGCCGGTGAAAGTGTCCTTAGCGAGGTAAACGGTGCCGCTCGCCCCTTTGCCGAGGTGCTTCTGCACCTCGTATTTCCCGACCTGGAGCGTGAGATCCATTTGCGCCAGAATGTACCTCAGCCATGACGAAATTACTGACCTTCGTTCTCTGTGCGTTCGCTGCCGCCGTGGGCGCCCAAGTTCGTGTGCAGGAATACCCGGTTCCTCCCGGACATGGACTGCACGATGTCTGGGCGGACACGAAACCGGACGGCCCGATATGGATCTCGGCGCAACGCAGCGGCAACCTCGGCATCCTCGACCCGAAAAGCGGCAAGGTGGAGTTCGTGAAGCTCGGCACCGGCTCCTCGCCGCACGGCGTGGTCGCGGGGGAAGATGGCGCGCCCTTCCTCACCGACGGCGGCCAGAACGCGATCGTGCGCGTCGATCCAAAGACGCACCTGGTGAAGAAGTGGCCGCTACCCGCCGACGGCGGCTATGCCAATCTCAACACCGCGATCTTCGACAAGAAGGGCGTGAGCTGGTTTACCGGCCAGAGCGGCATCTACGGCCGCCTCGATCCGCGCACCGGCAAGATGGACGTGTTCGACTCGCCGCGCGGGCGCGGTACCTACGGCATCCACGTCACGCCCGATGGAACGGTGTACTACGCTTCCCTCGCGGGTTCTCATATTGCAAAAGTGGATACGGGAACCGGAAAAGCGACGGTGATCGAGCCGCCGACGCCGCGCCAGGGCGCGCGCCGCGTCTGGTCCGACTCCAAGGGCAACATCTGGGTCTCGGAATGGAACTCGGGAAATCTCTCCCGCTACGAGCCGAAGACCGGCAAGTGGACCGCGTGGCGCGCGCCAGGCGACGACCCGCACCTCTACGCGGTGTACGTCGACGAGACCGACAAGGTCTGGACTTCGGAGTGGAGCGCGCAGGCGATGCTGCGCTTCGATCCGGCAACCGAAAGGTTCGAGAGCTTCCGTTCCTCGAGCCGCAACGCCAACGTGCGGCAGATCCACGGCCGCAAGGGCGAAGTCTGGACGCCGGAATCGGCGGCCGACAAGGTCGTGGTGTACCGCTACTAAGCTATTTGCGGGAGAGCCAGCGGATCGCCGACTGGGCGTCGGCGAATAGGCGCAGCGTGCAGCCGAGCGAGCGAGCCAGCATCTCGGCGAACACGTAGTAGCGATCGTTCTCCGCCACGTCGAGAACCGCGATGCGCCGGCTGCCTATCGTGCCGACCAACGTACCCAGATTCCCGACGCGATCCTCGAGGCGCCGCAGGTCGATCAGGAGTTCGCGCTCGCCGGCATGCGCGGCAAGATCGCGCGCGATGCGCGCGGCATACTTCGACTTGCCGCTCACGATCGCGGCTAGAACGCCTTCACGCGCCTGATAGTCGATGCGATAGCCCATCGTCTCTCTGGAGGCGCTCCAGCCGCCGCGACGCATCGCGCCGCGGCGGCGAGCGCAAGTTCCCCCTTATCCCCCCGGATTTAGGTGCTCAGTGCAGCGTGCGCGCGAACGTGCGGCCGCGCAGGAAATCGTAGGCGTGCGGCTCGTCGTGCACGAGGTCCGAGATCGTGAGCGTGATCTCGTCGTGGATTTCGTCGTACTTGGAGTCGAGCTTCGGGAAGATGCCGATCTCGGTGATGAACAGGTCCGCGTCCGGAATGCGGTTCTTGTCGACGCTCCGCGGCAGCATGGCGCGATCCTGGACCGAGAAGCCGTGCAGGCTGGGGCAGCGCGCGAACAGCGCCTTCATTTTCGCGTCGACGCTCGCCTCCAGGCGGCCGAGCAGTCCTTCGGCGACCTTGTCGGCCTTGCTTAGCCGGAACTCGGGGATCTTGTTGCTGTTGCTGCTGCTGCTCATGTAGTGGCCTCGCCAGTGCGGGTGTCACTAGCAACACTACAGGAGCTCGGAAAACCCCGGAATCGGGGATTTCCCTAGACCACTACAGGGGATTCCTGTCGCAGCGGTTTTTCAGTGCAGCTCGCGGCAAAAAGTCCTGCCGCGCAGGAGAACGCAGGCCTCGGGCCGCTCCTCGAGAAGCTCAGAAAGTGTCAGGGCGATGTCCTGGTAGATCTCGCCGTATTGCTCCGCCGAGAGGCGCGGCGCAATGCCCACGTCGCTGACGAAGAGATCGTCCTCCTCGCCCCGCACGGCAAACCCCGAAAGCTCGGGGCAGCGCGAGAACAGCAGCTGGAGCTGCTGCTCGACCTGGTTCAGCACCTGAGGCTGGATTCTCATGGCTCCACCGTATTCCCCTGAAGTTGCAGGCCGCCCCTGCGGCCCCATTCCGGGCGGTCTAACGCTCCGCCCGACACCCATCGTCGTCCGAACGCGACAGCGATTCGCGGGGGAAATGCACACCACTTGCGGTTTCTTGCCGTTCCGTTAAAGATACTATCTTTAGAGATGACCGTTCATCCCCTCTTCGCCGGCCGCTCGGCGACTCTCGCCTCGCGGATCGTCGCCGACGTTCGCGAGGCGCTGTTCGAGCGGCGCTACCGCCCGGGCGATTTCCTCGGAACCGAGAAAGACGTTGCCGCGCGCCACGGTGTGAGCCGCATGGTGGCGCGCGACGCGCTGCGCACGCTCGAGGGGCTGGGAATCGTCGACATCTCGCGCGGCGCCGGCGGCGGCGCGCGCATCACGCGCGGCAATCCGCAGCTCTTCGCCGAAGCGCTGGCGGTGCAGCTAGAGCTGGCCGACATCGACCGCGAAGAGATCCTCGCCGCGCAAGGGGCGGTGGAGAGCCTCGCCGCGGAGCTCGCGGCGCGTCATGCCACCAACGATGAGATTTCGTTCCTGAAGGGCCTTCTCGTCCAGGCGGAGGGGCTACTGCACGACCTGGACGAATTCACGCGCTCGAGCCTGCAGTTCCATCTCGGCGTCGCCGAGGCTTCGCACAATCGCGTGCTGCACTACCAGCTCGTCTCGCTGCAGCACGTGTCATGGCCAAGCCGCAACCGCACCCTGAACCGCGCGGTGGCCAAGAAGATTCTGGAAGCGCATCGCAGGCTCGTCGCGCTCATCGAAGCGCGCGACGCCGGCGGCGCGCGGCAGTTCATGGAGGCGCATGTCGGCATGATCCGCGAGCGCCGCGTCGCCGAATCGAAGTCATCCGTCTGCTGTTGAAGAGGAGAAAGCCATGAGCAAGTTCCTGATCACCCCGCATTTCCGCCTGCACGAGTGGGTCGCCGAGGAGAAGGGCTACTTCAAGGCCGAAGGCCTCGACTACGAGTTCCGCCCGGCGTTCAAGGGCCAGGACCTGTCCGCCGCGCACAAGACGCCGGACAAGGTCGGCGCCTACCAGAACATCGAGGCCGGGCGCGAGAGCAACGTGAGCTGCGCCTGCCATTGGACCGTCAACGTCGCTGC
>LSTF01000097.1 GCA_001644455.1 Betaproteobacteria bacterium SCGC AG-212-J23
GCCTCGTCGCGGGAGCCATGTCGATGGCTGCCGGCGAGTACGTCTCCGTCCACTCGCAGGCGGACACGGAACGGGCGGACATCGAGCGCGAGCGCCGGGAGCTAAAGGCGGACGACGCCGGCGAGCGAAAGGAGCTGGCGGCGATCTACGTCGGCCGAGGCCTGGATGCGGCGCTGGCGAAGCAGGTCGCCGACCAGCTCATGGCGCACGACGCGCTGGGCGCGCATACCCGCGACGAGCTCGGGATTTCCGAGGCCCTCGGCGCTCGCCCGATTCAGGCCGCCTTGGCCTCTGCCGCCAGCTTTGCAGCCGGCGCAGCCATGCCGCTCCTGGTCACGGCCTTGGCGCCGGAAGCGAGCCTGATCGCACTCGTTTCGGGCACTTCACTCGTATTCCTCGCCCTGCTGGGCGGGCTGGCCGCGCGCGCCGGCGGAGCAAGCGTGACCGCAGGCGCACTGCGCGTCACGTTCTGGGGTGCGCTCGCGATGGGCTTGACCGCCGGTGTCGGGGCGCTGCTCGGGGCCGCCTGAGAGAGGAGCGTCGTTGGCGGCCGATTCGAAAGTCACGGGGCTGACAGCCGCGGAAGCGGCGGCGCGCCTCGCCGCCGATGGTCCCAACGCGCTCCCGGCCGCGGAACGCAGGGGCCTGCTTGCCAGCGCCTTTGGCGTGGTGCGCGAGCCGATGTTCCTGCTGCTGCTGGCCGCCGCCGGCGTGTACCTCGTGGTGGGCGACATTCGCGAGGCGCTGGTCCTTGCGGCTTCCATCGTCGTCGTCGTCGCCATCACCATCGTCCAGGAGCGCAAGGCCGAGCGCGCGATCGACGCGCTGCGCGATCTTTCGAGCCCGCGTGCCCTCGTCATTCGCGGCGGCGAGCGGCTACGCATCGCGGGCGCGGACGTGGTGGTGGGAGACGTCCTGATTGTCTCGGAAGGAGACCGGATTCCCGCCGATGCGCGCCTTGTGCGCGCCACCGACCTTGCCGCGGATGAATCGCTGCTTACGGGAGAGTCGCTTCCGGTCGGCAAGGGGGAAGGCGACGTCGTCCATTCGGGCGCACTGGTGACGGCGGGGCATGGCAAGGCGCTCGTCGTCGCGACCGGCCCGCGCAGCGAGCTTGGGCGCATCGGCGCATCGCTCGCGACCCTGGAATCGGGCAAAACGAGCCTCGAGCGGGAAACGGCGCGCATCGTGAAGGTGGTCGCCGCGCTCGCCATCGCGCTCTCCGTGGCGATGGTTCTCTACTATGCCGCCACTCGCGGCGAATGGCTCGCTGGCATCCTTGCCGGTCTCACCCTCGCCATGGCCATCCTGCCGGAGGAGTTTCCGGTCGTGCTGACGGTGTTCCTTGCGCTTGGCGCGTGGCGCATCTCTCGCCACGGCGTCCTGACGCGGCGCATGCCGGCGATCGAGACCCTGGGCGCCGCCACCGTGCTGTGTGTCGACAAGACCGGCACGCTGACCGAGAACCGGATGAGCGTGGTGCAAGTTAGCGGCGACCGGGACGCCGTGCTCACTACGGCGGCACTGGCATGCGAGCTCGAGCCGTTCGATCCCATGGAGAAGGCCATCGTCTCGGCGGCGGGCGACATGGCGGCAGCCCTGCGCGCGGGCGGAAAGCTCGAGCGCGACTATCCGTTCTCCGACCGGTTTCTGGCCATGTGCCACGCATGGCGGCTGGTAGACGGCTCCGCGCGAGTGACGATCAAGGGCGCGCCGGAGACGGTGCTTCGCCTTTGCAAGGAGGAAGGGAGAATCGGTGAAATCGAGGCCGCCGCCCGGCATGGGTGGCGTCTTCTCGCCGTTGCCGAGGCCGACTGGGACCGGCCCTATCTCGACGATCCGTCGGCATACCCGTTCCGCTTTCTCGGATTCGTGGCGCTCGCCGATCCGATTCGCGCTTCGGTTCCGGCAGCGGTGGCGCAGTGCCGCAGGGCCGGAATTCGGGTGGTGATGATCACGGGCGATCACCCCGGCACCGCGATGAAGATCGCGGCCGAGGCGGGAATTTCCACGCAGGGCGGAGCGCTCGCGGGCGCGCAGATCGCCCGGATGGACGATACGGCGCTCGCGCGGGCGGTGCGGTCCATCAATGTATTTGCGCGCGTCCGCCCGGAGCAGAAGCTGCGCTTGGTGCAGGCTTACCGCGCCGCCGGCGAGGTGGTGGCGATGACGGGCGATGGCGTGAACGACGCGCCGGCGCTGAAGGCCGCGCACATCGGCATCGCCATGGGAAAGCGTGGCACCGACGTGGCGCGCGAGGCGTCAGCGCTCGTGCTGATCGAGGACGACCTCGGCTCGATTGTGCGCACCGTGCGCCTGGGCAGACGCATCTACGAGAACATCCGCAGCGCCATGCGCTACCTGATTTCGGTGCATGTGCCGATCGCCGGCATGTCCTTCATTCCGCTCGCCCTCGGCGGGCCGGCATTCCTGTACCCGGTGCACGTGGTATTCCTCGAGTTCGTCATCGATCCCGCGTGCACGGTGGTGTTCGAGGCGGAACGCGACGACGAGGGTGCCATGCAGCGGCCGCCGCGCGACCCGCGCCTGCCTCTTTTCAACCTGCGCATGCTCGGCATCAGCCTCGCGCTCGGCGCCACCATGCTCGCGGCAGTGTTGGGCGTATACGCCTGGATGCTGAGCGAGGGGCGCACGGAAGGCGAAACGCGCGCGGCGGCTTTTACGGCGATCGTGCTCGCCAACCTGGCGCTGATCCTGGCGGTCCGCTCGACGGAGCGCAGCCTCCTCGGGAGTCTGCGCACGCCCAATGCGGCGTTCTGGTGGATCTCGTGCGGCGCGCTCGCCACACTCGTCGCGGCGATCTACCTGCCTTCCGCGGCAGGGATCTTCCGCTTCACGGCGCTGCGTGCCGGCGATCTGGCGGTCGCCGCCGTGGCCGGCATTGCCGGAGTACTCTGGTACGACCTCTGGAAGGTGCTTCGCCGGCGCGGCTAGCGGGTCGATTCCAAGGCCGCGTCGACCGGACCGCTATTTCCCCGAGCGCACCAGCATCACCGGCACCGGCGAGGTGCGCACGATCTGCTCGGCATCGCTGCCCATGAGGAGTCTTTTCACGCCGCGCCTGCCGTGGGTACCGATGACGATGAGCTCGGCGCGCCGCTTTCTCGCCTCGCGGACGATCAGATCCGCGGCAGGCCCTGTGAGCGTTTCGAGCAATGCGACGCTGCACTTCAACCCCTGCTTTTTCACCAGGCCTTCGGCCTTGCGCAGAATCCGGCGACCGCTCTGCCCCAGGGCTTGGAGCAGCTCATCCGTGTGGACGCCGCTCTCGATGCCGCTGAGAAGCATGTAGTGCCCGTCGACGACGTGAACCAGGTGCAGGCTGGCTCCCTGGCCCTTGGCGAGCCGAATCGCCTCGCGCAAGCCGAGGGTTGAGGTCTGGCTGCCGTCCACCGGCACCAGGATGCGTTTGTAGGTCATGGCTATCTCCGGTTTGAGATCCTTGCGCCAGTGTGGCGGCGCACGCCAAGCCGCGGTATCGGCGCAACACCGATCCTGCTGTAGGAGTATTCCTATCGATGGGGTCGACAGCGAGGACTGATCGGAAACGTCCTACGTTGCGACCGGATCTCTCCTACGGAGCGTTGCAGCATGCGCCGATACCGCGCGCTGCTTCCCGCCGGCAGAGTAGCCGCATGAAAATACTCCTCGCTGTTGATGGCTCAAAAAACTCGCTCGCGGCGGTCGACTGCCTGATCGAGCACGCCGGCTGGTACCGGGAGAAGCCGGTGGTCGAACTGCTGACGGTGCACGCTCCACTGCCGAAGCTCCCGAACTTCAGGAAGGTCGTCAGCAAGGCCCAGATCGACAGGTACTACCAGGAAGAAGGCGAAACCTGCCTGGCCGCGGCACGGACGAGGCTCGAGCGCTCCGGGATCTCCCACGAGGCGCGGGTTCTCGTCGGACCGACGGCCGAGACAATCGTCAAGCACGCCAAGGATACGAGCTGCGACCTCATCTGCGTCGGCACCCGCGGCATGACCGAGCTTGGTCAGGCTCTACAGGGGTCCACCGCGACGAAAGTCGTGCACATTCCGCCGTTGCCGGTATTGCTGGTGAAGTGAATGTTCAGCCACATCCTCATTCCCACCGACGGCTCGAAGCTCGCGGCAAAGGGCATCAGGGCCGGCGTCAAGCTCGCTCGCGCCGTCGGCGCCAAGGTAACCGGGCTCTATGTGATCTTTCCCTACGTGCCGCCAGCGTACGGCGAAGCGACGCTGTATCACGTCCCCGGCATGTCGCCGCAGGACTGCAAGAAAATCTTCCTCAAGCAGGCGGCTCAGGCGCTCGCGGTTATTCAGAGCCAAGCCAAGACGGCAGGCGTGCGTTGCCAGGTGAAGCACGTCACCGGCGGCCAGCCCTGGGAAGCGATCCTGCGCACCGCCCGTTCGGCAAAGTGCGACGCCGTCGTCATGGCCTCGCATGGGCGTAGTGGCCTCGGCGGCGTGATCCTCGGCAGCGAGACGAACCACGTGCTCGCCAAGTCGAAGATCCCGGTGCTGGTGGTGCGCTGACCTACTGCAGGAGCTTGTGCTCCAGCGCGTAGCGCACCAGCTCGGCGGTGCTGCTCAGGCCGAGCTTCTCGAGGATGCGCGCCTTGTGGGTGCTGACGGTCTTGACCGAGAGATGGAGCTGCTCGCCGATCTCGGTCGGCCCGCGCCCCTCGACGAGCAGTCGCAGAACCTCGAACTCGCGATCGGACAGACTCTCGTGAGGCGCCTTGTCGGAAGCGACCAGGCCGGCCGCGGCCGCATCGCCGACGTGCATCCCGCCCGCCGCGATCTTGCGCACCACACCGACGAGCTGCTCCGCGGCGCTGTCCTTGTTGAGGTAGCCCGATGCGCCCGCCTTCAACGCGCGCGCCGCGTACTGCAGCTCGCCGTGCATGGAAAGGACCAGGATCTTCAGCTTCGGCTTCTCGATCTTCAGCCGCTTGATCAGGTCGAGGCCGGCGAGGCCAGGCATCGACATGTCGATCATCGCGATGTCGTAATCGTTTGCCTTGACCAGGGCGAGCGCTTCGTCCCCGCTTGCCGCCTCGGCGGCGACTTCCATGTCGCCGTGTGCGGACAGAATGCGCTTCAGACCGTCGCGCACGATCTTATGGTCGTCGGCGATCAGCACGAAGATCATGCGGGGTTCCTTTCTGGAGCTTGTCGTACCGGCAGATGAGCCCGCAGCCGGGTTCCGCCGCGCGGCGCGCGGGTGATCTCGAGCGAACCGCCGAAGTAGGCGACGCGCTCGCGCATGCCCTTGAGGCCGAGCGAACGGACCTTTGCCATGTCCTGCGGCGCGATACCCCGCCCGTCATCCTCGACCTCGAAGTGGACCTGGTCGCCCTCGAGCGTCAGGATCACCCAGGCATTCTTCGCCCCCGAATGGCGCCCGATGTTGGTGAGCGACTCCTGGATCGCGCGGTAGACCGCGGTGGCGATGCTGCCCTCGACCCCGGTGAAGTCCTCGCCCACCAGCTTGATCTCGCAGCGGATGCCCGAGCGTTGCGAGAAGTCCTGCACGAGCCAGCTCGCCGCGTCGGCGAGGCCAAGGTCGTCGAGCATCAGGGGCCGCAGGTCGGCGGAGATGCGGCGGGTCGAGCCCACCATCTGGTCGAGCAGGCCATCCATGCCGGCGGCCTTGGCAATGACTTCGGCGTCCCCGCCCTGCAAGCGCTCCCGCAGCCAGAGGAGGTCCATCTTCAGGGCGGTGAGCAGCTGCCCGAGCTCGTCGTGCAGCTCACGCGCGATATGGGTCTTTTCCTCTTCGCGTGCCTCGAGCACTCGCGCCGACAGCTCGCGCAGCTCCTCCTTCTGCTTGATCAGCGCCTCCTCGCCCTGCTTGCGCAGCGTGATGTCGCGCAGGATCACGGTGAAGTAGCGCCGGCCGCCCTCGCTCGCCTGCGAGATCGAGGCCTCGATCGGGAACTCCTCGCCGCTGGCGCGCAGCGCCCACAGCGTGGTGACGTCTCCCATGCGGCGGCTGGTGACGCCGGTGCGGCCGAAGCTTTCGATGTGGCCGCG
>LSTF01000098.1 GCA_001644455.1 Betaproteobacteria bacterium SCGC AG-212-J23
GCTGCGGCACGTTTCTGGGAGTGCGCCGCGGCTCGGCGAGCCTGCACGTCACCGCGGCGCTCTCGCTCGCGGCGCTCGTCTTGTACGTGCCCGCGAACATCTCTCCCATCCTCCATATGGAGCTCTACGGGGCGCAGTCCGACAACACGATCTGGGACGGCGTGGTGAGCCTCGCGCAGCATAACGAGTGGGTGGTTGCAGTGATCGTCTTCATGGCAAGCATGGTGATTCCGCTCTTCAAGCTGGCGGGGCTGTTCTTCCTCGTGGTCTCGAGCATGCTGCACAAGGGTCGCCGGTCGCGCTGGCGTACCGGGCTCTACAAGCTCATCGACGCGGTCGGGCCCTGGGCGATGCTCGACGTCTTCCTGCTCGCGGTACTGGTGGCGCTGGTCAAGCTCGGCCAGCTTGCCACCGTGGTGCCGGGGCCGGGCCTGTTCGCCTTCGCCGGCGTGGTGGTGTTCACCATGCTCGCCTCTTCGGCGTTCGACCCGAAGCTCCTCTGGGAGCAGCGATGACCGGCGAAGAGCTTCCCAAGGCGAGGATCCGCCGCCGCCGGCTGTTCCGCCTCGTCTGGGTGGTGCCAGTCGTGGCGCTCGCGGTCGGGGGCTGGCTCGTGTTCCAGCACGTGCGCAGCATCGGCCCCGAAATCAGCATCACTTTCAGCGAGGGCGCGGGCCTTCGCCCCGGGCAGACGCCGGTGCGCTACCGCGGCGTCGCGGTCGGCGAGGTGAGCCGCGTCGAGCTCTCCCCCGACCAGAAGCACGTGATAGTGCGCGCGCGCCTGGTGCGCTCCGCCGGGCCGATCGCGCGCGAAGGCTCGTCCTTCTGGATCGTGCGGCCGCAGGTCGGTTGGGGCAACGTCACCGGCCTGAACACCGTGCTGAGCGGCCCGGAGATCCAGGCGCTGCCGGGTCCGGAGAACGGCGAGGCGAAACGCGAATTCAAGGGGCTCGATGCGCCGCCGGTCGGCCTGGAGACGCCCGGCCTGAAGGTTATCCTGCGCGCCGAGCGGCCGATGTCCTTGCGCGCGAACACGCCGGTCTACTACCGCGGCGTCGAGGTCGGCCTGGTGCAGAAGATCGACCTGGCGCCGAATTCCGCCTCGGCCGACGTGCACATCCTCGTCCTGCAGCGCTACGCGCCGCTGGTGCGCGAGGGCTCGGCCTTCTGGAACGTGAGCGGCCTCAACGTCAAAGGCAGCATCCTGAAGGGCCTCGAGATCGACCTCGAGTCGTTCCGCTCGCTCGTCACCGGTGGAATCGAATTCGCGACGCCGCCGGGGTCGGCCCGCGCCAAGTCCGGCACGGTCTTCTTCCTGTACGAGCAGCCGAAGAAGGAATGGCTCGCCTGGGCGCCGCAGATCAAGCTCGCGCCCGCGGAAAGATAGCTAGAGCTTGGTCGCCTTCTGGATTCCCGGGCGCGCGGCCAGCTCGCCGCCCCAGCGCTCGAGATTCGAGAATCCCTGCAGCAGTTCCGGGAAGGCGCCCTTGGTGCGCCAGTAGCCGGCGTAGAGCGAAAGATCGGCGATGGTGAACTCGTCGCCCCCGGCGTACTTGCGCTTGCCGAGCGTGTCGTTCCAGACCTTGAAGTAGCCGCGCAGGCGGTCCTTGAACATGTCGGCGGCCGGGACGTAAGGCACCGGGTCCTTGGCGCGCACGCAGGCATTCACGGAGCCGAACATCGGCGTGATGTCGGTCGAGGCGCTCATGTAGGCCTCGAGCATCGCCGCGCGCTTCGCGCCGTCCTTGGGAATGAACTTCCCGGCCTTCTCGGCGCAATACATCATGATGGCGCTCGATTGCGCCATCGTGACTTTCTTGCCGCCGGGGCCGTCGCTGTCGATCAGCACCGGGATCTGGCCCATCGGGTTGAGCGCGAGGAACTCGGGCTTCTTCTGCTCGCCTTTCATCAGGTCGATGGGGTGCCAGTTGTAGCTCAGGCCGCATTCCTCGAGCGCGATGCGCGCGCGCATTCCGTTGGACGTTCCGGCTGCGTAGAGATCGATCATGGGATATAAATGCCTGCTGGTTGAAGGGTGATGAATAGTACATGGCGAAAACCGGTTTGAAACGCGCCCCCGCAAAACGGCGGCCGCGAAAACAGAAAGCAGGCTCGCGCGGCTTTGCCCCGGCGGATTGCCGGCTCGACGAGGTCCCGCCCGAGCTGCTGAAGCGGATCGAAGGCGACGGCGGAATCGTCGTTGGCCAGTACTGCGATCCCTTGGGAAAGAACCCGCTGCTGCTGGCGATCCTGCCGATCGACAAGATCGAGCCGACGCCATTCCAGCGCGACCTTTCCCAGGTGCACCACCGTCGCCTCGCCGATGTCATCGACCGCACCGGCTTCTTCCTCGATCCGGTCATCGCCGTCACCGCGCCGGACAGGGGCTTCTGGACGCCGAACGGCCGCCACCGCCTCGACGCGATGCGCCGCCTGGGGGCGAGGGCGATCACCGCGCTGGTCGTCCCGAAGCGCGAGCTCGCGTGGCAGATCCTCGCGCTCAACACCGAGAAGGCCCACAACCTGAAAGACAAGTCGCTCGAGGTCATAAGAATTGTCAGGGGTTTAATTCAAGAAACCCCGAACCGCGCGGAGAAGGACTTCTCCTACTACCTGGAAGAGCCTTCGTTCGTGACGATGGGCCTTTGCTACGAGAAGAACCCGCGCTTCAGCGGCGGCGTCTACAACTCTTTCGTGCGCAGGCTGACCGAGTTTTCGGACGAGTCTCTGGCGAAAACCCTCAAGCAGCACGAGAAAGTCGCCGGCATGATCCTCGATCTCGATGAGAAGGTCGCCGAGGTGGTGAAGAAGCTGAAGGCGAAAGGCTTCGTCAGCCCTTATCTCAAGACCTTCGTCGTCGCGCGCTCCAACCCGCTGCGCTTCATGAAGGAACCGCCGGAGCTCGAGGACCTGATCAAGACCATTACCGGCAAGGTCGAGCGCTTCAACGTCGACAAGATCAAGCAGTCCGACATCGTCGCCAGCGGCGGCGCGCCGGACGACGGCGACTAGCTAGAAGCTGGCGACGACCTTGGCGTGATCGGCGTCGCCTTCGGCGAGGCCCCAGGAGCGCATCCACTCGTAGACCTGCTGGAAGCGCTTCGGATCGTAGAGCACGTAGTGGGTGTAGCGCACGAACTCGTCGCTCATCTCGTGCGGCTGCAGCGCACCCTTGGTCTGCTCGGTGACGTAGTGCTTGTATTTGCCGAAGTCCGCCATGATGCGGTCGGAGGCCTCGTTGATCGCGTCCAGGTACGCCGTGCGCTGCTCGGCCGCGAGTCCGGGCGCGATGACCTCGGCGCCGCGGTAGAAGGTGACGTCCACCAGGTGCGCGCCTTCCTTGAGCCCCAGGCTGATGAAGGGCTCCATCACCGCCACCGCGCGACTCTTTTTTTCCTTCAAGGCCTTGTAGCGGTTCTCGGGAATGCCGAGGTGCTCGACGACGATGTCCTTGCGGGCGAGCACGCCTTCCAGGCTCTGCAGCGTGGTGTAGTGCGAGCCGGTCTTGTCGTTGATACCTACGGGAACGCCGGCGAGATCTCGCGGCTCTTGAATTGAAGAATCAAAAGACAGGATTGCCTGAGCTCCCACTGCCGGCCGTAGCGCGAGCACCTGTGCGCCGCGCTTGCTGTGCTCGCTGCGGTCGATGCCCGCCCATTCGCACAGGTTGTAGACGTCGGCCTTGCCCTGCTCGAACAGCGACTCTTTGAGCCTCTTGAATGGATCGGCGTCGGACGCTGCGCGCTCGGAGTACTTGGCCTGGAAGCGCACGTCGATGCCCGCCTTCGCGAACAGGCCTTCGTCGCGCGCGACGTAGATCGGCAGGTCGAAGACCGGGTTATTGGGTGAAACGTTGACCAGCGGGAATTGGCTCGCCATAGTGCTGCAATGATAAGAACTCTAATTCTGCTTTGCACGCTGGTTTCGGGTGCATTCGCACAAAACTATCCATCGGGCCCCATCAATCTCGTCATTCCGCTGGCGGCGGGGGACGCCACCGACCTCGCGGCGCGCGCCGTCGCCGAGGAACTCTCGCGCGAGCTGAAAACGCCGGTCGTGCCGGTCAACCGGCCCGGGGCGGGCGGGGCGCTCGGCACCGACCTGGTGGTCAAGGCGGCGAAAGACGGCTACACGCTGGTCCTGACCAACAACGCCGCCGTGGTGTTCCGCGCCATCATGGATCCGAAGGCCGCGAGCTACGATCCTTTCAAGGACCTCGCGCCGCTTGGCCTGGCGATGCGCTCGCCCAGCATCCTCGCCGCCGGCGCCGACGCGCCCTTCAAGACCTTCCCGGAAATGATCGCGTACGCCAAGGCCAATCCCGGCATGGTGCGCGTCGGCACCGCCGGCGTCGGCTCGGTCGGCGATTTCTGCGTGCAGACCATCAACGCCCTGACGGGCGCCGGCATCGTGATGGTGCCGTTCACCGGCGCCGCGCCGGCAGTGACCGCGGTGCGCGGCGGCCACATCGAAGGCGTGGTGCTCGCGCTCGGCACGATGACCGCGCACCTCAAGAGCGGCGCGATGCGCGGCATCGTCATCTCCGACAAGTGGCCGGAGTTTCCGGACGTGCCCACGCTGCGCGAGCTCGGCTATGCGCAGCGGCTGTTCGGCGTCTGGGCGGCGTTCTTCGCGCCCGCCGGCGTTTCTCCGGAGGTGACGGCGCGCCTCGTCCCCGCGCTGGAGCGGGCGATCGGCTCGAGCGACGTAGCGGCCAAGCTCAAGCCGCTCGGCATCCTCGCCGACTACGCGCCGCCCGACCGGCTGCTCGCGGAAATGCGCGACGAGCACCGCCGGGTCTCCGAGATCGCCATCAAGGCGGGGCTGATCGCCAAATAGGGTTGGCGGGACCGATTCTTGCCACTCTTCCTGGAGTGGCGACTCGCAGGGAATCGGAGCTCACGCTTCGACACTCATACGAGGCGCTGCAAAAAGCGGGCCGCAAGGCCCGCTTTTCTGTTGTCAGGCCTTTTGCAGGCACTCTTCCAGGAGCGCCAGCGCGCGCCGGGTGAAGGTCCACATGTTCGCCTCGCGATCGGCGCTGCCGGTTTCGAGCGTGATCACGGCGTCGACCGGGCCGCTGACCGCGATGCACGCGTGGCCGGCCGCGTCGCCGTAGCGGTTGCCCGTCGGTCCGCTCGCGCCCGTTTCGGATAGGCCCCACGTCGCCCCAACCTTCTCGCGCACCCGCCGCGCGAGGAGCTTCGCGTACGGCTCGCTCGCCGAGCGCATTCCCTTCACGTCGTCGCGAGTCAGGCCGGCGATGTGCTCGCGTGCGTGCACGGTGTAGATTACGCCGCCGCCCAGGTAGTACGCGGAAGCGCCCGGCACGGCGACCAGCGCGGCATTGATCAGGCCACCGGCGGAGGACTCGGCCACTGCGATGGTGTGCCGCTTTTCCTTGAGGAGCGCGGCGACGGTCGCCGCGAGCTCGGCGAGCGGCGCCATTCAGCAGTTCTGCCGGATGAAAAGCTCGGCGTCGACGCACGCCGGGCTGCGGTACTTGGGGCGGATGGGATGGCCGCAGCTCACCTGGTAGTTCACCCGCGCGCTTTCGCAGGCCCGCTCGTCGCGCTTGGTCACGACCGGCTTGGCGAGCTCGGGACGCTGCTGCTCGGTCACGCTGCGCTGCCTTTCTTGTTGCTGACGTTGCTGCTCGAGGCTCTGCTTTTCCTGCTCGAGCGCCCGGTCGCGGAGGTCCTGCGCGCCCGCGATCAGGGGAAGCGTCATCAACAGGAACAAGATCGCCCTTACCATGTCGCTACTGTACAGGGAGCGATGATGGCCAACTGGGCAAGGTTCCTCTCGGTGCTGCTGGCGCTGGTGCTTGCTGCCGAGGCTTCCGCGCAGATGGGCGGGAAGCGCGGTGGCCGCGGCGGCTCGCGCGGCGAGGCGAAGGGCGCCAAGCACGAAGGCGTCGATCTCTTCCAGGCGACCGCGGAAGAGCTGCGCACCGACCTCAAGCTGAGCGACCAGCAG
>LSTF01000099.1 GCA_001644455.1 Betaproteobacteria bacterium SCGC AG-212-J23
AGATGCCGCAGGGAATGTTCGACAACGTTGTCTGGGACGCCGCGATCGAGCACTTCACCGAGGACGAAATACGCGCGGTGATGACGGCCATCAAATCTCGCCTCGGCGCGGGCGGCGTGCTGTCCGGCTACACGATTGTCGAACGCGAGGCAGGCAAGAGTCATCATGAGCACGAGTACGAGTTCAAGTCGAAAGAAGACCTGCTGCGGCTCCTGCAGCCGTATTTCCGCAACGTGCGCATCTTCGAGACGGTGTATCCGTCGCGGCACAATCTGTACTTCTTCGCGGCTGATGGCGACATGCCGTTCGACAAAAGCTGGCCCGCACAAATCGTCGGCCACCGCAGTTGATTTGATCCGCAGTCAAGCACGACCCCCCAGGGTTCCCTTCGCCTTGGCGATGGCGCGGCGACCTTTGCGGCGCCATTCCAGCACGTGCCCGCGGATGAATTCGTGCACTTTTAGGCGCATGCCGGGATCCGGCTCCAGGACCGGCGACGCAATCCCGCCTCTCTTGTCCAGCTGAACGAAGAGTCGGACGAGTCGACTGCCCCCGGCCTGATGGGCGTAGGGCTCCATCGCGTCGGCATAGGCAACTCTCTTCACCTTGCCACCGAAGAGCCGCAAGAGATTTCTCCAGCTCTTGACGTCGGTCAGCCCTAGCCGCGTTACGCCGTGCTCAAAGGGGCCTGGCGTCTCCACTGCGACCAGGCCATCGTCGCTCAGCACGCGCACGATTTCCTTCACGAACAGGCGCACATCGTAGGATTTGTTGATCGTGCCCCGGGTGAAGACCATCTTGACCGAGCCGTCCGCAAACGGCATGTGGTGCATGTCGGCAGCGACCACAAGCTCGGGATCGCTGGAGATGAGGTCAACCCCCACCGTATTGCGCAAGCCGAGCGTCTGCCTGAAATAGAAGATTTCGCCGTTCCAGCGGTTGCCGATGCAAATCACACGATCGTTCGCAGCAAGCGTGCCGCGCGCAATTTCGCGCTTGATCAGGTAGGTCCACGGGTTCAGGCGGTCGTAGCGGATGTATCTCTCGAATGCGTCCGCGTCGACGTTCAGTTCCGGCTGCCCTGTGATGCCGTGCATCGAGATATCGCGTTGAAACTCGTTGCTGCGCTCTACGGAGCCGTCGGCATCCTTCAGCCGGTGAAAGGACGCTTCCGATGTCCACATCGTCTCGCCGTGGAAACTGCTGCGTGGCCGCGTGTTGGCGATGTCCAAGGTGTCGGCATGCGACCTGACGTAGGCGATGAAATCCTCGAGGCGCCTGAATCCGAACTCCGACTGCAACCGCTCGAACCAGGCTTGCACGTCCTGGTCCGGAAAGCGCTGCCTGTCGAAATCGAAGCCATGGTTCTCGACGACGATCAGTTCGAGGTCGTCGAGGTAGCTGCGGCCGAAGGTGTCGATGCACTCGTTCGGGTCGATCAAATAGTCGAGGAAACGCTCGAGCATCTCGGCCTTGCCTTTCGACGCGGCCGGAACCGCGGTCGTCGTCATGACAGAAGGCCTTTCTCGAAGTCGAAGTTGGAATAGAGGCGCGGATACGCCTTGGCGAATGCCGCGAATCGCGGCACGTGGATATTGCGGATGACGTGGCGCTTGTTCGCGCCGAACGTGCTGCTTGAAAGCTCGAACGCGAGCAGCAGGCGGTCGCCGCGCGTCAGCATCAGCCCCTTGTGAAAGCCGCGGCTGTCCTCGGCAATGATGGTGCCTCGGCGGCCGACGAACTCGCGGTAGGCGTCCTGCCCGTAGATCTCCAGGATCCGCTCATCGGACTGCCGCGCATATCCCTCGCCAAGGACCTCGTCAGGGATGGCCCCCGTGCGATGCGTGCCTTTGATGAAGCAATGCGGTCCGCTTTCTGCGGTGACGTCCGTGAGATAGATGAAGTAGCGCAGCCACCGGATGCGTTCCATGTCGAAATGGAACTGCTGTGCGGCCTCGGCGTCGGGCTTCTCATTGGCGGGCGCGCTCCACCAGAGGCTCAGGCCGGTGAAGATGGGCTTCGCATGCAAGTAGTTCTGCGCCACCTGGATGAGCGAAGGATCGCAGAGGAGCTCTTGGACCTCGGCGATGTCCGTCGCGTCGTCCTCGGTCAGCAGATATTTCGGCGCGCGCGCCGCGCCGCGCTGGTATCGGGCTCGGATCTTCTCTGGGCGCGTCGCCATCTCGTCGCCCAGGACGAGACATTCGCGCTGCAGCGACGCGCTGATCAACCGTTCGCAAAACTCTGCTGACAGGCATTGCTCGAAAACGTAGTAGCCGTCGGTTTCGAGTTGCGCCTGGATGCGCGCCAGATCGTGCGGCGCCAGCGTGCCCAAAACGCCCGTCGCAGATGGCAGTTGAAAGGGTGGGTGCAGGACGGAAAGCGCACGGGCAAGCGAATCATTGGCGCCCCCTCGGCTGAGCGTAAACAGGTTGACGAGGGCGAGGTGGGCTCGCTGCGGTGTGCGTCCCGTCATCCAATGGACGAGCGCGCCGAAGAGCAGACGCGTCCACTCTTTGAGCGCGCGCGCGCGTTTGACGAGGCGATCGACAAGCGGAAATCTGGCTCGCAGTCGTCGAGCCGCCGCGCGCAGCGAAAAACCGCTGGAGACAGTCGAATGCATCATCCCAGCCTCCGCGCGAGTTGCTCCAGGGGCGGGTCGGTCGCGTCCGACGTCAAGGGCTTGTCCTCGTCGCTGTTGAGGTGACGGTACAACTCGCAGCGCGCGAGCAGCTCCTCGTGCGTGCCGCTATCGATGATGGAGCCGCGGGAGAGCACGTGGATCTGATCGCAGCCGACGATGGTCGACAGGCGATGGGCGACGATGATCTTGGTGATCCCGCCCCGCAGCTGCGCAATCTCCGCCGTCAGCTCGCGTTCCGAAATACTGTCGAGCGAGCTGGTCGCCTCGTCGAACACGAGGATCGCCGGCTCGCGGTACAGGGCCCGCGCGATGCCGACGCGCTGGCGCTGCCCGCCCGAGAGCCTCACGCCGTTCTCCCCCACTTGCGTTTCGACTCCAGCCGGCAGCGAGGCAACGAACTGCTCGAGGTTGGCGATGCGGATGGCGCGCCGCAGGCGCTCGGAATCGGGCCGATGCTCGAAGCTGACGTTGAAGGCAATCGTGTCGTCGAGGAGCGCGATTGATTGCGGCACGTACCCGACCAGGTTCTGCATCGAGCGACTGGTGAATGGATCGAAGCCCCGACCGTCGCACAGGAACTCGCCGGTCGCGGCGGGCTGCAGGCCGGTGATCAGGTCGAGCAGCGTGGTCTTGCCCGATCCGGAAGGCCCGACGATGCCCACCGACTGGCCGCGGCGAATAAGCATGCCGACGTTGCGCAGCGTCTGGCTGTCGCCGTAGCGGAAGCTCACGCCGCGCAGTTCGATCGCCTGGCCGAATTGCAGTGCATCGTCGCGTCGCTCTGTGTGCGCCGCCGCCAGCTCGTCCCTTGCGGCGATCAGTCGCTCGACCACCGGCTCGGAAAAGCGGTAGTTATGCACCGAGGCCACCAGCCGGGAAAAGGCCGGCACGGTGCGCAGCGCCGCCACGACGACCACCCCGAGCACCGGCGCGATTGCGGCGACCGAGAGGTCGAAAAAGACGTAGCCCGCGACGAATCCGACCAGTCCCGCGAGCGCGACGAACTCAACGAACAGGCGCGGCAGCGCGCCGTACAGGTTGTAGCGCCAGGCGAGCTCGGCGTACTGCGCGGAAATCTCGCGGTTGCGCGCGTCGAACAGCGGGCCGAGACCCATGATGTTGATGTCGCGGATCGCACCGACAATGGAGAACAGCAAGCGGTACCGCACGTTCTCGATGTGGGTCTGCGACTTGCCGAGTGCGGTGCTACGGCGAAGGATCAGGAAGTAGAGCAATGCCGCCAACACGCCGAAGACCGCGACCAGCGACAGCGCGAGCAGGGGCTGGACGATGAAAAAACCGACCAGCAGCAGGCCGAGAAAGAGCACCTCGTTCAGCGCCTGGATCAGCGCTTGGAATGTGACCATCGCGTGCACGCTATTCGAGTAGGCGATGCCGGCGAGACCGGAAGCTCCGCTCTTCTGGAACAGGGCGTAGCGCGCACGCAGGATCAGCGCGACCATGTCGTTGGTGATGCGCTGCGTGAGTTGCGCAAGTTGCTGGTATTGATAGCGCAGCAGGAAGCCTTGCAGCACGTTCTTGATGAGGTATAGGCCGACAAGTCCCGCGCTCAGGCTCAGGACCACGCCGACCCGGTCGAGTTGCGGGAACCAGCCGCCGAGGATCCTGTTGGTCCCTGCCTCGGGGCGAGCGACGGCGTCGAGGTAGGGAAAGATGATCGCGATGCCCAGCAAGTCGAGTACGGACATGATCGCCAGCACGCCTAGCAGAAACGCAGCTTTGCGCCGGCCGACGGCGTCGAGCAGGAAGCGCAACACCGTGCTGTGCGGCGCCGCGCTCACGTGCTCGCTTCCAGAATCGGCACCGCGCTATGCAAGCGCTGCATCAGCGGCCGGCTCGGCGGCGTGTCGGGATAGGCATGCTGCAGGATGCGCTCCAACTCGGCGCGCAGCAGGCGGTTCTCCTCGCTCGGCGAGAGCACCGTGCGCTTCTCGAGCTGCAGCGCGACGACCGGGATATCCTCGAGAATGGCGCGCGCGAACGTGCGCCCATGTTGGAGCGGTTTGCGAAGCGCGCGCAAGTTACCGCGCTGCACCCGGTAGGGATCGAGCTTGCGCATGATCCGGTCGCGGATGCGGCCCGCGAGCGAGCGGCGGCGCACCTCGGTGAAAGTGAAGCCGTCGCTGATGTCGACCGTCGACAAGTTGTATTCCACTGCCAGCCAGCGATAGGTGGCGCGCACCCGCTCGAGCGACCACCCGCTGGCGAGCGCACGGTCAATCAGCTCGAAGTAGTTCGGCTTGCTGGTCGCCAGCATATTCAGCGACGCCGGGTAGTACAGGATATCCCCACTGAACAGCACGACCGGGATGCCGAGCAGGCTCATTTCCTTGCCGGCGCTCGACCAGCCGTTGAGCCCGACGTCCACCTCGGTGGCGATGTCGTACAGGGACACGTTATCGCTCGGCCAGTTGATGCGCACGTTGTCGGGCAGGTTCTCGAAGGCGGCGGCGAGGCGCTTGGCGTGGGTCGAATGCACGGCATCGCGCCGGTTGGGAAACTCGCGGGGATGAACGCGGATGATGAGAAACACGTCCGGTCGGGCGCGCGCCCAGGCGACGAGGTCGGTAACCCATTCGACCTGGGTGGGAAACAGCAGAGGAAATTCCTCCATCACGCCCAGGACCTG
>LSTF01000100.1 GCA_001644455.1 Betaproteobacteria bacterium SCGC AG-212-J23
TGTACGCCGCGGAGCAGGCCAAAGCCCAACCCCAGGGCGAACCGTCACAGGGCGAGCAACCCAAGAAAGACGAGAACGTCGTCGACGCGGAATTCACCGAAGTCAAAGACAAAAAAACCGGCTAAGTGGCGAAGCGCGATTACTACGAGGTCCTGGGCGTCAACCGGGACGCGACCGACGCTGACCTCAAGGGGTCGTATCGCAAGCTCGCCATGAAGTGGCATCCGGACCGCAATCCGGAGAACCCGAAGGCCGAAGATCACTTCAAGGAGGCGAAGGAAGCCTACGAGGTCCTGGCGGACCCGCAGAAGCGGGCCGCCTACGACCAGTTCGGCCATGCCGGCGTCGATCCGCAAGCCGGTGGCGGGCCCGGCGGCATGGGCGGCTTCGGCGACATCTTCGGCGACATCTTCGGCGAGATCTTCGGCGGCGGGCGCGGCGGCCGCTCGACCGTATTCCGCGGCGCCGACCTGCGCTACAACCTCGAGTTGAGCCTCGAGCAGGCGGCGCACGGCTTCGAGACCAAGATCCGCATCCCGGCGATGAGCGTGTGCGAGACCTGCAAGGGCACGGGCGCCCGCGCGGGCACGCAGCCCGCGACCTGCCCCTCGTGCCGCGGCGCCGGCCAGGTGCGCATCTCGCAGGGCCCCTTCTCCATCGCGCAGACCTGCCCGCGCTGCCACGGCAGCGGCAGCATCATCCCCAATCCGTGCTCCGCCTGCTCGGGAACCGGACGCACCAAGCTGCACAAGACGCTGGCCGTGAAGATTCCGGCCGGCGTCGACGAAGGCGACCGCGTGCGCCTCTCCGGCGAAGGCGAGCCGGGCGTGAACGGCGGCCCGCCGGGCGACCTCTACGTGCAGGTGCACATCAAGCCGCACCCGGTCTTCACCCGCGACCACGACGACCTGCATTGCGAGATGCCGATCTCGATCACTGCCGCAGCGCTCGGCGGCGAGCTCACCATTCCCACGCTGGACGGGTCGGCGAAGATTCGTGTCGCGGCCGAGACCCAGACCGGCAAGACCTTCCGCCTGAAAGCGAAGGGCATCAAAGGCGTGCGCAGCCGCGAGCCCGGCGACCTCTTCTGCCACGTCGTGGTCGAAACGCCGGTCAGCCTGACGGAGCGGCAGCGCCAGCTGCTGCGCGAGTTCGAGTCGATCATCCAGCAGGACAGCGCCCGCCACAATCCGCGCGCCAAGGGGTGGCTGGACAAAGTGAAGGCGTTCTTCGACAGCTAGCGGGTACGGCGCTTGCAGCGGGGTGGACATGAAAACGACCCTCGCCCTGCTCTCCACCGCCCTGCTCCTCGCAGGCTGCTACAACCCGCGCTACCCCTCGGAAACCCCGGGCACCGAGCGCGCCCAGCCGCAATCGGCAAACACCGTCACCAACGTCTATCGCACTGGCACGGGCACGATCGTCGCCGTCAACCGGTCGCCCGCACCCTCGTCCGGCGGCGCGCCTTCCGCCTCGTCCGCTGCGGGCGGTACCAACATCCGCAACGACGAAGTCATTCTGCGCATGGACGACGGCACGCAACAGACCATCCTGCTGCCCGCCGGCAGCACCAGCTTCAATCCCGGCGACCGCATCGAAGTCACGAGCGACGCCCGCATCATTCGCCGCTGACCGCCGTGGCCGGCTAGACTGCCGGCCACATGCGGCTGATCGCGTTCCTGCAGTATGCCGCGGTGGTCATCGGCAGCATCGGGATGGTCGCCGCGCAGTTCTTCGCGCTCCCCAAGGGGTTTCATCTCTCTCTGTTCGTGGCCGGCGCCGGGTTCGCGCTGGGCGGGATCGATGCGCTTGTCACGCGCCGCATGCCGCTTCGACCCTCCGACGAGACCTACGAGAACTACGCCGGCCTGCCGGCGGTGATCGTCGGCCTGATGGTGCTCGCGGTCGGCGCGGGGCTGATCGCGGCCGCCTACCTTCTCGACAACGAGCATTGGCATTCCACGGTGAACTACCTGATGCGCCGCCCCGCGCCCCTCCTCGCCGCCGGCGGGCTGTTCCTGATCGGGGTCGGCATCCTGATGATGCTCAACCCCCTGGGGCGAAGCGGCTGGGTGTGGCGGATCCTGGTCTACTTCCCACGATGGCTCGTCGGCGTCCTGGTCGTCGCCGCCGGACTCAGCGTCCTCGCGCTCGGCGCGTGGGAATGGCTCGACCCTCAGGCATTCCGCGCCTTCCTCAAGACGCTACCGGCGCTGCCCAAGCTCAGCCGGGTTTGATGCCGCCCTTCTGCACCACGCGCTTGTAGCGCTCGGCGTCGGCCTTGATGCGCGCAACGAATTCGGCAGGCGTCATGCCGATCGCCTCGCCGCCGGCGCTCTCGATGAACTTCTTCTGCACCTCGGGCAGCGCCAGCGTGGCGCGCACTTCCTTGTTGATCTGGTCGACGATCGCCTGCGGCGTGCCCTTGGGCGCGAACAGGCCCACCCAGATCGAGGCATCGAGGTCCGGGATGCCCGCGTCGCGCGGCGTCGCCCAGGACGGATCGAGCGGCGATTTCTTCGCCGTGGTGATGCCGATCACCTTGCCGCGCCCCGACTTCAGGTGCGGCGACGCACCCGGCACGGCCATCACGCCGAACTGGACATCGCCCGCCGCGACCGCCGCGGCGGCCGGCGCACCGCCCTTGTAAGGCACGTGCAGGAGCTGGATGCCAGCGGCCTGCGCCAGCCACTCGCCGGCGAGGTGGTTGATGCTGCCGTTGCCGGCCGAGCTGAAGCTCACCTTGCCGGGATTCGCCTTCGCCTGCGCCACCAGCTCCTTGAAGTTGTTGAACGGCGCGTTGACGTTGGCGAGGTAGAGCATCGGCGAGTCGCTGACCATGGTGATCGGCATGAAATCGCCCAGGTCGTAGGGCACGTTGTCGAACAGCGCCTGGTTGACCGCGAATTCGCCGGTGTGCGCCATGAGCAGCGTGTAGCCGTCGGGCGTAGCACCCTTCACTGCGGTGGTGGCGATGAAGCCGTTGCCGCCCGGCCGGTTCTCGATCACGAAGTTCCAGTTCACGCGCTGTTGCATCGCCTGCGCCAGCACGCGCGCGGTGGTATCGACCGCGCCGCCCGGCGCGAACGGCACCAGGACGTGGATGGGTTTTGCGGGGTAGTTCTGCGCGTGGGCGGATGCGATGCAGAGCGCGAAGATCAGATATCTCACGACTTTCTCCTTTTCTGCGCGGCGAGCTTCACCGCTTCGATGATTTCCGGATAGGCCGCGCAGCGGCACAGGTTGCCGGACAGGTAGTGCCGGATGGTGTCCTCGTCGGGATCCGGATGCTCGTCGAGGAGCTGACGCGTCATCAGCACGAATCCCGGCGTGCAGAAGCCGCACTGGAACGCGCTCCTCTCGACGAACGCTTCCTGCACGGCATCCGGTTCAAGATTGCCTTCGATCGAGACGACTTCTTTTCCCTCCGCCAGCGTGGCGAGATAGAGGCAGCCGGACACCGCGGTGCCGTCGACGAGCAAAGTGCAGCAGCCGCACAGGCCCTGGCCGCAGCTCTCGCGCGCGCCGTAGAGGCCGAACGATTCCTGCAGTACCTCGACCAGCGTTTCGTGCGGCGCCACTTGGGCGGACACGGTCTCGCCGTTCAGCTTGAAAGCAATTTCCCTTCTCAACGTCTCTCCGAAAGCTTTTTCCAGACTTCTTCAGGGTTCATCGGCAGGTCCGTGAGCCGCACGCCGATCGCGTCGTGGATCGCGTTGGCGATCGCCGGCGAGACGCCGAACGTGGCGGTCTCGCCCACGCCCTTGCCGCCGAAGGGCCCGTTACGCTGTTCGGCCACGACCGCTTCATTCGTAATATTTTCTGGGACATCCAAAAATCCAGGAATCTTGTACTCGGCGAGGGACGCGTTCCTGAGCTGGCCCTCGGCGTCGAACAACATCTTTTCGAACAACGAGAAGCCGAGCTGCATGATCGCCGCGCCCGAGAGCTGCGTCTCGACCACGCGCGGATTGATCGGCGTGCCGACGTCGGCGACGTTGACCAGGCGCGTTACGCGCACCCGGCCGGTCTCGGTGTCGACCTCCAGCTCGACGCCGCTCGCGCCGACCATCCAGAACGGCGTGGCGTTGTCGGTCTGGCCGTTCTCGTCCGGCGGCGTGTACGGCGGGATGAAGCTGCCGACGCCGACGATCGAGCCGGCGCGCATGCCGTACTTCTTCTTGAAGACATCGGCGATCGGCGTCTCGGCGGAGAGATGCAGCTCCTTTTTCAACTCCTCGAGTTTCTTGCGGGCGTCCTCGGCCGCCAGCTTGACCGCATTGCCCGAGTGGAACAGCGAACGCGAACCGAGGGTAGCCATGTCGAACGGGGTCACGTCGGTGTCGGAATGCACCACCATGACCGCCTCGGTCGCTACGTGGAGCACCTCGGCGGCGATCTGCGCCATCGCCGTGTCCGAGGCCTGTCCCATGTCGACGCAGCTGGTGTAGACCGTGACGCTGCCGTCGGCGTTGATGTTCACCGTGGCGAGCGAGGTGGTGTTGGCGATGCACGCCTTGAAGCCGAGGGCGATCCCGCGGCCGCGGCGGACGGTTCCCGTGCCTCGGTCGAAAGGCTTTTCCCAGCTCATCAGGACGGACAGTCGTTCCAGCACCTTCTCGAGCGCCGCATCTTTCATCAGCGTGCCGGTGGCTTGCGGACGGCCTTCGCGCAGCAGGTTCAGGCGGCGGAACTGCAGCGGATCCACGCCGAGCTCGCGCGCCAGCATGTCGGTGTGGCTCTCGTAGGCCCAGACGAGCTGCGGGATGCCGAAGCCGCGCAGCGCGCCTGCGGGCGGCAGGTTGGTGTAGAGCTCGTAGGAGTCGATCGATACGTCCTGCACGTCGTACGGCCCCGGCGCGGTGAAGCCGGACTTCTGCGTGACACGCGGGCCGATGTCGGCGTACGCGCCGCCGTTCCACCACACCTCGCAGTCGCGCGCGACGATCCGGCCGTCCTTGCTCACCCCGCTCTTGATGCGGAAGGTGCTGGCGTGCTTGGTGATGGTGAAGAACTGCTCCTCCATCGTCAGCGAGATTTTTACGGGTCTTTTTGCGATCAACGATAAAACACTGACGAGCGCTTCGAGCTTTATGTAGAGCTTGGCGCCGAAGCCGCCGCCGAGGAACGGCACGCGCACGCGGATGCGGTTCTCGGGCCAGCCGAGCAGCCGCGCCATCTCGATGCGCACGAACGACGGGCTTTGCGACGCGGTGTGGATGGTGAGCGTGC
>LSTF01000101.1 GCA_001644455.1 Betaproteobacteria bacterium SCGC AG-212-J23
CACAGATCCTGGTGGTCGACGACAACGCCGACATGCGCGGCTACGTGGCGCGCCTGCTGCGCAGCCGCTGGCAGGTGAGTACCGCGGTCGACGGCCGCCAGGCGCTCGAGCTGATCGCGCAGCGCGAGTTCGACCTGGTGATCTCGGACGTGATGATGCCGCAGCTCGACGGCATGGGCCTGCTGCGGGCGATCAAGTCGCAGCCCGCCACCGCCGAGCTACCCGTCGTGCTGCTCTCGGCACGCGCTGGCGAGGAGTCCCGCGTCGACGGCATGGCGGCCGGCGCGGACGACTACATCGTCAAGCCCTTCACCGCGCGGCAGCTCTTCGCGCAGGTGAATGCGCAGCTCGTCCTTCGCCGCGCGCGGCGCAAGCACGCGCAGGAGCGCGAGCGGCTTCTGCGCGAGGCCCAGTCGGCGAATCGCGCCAAGGACGAGTTCCTGGCGATGCTCAGCCATGAGCTGCGCAATCCGCTGGCGCCGATCTCCACCGCCATCCAGTTGATGCGCCTGCGCGGCGCCCCGGTGCCCGAGCTCGGCACGCTCGAGCGGCAGACCGCGCACCTCACGCGGCTGGTCGACGACCTGCTCGACGTTTCGCGCATCACCGGCGGCAAGATCGAGCTGCGCAAGTGCACCGTCGAGATCGGCGACGCCTTGCTGCGTGCCATGGAGATGGCCGGGCCGCTGCTCGAGCCGCGCACGCACCGGGTCAACATCGAGGGCGTGCCGCGCCGCGGCGTGGCGGTGCACGCCGACCCCGAGCGGCTGGCGCAGGTGGTGTTCAATCTTCTTTCCAACGCCGCCAAGTACAGCGAGGCGCGCTCGGCGATCACGGTCCGCGCCTGGCGCGAGACCGATCGCATCCGCATGAGCGTCAAAGACGAAGGGGTCGGCATCGCGCCGGAAATGCTCGACCGCGTGTTCGACATGTTCGTGCAGCAGGGGCAGACCATCGAGCGCTCGCAGGGCGGGCTCGGCCTCGGCCTGGCGATCGTGCGCAGCATGGTCGAGCTGCACGGCGGGCGGGTGACGGCGAAGAGCGCCGGCCTCGGCCGCGGCAGTGAGTTCACCATCGATCTTCCGGGCCTGCCGGTCGTGCTGCCCTTGGGGCTGTCCGACGAGCGGCCGGCGCGTCCCGATACCGGTCCGGCGCGGCGCTTTCTCGTCGTCGACGACAACGTCGATGCCGCTACCGCGCTCGCCGAGCTGCTGCGGCTGCTCGGCCACCAGGTCGAGGTCGCGCACGACGGCCTGCGCGCGCTCGCCGCCGCGCGCCGGTTCCGTCCCGACATCGCTCTCGTCGACATCGGCCTGCCGGTGATGGACGGCTACGAGTTGGCGGGCCGGCTGCGCGAGGAGCACGCCGACCTGCGCCTGGTGGCGGTCACCGGCTACGGGCTGGAGCGGGATCGCGAGCGTACCGCGCTTGCCGGTTTTTCCGATCATCTGGTGAAGCCGATCGAGCTGGCGATGCTCGGGCGGCTCCTCCCGCCCGGCGCGGCGCTGCCGGGCTCGCGCTTGCAGAGCGGAACGGACCTGCCGGCGCTCTGAGGCGCTGTTCCCGCGCCTTCGGCGTGGGCCCGCTTGTTGCATCCATTGGCAGTTCAATGTCCGATGCCGTGCAGTCCTCCAGCAGCGAGCACAACCAGGCCGCGAGCGAGCATGAGCGCGCAGCGCGGCAGCATCGCGCGGCCGCGGAATTTCACGACAAGAAAATGTTGCACGCGGCACGGCTGAGCGCCGAGGACGCCAAGGCATCCTGCATCGTTGCGCACCGGCATTCGATGACCGCCTGCGAGCACTCCGAAGCGCCCGTCGAGTAGCGCTGAGGGAGCGCGGCGCGGCTCCCTATGTTCGATACCGGACAAGCGGTTTGTGTCCGGCTCCGTACAATATCCACCCATGGTGATACCGGACATTCGCGCTTTGCCGCCACTAGGTGCGCCGCCTCCCACGCGGAACCAGATTCTCGCCATGCTTCCGGCAGCCGATTACCAGAAGCTGCTACCGCAGTTTCACCTGGTCGAGCTCGAGCTGGGGCATTCCCTCTACGAATCCGGCGGGCAGCTGGAGCATGTGTATTTCCCAGTGCAGGGCATCGTCTCGCTGCTCTACGTCACCAAGGGAGGCAACTCCGCCGAGCTGGCCGTGGTCGGGGCTGAAGGAATGATCGGCGTTTCTCTCTTCATGGGCGGCGAGACCACGCCCAATCGCGCGGTGGTGCAGAGCAGGGTCCTTGCTTACCGCCTGGCGGCGGCGACGTTGAAGGCGGCCTTTGCCGAAGGCGGCGCGATGCAGATCATCCTGCTGAGGTACACGCAGGCGCTCATCACGCAGATTTCGCAGACCGCAGTGTGCAATCTGCACCATTCCGTGGACCAGCAACTCTGCCGCTGGCTGCTGCTCAGCCTGGATCGCCTTCCCACCAACCAGTTGCAGATGACGCAGGAGCTGATCGCCAACATGCTCGGCGTACGACGCCAGGGAGTGACGGAGTCCGCCGGCAAGCTGGAGCGCCTGGGCCTGATCAGCTACGGTCGTGGCCTCATCACGGTGCTGGACCGCGCGGGCATCGAGGCGCGCGTCTGCGAGTGCTATGAAGTGGTGAAGCGGGAGACCGAGCGCCTGCTCGCGCGATCCGCGGCGTAGTAGTCCCTTATCGCGGTGGCGTCGCGGCCCGCAGGCCGCCGCGCATGCCCAGCCAATTCTCCGCCTCGTACACGGAGACGTGCACTTTGGCGACGATGCCGAACCTGTGCGCGTAGCGCTCGGCGAAGCGATAGGCGTTGTATTGCGGCAGCGTGCAGGTGACGAAGGCGATCCTGAACGGCGGCGGCGCGCCGAGGCCATACAGTTCCTCCATCGCCGCGCAGACGGCTCCGGGCGTCGCCGGGTCGTCATCGCTGCTGATGACCAGCAGGTCGCGCAGCTTCTGCTCGCGGGCGAGTCTCGCGGCGTCCGACAGAACCGGCACGATCTCTCCTGGCGCCTGCCCGCGCTCCATAGAGACCTGCAGGACCTCGGTCAGCAGTCGGAAGTTGCGTTGCACGCGGCATTATTGGCGCGCGCATGCAAGTTCGTTTGTCCGAAACCGTACAGACAGGTTTCGCGTCTCCACTTATTCATTCGGGAGGAAGGAGTGCCGTGCGAAAGAGAGCAGCGGCCGCGACGCGGCACCAGTCCCCTGCCAAGGACTCGCGCAAGCTGGCCACCGGGATCGATGGATTCGACGCGATGAGCGGCGGCGGGTTGCCGCGTCACCGCACCAGCCTTCTCCTCGGCGGCCCCGGCTCGGGCAAGACCGTGTTCGCGCTGCAATGCCTCGCCAACGGCGCTCGCCGCCGGGCGCCCGGCATCTTCGTCGCGTTCGAGGAAAGCCCCGGCCAGCTCATCGCCAACGCCTCGAGCTTTGATTGGGGACTGGCGAAGCTGCCGGCGACGCAGATTTTCTTCTTCGATGCGCATCTGTCGCCGACGCTGGTCAAGGCCGGCGATTTCGACCTGACCGCCATGCTGGCGATGCTCGCGGCGAAGAAAAAGGAGATCGGCGCCGAGTGGATCGTTTTCGACGGCATCGACGTCCTGCTGACGGTGCTGCAGGACCCGGGGGCGGAAATGCGCGAAATCTACCGCCTGCGCGACTGGCTGGCGGAAAACGACCTGACGGCGATCCTCACGGCAAAGCTCGACGCCCAGAGCGGGCTGGCAGCGCGTTACGGCTTCCTGCAGTTCATGGTGGATTGCGTGGTGCGCCTGGAGCGGCGCCAGGAGGATCGCGTCGCCGCGCAAAGCATCCAGATCACGAAGTACCGCGGCTCTGGCTATGCGGGATCCGAATACCCGATGAGCTTCGGCCCGTCGGGCCTGGTGGTCGACGCCACCGTGGCCACGGAGCTGGTGCATGACGCTTCGAGCGAGCGGGTCACGGCGGGCTTCGAGCGGCTCGACGCCATGCTCGGCGGCGGGATATTTCGCGGCAGCAGCACGCTGATCACGGGAGCCCCCGGCACGTCCAAGACCACCCTGTCGGGCAAGTTCGCAGAGGCGGCTTGCCGGCGCGGCGAGCGCACCCTGCTCGTGAGCTACGACGAAGCCGCTGGCCAGATCATGCGCAATCTCTCTTCGGTCGGCATCCAGCTCAAGGCGCACGTCAAGTCCGGCCTGCTGCGCATGCATTCGGCGCGCACCGAAGCCATCGGCGCGGAAGAGCAGCTGAGCAAGCTCAGCGCGCTGATTCGAGAGCACCGGCCGCGCTGCATAGTGATCGACCCGCTCACGGCAGTGGCCAAGGCGGGCAGCCGGGGGGCCGCGCGTACCGTCGCCTCCCGGCTCATCAACCTCGTCAAGGACGCGGGGATCACCATGTTCGTCACTGCGCTGAGCGGCGCCGAGGATCAACGGGCGGAATCGACCGCGCTGGAGATCTCGACGATCGCGGACACGTGGATCCATCTTTCCTACCTGGTGCTGGGCGGCGAGCGCAACCGCGCCCTCACCGTCGTCAAGTCGCGCGGCACGGCGCACTCCAACCAGGTGCGCGAGCTGATCCTCGGCAAATCCGGTCCGACGCTCGCCGACGTCTACAGCGCGGGCGGCGACGTGCTGATGGGCACGCTGCGCTGGGAGAAGGAGGCCGAGGAAAGCGCGAAGAGGATCCGCCACCGCTCCGAGTTCGACTACAAGCAGCGCGAGCTGCGATTCGTCGAAGCCAATACGAGCGCCCAGATCCGGGCGCTGCAGATGGACCTGGAAAGGCAGCGCGCCGAGCTGGCTCTGTATGCCGGCGAAAACGAAGGGCGCGACGTCTCCTTGAGCACGCAGAAGGACGAGCTGCGCAGGCGGCGCAGCGCCGACGCGGCGGACAAGCCCTCGCCGAAGAGCGGCAACGGAGCCGCCAAATGAGGGCGCCGAAGCGCAAACCCAGCGCTCGCGCGGGCGTAACCACGGTCGTCCTGCTGCGCCTGTACGTCACCGGCCGTGCGCCCAATTCGCTGCAGGCGATCGCCAACCTGGAGGCGATCTGCAGGGAACACTTTCAGGAAGGCATCAGGCTGGAAGTCGTCGACGTGCTCGAGCATCCGCGGCGC
>LSTF01000102.1 GCA_001644455.1 Betaproteobacteria bacterium SCGC AG-212-J23
ATACCGGCGCGCGCGAGCAGCGGAGCGGTCTCGTCGAAGATCCGCCCCTTCGACAACGCAATGCTGATGCTCGCCATGTGCCATATCCGGATGCGTCAGAGTCGAAGCGCTAGGGGGGCGCATTCTACAACAACGTTATTTGAGCCGCTCGATGCGCGCCCCGAGGGCGCCCAGCTTGGTCTCGAGCGCCTCGTACCCCCGGTCGAGGTGGTAGATACGGTCGACGACCGTCTCGCCGTCGGCGATCAGCCCGGCGATGACCAGTCCGGCCGAAGCGCGCAGGTCGGTCGCCATCACCGTCGCGCCCTGCAGGCGCGGCACGCCGCTCACCACCGCGCTGTTGCCCTGGATGGCGATTTCCGCGCCGAGGCGTTGCAGCTCCAGCGCGTGCATGAACCGGTTCTCGAAGATGGTTTCGGTGATCACCGCCGTGCCGTCGCCGATCGCCGCCAGCGCCATGAACTGCGCCTGCATGTCGGTGGCGAAGCCGGGATACGGCGCGGTACGCACGCTCACCGAATGGGGTCGGCCGTCGGCCTCGATCTCTATGTGGTTGTCCCCGGCGCGGATGGTTGCGCCGGCCTCGCGCAGCTTCTCCAGCGTCACGTCGAGCGTCGCCGGCGCCGCGTCCCGGAGCTTCACCTTGCCGCCGGTGGCGGCAACCGCCGCGAGGTAGGTGCCGGTCTCGATCCGGTCGGGCATGACGCGGTACTCCGCGCCCCGCAGAGCGCGCACTCCCTCGACGCGGATCGCGTCGCTGCCGGCGCCTTCGATCTTCGCGCCCATCGCCGCGAGGCAATGCGCGAGGTCCACCACTTCGGGCTCGCGCGCCGCATTCTCGATCAGCGTCGTGCCGTCGGCGAGGGTGGCGGCTAGCATCAGGTTCTCGGTGCCGGTCACCGTGACCATGTCCATGACGATGCGCGCGCCGCGCAGCCGCTCGGCGCGCGCTTCCATGTAGCCGTGCTCGACGGCGATGGTCGCGCCCATCGCCTGCAAGCCCTTGAGATGCTGGTCGACCGGGCGCGAGCCGATGGCGCAACCGCCGGGGAGCGACACCCGCGCGCGCCCGGCGCGCGCGAGCAGCGGCCCGAGCACGAGCACGGAGGCGCGCATCGTCTTCACCATCTCGTAGGGCGCTTCCGGGTTGGTGAGCTTCGCCGCGCGCAGCTCGACCCTGTCGTCCTTCGCGGACACCTCCACGCCCATCTGGGCGAGCAGCTTCGTCATGGTGCGCACGTCCATCAGGCGCGGCACGTTGGTGAGGCTGAGCGTGCGCTCGGTGAGCAGCGCGGCGCACAGGATGGGCAGCGCCGCGTTCTTCGCCCCCGAGACGCGGATCTCGCCCTCGAGCGTGCAGCCGCCGCGGATCTTCAGCTTATCCATCGGTTGTCTTGCGCCACTCGTCGGGCGTCAGGGTCTGCATGGACAGGGCGTGAATTTCTTCGCGCATGCGATCGCCGAGCGCGGCGTACACCAATTGGTGGCGCTGCACGCGGCTCTTGCCGGCGAAGGCCGGCGAGACGATGAGCGCCTGGAAGTGCTGACCGTCGCCGATCACCTCGAGGTGCTCGCAGGCGAGCCCGGCGGCGATGCCGGACTGGACGCTTTCAGGGGTGACCAAGGAAATGCCTCGCTCAGTTTCGTAGCTTGTAGCCGGACTGCAGGAGTTTCAGGGTCAGCAACGATACGACAAAAAAACTCGCCGCGACCACCGCGAGGCTCGCCGCCGGCGGAAAGTCGGAGTGGCCGAGAAAACCGTAGCGGAAGCCGTCGGTCAAGTAGAAGAAGGGGTTGGCGTGGGAAAGGCGCTGCCAGAACGCCGGCAGGGAATGGATCGAGTAGAACACGCCCGAGAGGAAGGTGAGCGGCAGGATGAGGAAGTTCTGGAACGCGGCGAGCTGGTCGATCTTCTCGGCAAAGATGCCGGCGACCAGGCCGAGCGAGCCGAGCAGCGCCGCGCCGAGCAGCGCGAAGGCGAGGATCCAGGCCGGCGCCGCGAGGTGCAGCTCGACGAACCAGACGGTGACGGCGAGCACCCCGGCGCCGACCACCAGGCCGCGCACCACCGCGCCGAGCACGTAGGCGGCGAAGAACTCGAGGTACGAGATCGGCGGCAGCAGGATGAAGACGATGTTGCCGGTGATCTTCGACTGGATCAGGCTCGACGAGCTGTTGGCGAAGGCGTTCTGCAGCACGCTCATCATCACCAGCCCGGGGACCAGGAACGAGGCGTAGGACACGCCGTCGTACACCTGCACCCGGCCGGTGAACGCGTAGCCGAAGATCACGAGGTAGAGGAGCGAGGTCAGCACCGGCGCGGCGACGGTCTGCATCGCCACCTTCCAGAAGCGCAGCGTCTCCTTCGCGAACAGCGTCCAGAAAGTCGTCACGAGGTCAGCGCCAGGAACACCTGCTCGAGGTCGGGGCGGTCGAGCTCCAGGTCGGCGATCTCGACGCCCTGCGCGCGCAGGCGCGCGAGCTGCGGTTCGAGGTCGCCGTAGCCCGCGAGCTCGAGGGTGAACTGGCGCCCGTCGCGCGCCACGACCCGGGCGGTGGTGCGCGAGCCGCCGAAGCGCGCCAGCAGGTTGCGCGTCGAGTCGAGCGCGACGATGCGCCCGGCCTTGAGCATCGCGATGCGGCTGCAATGCAGCTCGGCTTCCTCGAGGTAGTGCGTGGTGAGGACGATGGTGTGGCCGTCGCGGTTCAGGCGCGTGATGAACTGCCACAGCCCCTGGCGCAGCTCGACGTCGACGCCCGCGGTCGGCTCGTCGAGCACGATCACCGGCGGCTTGTGCACCAGCGCCTGTGCGACCAGCACGCGCCGCTTCATGCCGCCCGAGAGCGCGCGCATGTTGACGTCGGCCTTGGCGGTGAGGTCGAGGTGCTGCATCACCTCGTCGATCCAGGCGTCGTTGCCGCGGATGCCGTAATAGCCCGACTGGATGCGCAAGGTCTCGCGCACGGTGAAGAACGGGTCGAACACCAGCTCCTGCGGCACTACGCCGAGGCGCCGGCGCGCGCTGCGGTAGTCGCGCACCACGTCGGCGCCCATGACGCGCACGCTGCCCGCGTCGGCGCGCACCAGGCCGGCGACGACGTTGATCAGCGTGGTCTTGCCGGCGCCGTTCGGACCGAGCAGGCCGAAGAATTCGCCCTCCTCGACCGCGAGGCTTACGCCGGCGAGCGCGCGCAACGCCCCGTAGCGTTTCTCGACGTCCTGGACTTCTATCGCGTTCAGTGGAGCCGAATCAGTGGATAGGAAGCAGGCTGTCCACGCCGTAGAGGCGCGCGATCGTCTGCAGCGATTCGGGCAGGTTGGTGAAGTCGAGCGCGCCGCCGGCGGCCTTCGCGTCGCGCAGCCAGGCGAGGCAGAGGGCGAGCGCCGCGGAGTCCATTTCGGTCACCTCACCCAGGTCGACCGTGCGCACGCCCTCGGAGAGATGGCGGCGGCCTTCCTCGAGCAGGCCGGCGACGTTGGCGAGCGTGACCGGCCCGCTCACCATCATGCGGCCGTCCTGGCGGCGGATCACTTCCGGTCGGCGCCTTCGAGGGCGCGGTTCTTGGCGCTCAGGTTCTTGATCAGGCCGTCGACGCCCGATTCGCGCACCAGGTTGTTGAACTCGGTGCGGTAGTTGGCGACCAGGCTCACGCCGCCGACCATCACGTCGTAGACCTTCCAGCCCGACGGCGTCTTCTCCATGCTGTAGTCGATCGGCACCGGCTGCGTGCCGGGCTGCAGCACGCGCACGTTGACCGTGACGTCGGTGTCGGTGGGCTTGGCGCGCAGCGGACGGAAGTCGAATTTCTGGTCGCTGTAGGAGGCGAGCGCGCTGGCGTAGGTGCGCACCAGCAGGGTCTTGAACTCTTCGGTGACGCGCTTCTTCTGCTCCGGCGTCGCCTTGTTCCAGCTCTGGCCCATCGCCAGCGCCGCCATCGAGACGAAGTTGAAGTGCGGGATCACCTTGTCGTTGATCAGGCCGATCAGCTTGGCGCGGTTGCCGCCGCGGATCTCCTTGTCCTTGGCGATGAGATCGACGACTTCGAGCGTCACCTGCTTCACCAGCACGTCGGGCGGCATCAGCTCCTGCGCCTGAGCGGCGCCGAGCGCGAAAACGGCGGCGAGGAGAGCTAGGACTCTGGTCATTTCGGTTGCCCCGGCGGGATGGTATCAATATCCCGCTCGCGCGGCGGCCGTCCGTCGTAAACCAGGCTGCGCCGGCGTTGGAAATAGGCGTCGCGCTGGAAGACGTACTTGTCGAGCGACGCGTCCTCCAGGAGTTGGCTCACGTCCAGCAGGTCGGAGCGCACCTGGATGATCCGCACCCCCCACAGGCCCCAGCGCAACTCGGCGCGGCGCAGCCCGCCCATCGGGTCGGTGAGGTAGTCCAGGCCGGTGCCGATACCGTCACGTACGCTGCTCGAGCCGAGCAAGGGCAGCACCACGTACGGCCCGGTGCCCGCGCCCCAGCGGCCGAAGGTCTGGCCCCAGTCTTCGTTGTGCTTCTCGTAGCCCATGTCGCTGGCGACGTCGTGCAGCCCGAACAGGCCGAAGGTGGAGTTGAAGCCGAAGCGCACCCAGTCGAAGAAGCCTTCCTCGAACTTGCCCTGCAGCATGTTGTTCACGCCGATCATCGGGTCGGCGATGTTGCCGAAGAAGTTGCGCACCCGGTCGCGGATCTCGCTGTGGATGTAGTCGTGGTAGGCGCGCGACACCGGCCTCAGCGCCCAGGTGTCGACCTTGTCGTTGAAGGCGTAAATGCCGCGGTTCATCCCCTCGAGGGGGTCGCGCGGATCGCCGTTGGTCGTCGCGCATCCGCCGAGGAACGGCGCCAGCGCGACGAGGATGAGCCATCTCACCAAGCCCTCATTTCTCCTGCGGCTTTCCTTCTGCCGCCTTGCTGAACAGGAACTGGCTGATCAGGTTCTCGAGCACCACCGCCGACTGCGTCAGGCGCAGGCGGTCGCCGTTCTTGAGCATCATGCCGTCGCCGCCCGCCTCGAGGCCGACATACTGCTCGCCGAGGATCCCCGAGGTGAGGATCTTCGCCGTGGTGTCGCGCGGGAACTGGTACTTCGCCTCGAGGTTCATCGTCACGATCGCCTCGTAGCTCTCGCCGTCGAAGCGGATGCCCGCCACGCGGCCGACCACCACGCCGGCGCTCTTCACCGGGCCGCGCTCCTTGAGGCCGCCGATGTTGGCGAACTTGGCGTTCACCGTGTAGCTGTCGGCAGTGGAGAACGAGGCGAGGTTGCCGACCTTCAACGCGAGGAACAGCAGGCCGCCCAGTCCGGCGGCGACGAACACACCTACCCACAGATCGATCGTCGAGCGATTCATTTGCCGTTGCCTCCAGTAAACATGAGCGCGGTCAGGACGAAGTCGAGCGCGAGGATCGCGAGCGACGAGGTCACCACCGTGCGGGTCGTGGCGCGCGACACGCCTTCCGCGGTCGGCGGCGCGTCGTAGCCCTCGAACACCGCGATCCAGGTCACGGCGACGCCGAACACCACGCTCTTGATCACGCCGTTCATGATGTCGTGGTTCCAGTCGACCGCCGCCTGCATCTGCGACCAGAAGGCGCCGGCGTCGACGCCGATCAGCTGCACGCCGACCAGGTAGCCGCCGAAAATGCCGGAGGCCGAGAACAGCGCCGCGAGCAGCGGCATCGAGATCACGCCGCCCCAGAAACGGGGCGCCACCACGCGCGCGATCGGATCGACCGCCATCATCTCCATCGCCGAAATCTGCTCGGTGGCCTTCATCAGGCCGATCTCGGCGGTGATCGCCGAGCCGGCGCGGCTGGCGAAGAGCAGGCCGGCGACCACCGGGCCGAGCTCGCGCACCAGCGACAGCGCCACCAGCACGCCGAGCGACTCCGAGGCGCCGAAGCGCTGCAGCGTCTCGTAGCCCTGCAGCGCGAGCACCATGCCGACGAACAGGCCGGAGACGAGGATGATGACCAGCGACAGCACGCCGGCGAAGTAGATCTGCGTGACGGTGAGGCGGAATCGGTGCAGCGCGGTGCCGGAATGCACCATCAGGTAGAACAGGAAGCGGCTGGCGAAGCCCAGGCGCCAGATCGCCGAGGTCACGGTGCCGCCGAGGCGCTCGAGGCGAGCGCGCAATGCGCCGATCAGCATCAGCTCGCCAGCTCGAGGTCGGCGTCGTACTGCGGCGCCGGATAGTGGAAGGGCACCGGCCCCTCCAGCTTGCCGTTGACGAACTGGTTCACGAAGGGCTCGCTGCTCGCGCGAATCTCATCCGGGGTGCCCTTCGCGATCACCTTGCCGTCGGCCATGAAGTAGGCATAGTCGACCACGTCGAGCGCCTCCTGCACGTCGTGGGTGACGATCACCGAAGTGGCGCCGAGCGAATCGTTCAGCTCGCGGATCAGGCGCACGATGACGCCGAACGAGATCGGATCGAGGCCGGTGAACGGCTCGTCGTAGAGCATGAGCTGCGGGTCGAGCGCGATCGAGCGCGCCAGCGCCACGCGCCGTGCCATGCCGCCCGAGAGCTCGGTGGGCATGAGGTGCGCGGCGCCGCGCAGGCCGACCGAGTGCAGCTTCATCATCACCAGGTCCTGCACCAGCTCCTCCGGCAGCTGCAGGTGCTCGCGCAGCGGGAAGGCGACGTTCTCGAACACCGACAGATCGGTGAACAAGGCCCCGAACTGGAACAGCATACCCATCTTGCGGCGCATGGCGTACAGACCGGCGGTGTCGAGGCCGACCGTATCGTGGCCGAGCACCGTGGCCGTGCCGGCGGTCGGGCGCAGCGCGCCCATGATGACGCGCAGCGTCGTCGTCTTGCCGCACCCCGACTGCCCCATGATGCCCACCACCGAGCCGCGCGGGATGTCGAGCGAGATGTCGCGCAACACCGGACGCGCGGCGTCATAACCAAAAGAAACGTTCCGGATCTCGACAATCGGGGAGGGAGACTGCGGCACGGCGTAATATTATCGCCCATGAGGGAGGTGCATCCGGAATGGTCGCGGCGGTACGCATCGGCGCGCTCGTCAAGCGTTACGGAAAAGTTGCAGCGCTCGACGGCATCGACCTCGAGATTGCCGCGGGCGAAGGCTTCGGCCTGGTGGGCGGCAACGGCGCCGGCAAGACGACGCTCATCCGCTGCCTGCTCGACCTCGCCGCGCACGACGCGGGCACGATCGACGTATTCGGTGTCGCTGCAAAGAACCCTGCGGCAAGGCGCCGGCTCTCCTACCTCCCGGAACGTTTTTCGCCGCCACACTACCTGCGCGGCGAAGAGTTCCTGCGCGCCATGCTCTCGCTCGCCGGCGAGCGCTACGACCCGGCGCGCGCCGGGCGGCTGCTCGACGAGCTCGAGCTCGGGCGCGACGCGCTGGCACGGCCGGCGCGCAGCCTCTCCAAGGGCATGACGCAGAAGCTCGGTCTCGCCGCGTGCCTGCTCGTGCCGCGGGACCTGTATCTGCTCGACGAACCGATGAGCGGCCTCGATCCGGCGGCGCGCGTCGCGGTCAAATCCGTCCTGCGCCGGCTGCACGGCGAGGGGCGGACGCTGTTTTTCACCTCGCACGTGCTCGCCGACGTGGAGGAGCTGTGCTCTTCGCTCGCGGTGCTCGATCGCGGCCGGCTGCGGTTTCGCGGCAGCCCGGCGACGCTGTGCGAGAAATATGCCGAACCGCGGCTCGAAGCCGCGTTCATGAGGTGCATCCGTGATCGCGCCGCAGAGCCTGCCTGAAGCTGCTGGAGCGCAAGAGGCGCGCTTGAAAGGCAAACCGGCTCTGCTGGTCGTCGACGACGACCCGTTGATCACCGACACGCTCGCCTTCGCCCTCGGCGCCGACTTCGAGGTGTACGCCTGCGACTCGCGCGCGCACGCGATCGAGCTGCTGCGCCAGCTGCCCTCGCCGCCGCCGCTCGCGCTGGTCGACCTCGGCCTGCCGCCGCTGCCGCACGCCCCCGACGAAGGCTTCCAGCTGATCGCCGACCTGCTCGCGCATTCGCCGCGGATGAAGATCTTCGTTCTCTCCGGACAGAACGACGCCGCCAACGCGCGCCACGCGCGCGCGCTCGGCGCCTGGGAGTTCATCGCCAAGCCAAGCGACCCGGCGTTGCTCAAGCGCTCCCTCGCGCGCGCGCTGGAGGTGCCGCCGGCCGAGGACGCCGAGGTTGTCGGCGCGAGCCCGGCACTGGCCAAGCTAAAGAGCCAGATCGCGCAGTTCGCCGCTTCGCCGTATTCGGTGCTGATCGAGGGCGAGTCGGGCAGCGGCAAGGAGCTCGCCGCGACCAGCCTGCACAGCCTCTCGCCGCGCGCCGGCCGGCCGTATCTCACGCTCAACTGCGCGGCGATCGCGCCGACGCTCGTCGAGCCGACCCTGTTCGGCTACGTGAAGGGCGCGTTTACCGGCGCGACCAGCAACAAGTCCGGCTATTTCGAGGATGCGCAGGACGGCACGCTGTTCCTCGACGAGATCGGCGAGCTGCCGCTCGAGCTGCAGGCGAAGCTGCTGCGCGTGCTCGAGAACGGCGAGTACCAGCGCGTCGGCGAGACGCAGCGGCGCACCGCGCGCTGCCGCGTCATCGCCGCCACCAACCGCGACCTGCGCGCCGACGTGCGCAAGGGCGCGTTCCGCGCCGACCTCTACCACCGCCTCTCGGTGTTCACCCTCAGCGTGCCGCCGCTGCGCGAGATGGAGGGCGACAAGGTCGCGCTGCTCGAGCATTTCCGGCGCCACTACGCCGCGCAGGCGGGCGTGCAGCCCTTCGAGTTCGACGCGCTGGCGCTGGCGCGCTGGCAGCAATACGACTTCCCGGGCAACGTGCGCGAGTTGCGCAACATCGTCATCCGCCTCGCCACCAAGTATCCCGGCCAGCGCCTGTCGAAGGCCGAGCTCGAGCCCGAGCTCGACCTGGATACCGGAGTGCCTTCGCTCACGGAGAACGGCGGCGCGATCGTCGAGCAGGCGCAGCGCCAGCTCGAGCGCGCCGGCGGGTTCAGCCTCGACGAGACGCTGAAGGCCTGGGAGCGCGGCTACATCGAGGCGGCCCTGCGCCTGACGCGCGGCAACGTCAGCCAGGCGGCGAAGCTGCTCGGCGTGAATCGCACCACGCTCTACTCCCGCATGGGCACGAAAGAGGAGAAGTAGCGGTGTCGCTCTACCTCGAGCATTTCGGCCTGTCGGAGACGCCGTTCCGCATCACGCCGCACACCGACTTCTTCTTCGACGGCGCGGACCGCGGCGCGACCCTCGAAGCGCTGATCTACGCGGTGCTGCACGACGAGGGCATCGTCAAGGTTTCGGGCGAGGTGGGCAGCGGCAAGACCATGCTCTGCCGGGTGCTGATGGAGCGGCTGCCGAAGGAGGTCGAGACCATCTACCTCGCGACGCCGTCGCTCGCGAAAGACGAGATCATCCACGCGATCGGCGACGACCTGAAGCTCGCCTTCTCGCAGGACCGGCGCACGGTCGCCTTGCGCGAGCTGCAGGAGCACCTGATCAGCCTCTACGGCAAGGGCAAGCGCGTCGTGGTCCTGATCGACGAAGCGCATGTGATGCCCGAGGACACGCTCGAGCAGGTGCGGCTGCTGTCCAATCTCGAATCGAACCGGCACAAGCTGCTGCAGATCGTGCTCTTCGGCCAGCCCGAGCTCGATGCCACGCTCGCCAAGACCGAGCTGCGCCAGCTGCGCGATCGCATCACCCATTCCTTCCGCATGCGGCCGCTCTCGCCGGCCGAGACCTCGAAGTACATCTCGTTCCGCATGCGCGCCGCGGGCTATCGCGGCCCGGACGTGTTCCTGCCGGCGGCGACGGCGCTGATCGCGCGCGCCTCGCAGGGCCTCAATCGCCGCATCAATATCCTCGCCGACAAGGCGCTGCTCGCCGCCTTTACCGAGAACAGCCACGCCGTCACCGAGCGCCAGGTGCGCGCCGCGATCGCCGACTCCGAGTTCGCGGCGGTGAAGGTCTCGCCGCTCTCCCGTGCCGCGGTGCTCGGCATCGCGACGCTGATCGCCGGCGTGGCGATCGGCGCGCTGTTCCCGTGGGAGCGCGAAACGCGGCCGAATCCCGCGCCGGCGGTGAAAGCGCAGCCCGTCGTCGCGCCGCAGACGCAGCCGGCGCCGGCCGCGGTCGCCGTCGCCTCGGCGGAGGAGCAGGAGGACGAGGAAGAGGAAATGGAGCTCTACGCGCAGGCCGCGCTGGAGTGGCCACCGTCGCATCTTTCGCCGGCGCAGGTGCGACGGCTGAACGCCTACCCCACATTGGGGCAAAAACTCCTCGGCGATCGCCTCGCCGCAACCATCGAGCTGCTGACACACGCTGACAACGGGCGCTATTCGCTCGAGCTGTACACCAGCGACAACAGCGATCCGGCGCGGATCGAACGTTTTCTGACACGCGCGCGCGATCTCGTTCCGCTCGAAGATCTGTTCGTCATCCCGCTCCCCACCGGGAACAAGGCGGGCGGCGCGTGGCGCGTGCGGGTGATGCTCGGTCGCTACGACAACCGCGAAGACGCGCTCGATGCGGCGCGCCGCCTGCCGCCGAAATACCAGCGCGCATTTCAGCCGGCCCCACGCACTTTTGCAGAGTTGCGGCAGGCCCTCTAAAGAGCCCAAAAACTTCGCCGCGACAAACGCTTACGCCGCTTTCTTCATGCCGAGGCCGTGTTATGCTTGGCGTGGGAGGGAGTGCGCAGATGAAGCGGCATATCCGGGTTGCAGCGCTCGCGCTGCTGCCGGTCGTATTCGCAGGTTGCGGGCAGCAGCCGCTGCAGCCCTCGCAGACGCATATCCGCGCTGAGGAACCGCGCGCAGAAGGCGCGATTCCGCCGCCGGTACAGATCACGCCGCTGCTGCCGAAGCCCAAGGCCTCCGCGAAACCGGAGACCTACAGCGTGGTGGTGAACAACGTGCGCGTGCAGGAGCTGCTGTTCGCCCTGGCACGCGACGCGCGCATGCAGATCGACATCGATCCGGCGCTCACCGGCAGCGTCACGATCAACGCCATCGACCAGACTCTGCCGCAACTCCTGCAACGCATTGCACGCCAGGTCGAGATGCGCTACGAGATCGACGGCCAGACGCTGATGGTTTCGCGCGACACGCCGTTCCTGCGCTCGTACAAGATCGACTACCTGAGCGCTTCGCGCAACGTGAAGATGCAGTCGACCGCCTCCACCACCTTCGTCGGCGGCAGCGGCACGCCGGGCGCGCCGACCAGCACCACCGGCGCCACCTCGACCATCGACGTCCTCGCCCAGAACCACCTCTGGGAGTCGATCGTGCAGAACGTGAAAGACATCCTGCGCGAGACCGACAAGGCGCTGCCCCCCGGCATGAGCCAGCAGGCGGCCGCGGCGATGCTGGCGGCGCCGCCCGCCGCTCCCGCCCCGGCGACGCCGGGCGGGCCGGCCGCGCCGGTGCCGGCCGTCGCGATCCCACCGCAGCCGACCTATATCGAGGCGGCGGCGGTCATCGCCAACCGCGAAAGCGGCATCCTCTACGTGCGCGCCACGTCGAAGCAGCACGAGCGCGTGCAGGAGTTCCTCGACCAGGTGCTGGTCGGCGCGAAGCGCCAGGTGCTGATCGAGGCGACCGTGACCGAGGTACAGCTGCGCAACGAGTACCAGCGCGGCATCGACTGGGCGCGCATCCAGACTCCCGGCTTCTCCTTCGGCCAGCCGTCGCTCGCGCCGAGCACTTCGGCGACGCCGGGCTTCACGCCGGGCGCCTCGCTGCCCTTCATCAGCTTCGTCTCGAGCGGCGGCGCCTTCACCTTCAACCTCAAGCTGCTCGAGCAGTTCGGCGACGTGCGCGTGCTCTCCAGCCCGAAGCTCTCGGTGCTGAACAACCAGACGGCGATCCTGCGCGTGACGCGCGACATCATCTACTTCACCGTCACGCCCTCGACGCAGCCGATCACCTTCGCCGGCGGCGGCGCCGGCACCAACGTCGTCCAGGCTTCCTTCACCACCACGCCGAACGTCGCCGCGGAAGGCTTCATGATGGCGGTGCTGCCGCAGATCAACGACAGCGATGCGATCGTGCTCAACGTGCGGCCGACCATCCGCCGGCGCGTCGACTCGGTCAAGGATCCGAATCCGGCGCTGCAGGTCTCGCCGACCAACCCGACGGCGATCCCGAACGAGATCCCGGTGTTCGAGACGCGCGAGTTCGATTCGATCCTGCGGCTGCAGAGCGGCCAGCTCGGCGTGCTCGCGGGATTGATGCAGGATATCGCCGAGAACACCGACTCGGGCATCCCCGGCATCCGCAGCCTGCCGCTGATCGGCGACCTGTTCAGCAACCGCGCGCAGCTCAGCCGCAAGACTGAACTCGTCATCTTTCTGCGCGCCACCGTGATCCAGGAACCGAGCATCGACGGCGACTTCCGCCGCTTCCGCGACCAAGTCCCTGCCGAGAACTACTTCCAGAAGCCGAACCCGACCCGCGTCGCGCCGCCGCTCGGCCCAAAGGGCGAGCCGCTGCTCTAGCATGAGTCTGCTACTCGAAGCCCTCAAGAAGGCCGAAAAGGCCAAGGAGGAGGCGCAGCGACGCGCCCGCGACGAGCATCCCGCCGGCGAGCCTGAAGAGCTGCGCAGCGAGGGCGAGGCGCCGTCGGAGCCCGCAACCGAGGTGCCCGCCGCGCCGCAGGCCGCGGCTGCGCCGGTGCTGACGCGAGACAAGCTGCCGGAGATCTCGCAGAAGCTCGAGATCCTCAGCGACGACCTGCTGGACAAGCCTGCCGTCGAGGCGCCGCCGCCGGAGCGGCCGCGCACGCCGGCGCCGAGCATGAGCCCGCCGTCGGCCGCGGCACGCGACGAGGCGCGCGAAGCGGCAAGCCGCGCGTCAGCGCGCAAGGTATTCGAGGCGAAGTTCCGCGAGCCCAACCCGAAGATGCCGTTCTATCTCACGCTCGGCGTGCTCGGCGCGTTCGCGATCGGCACCGTGATCTACTTCTACATCCAGCTGCGCCCGCCGCAGCCGCTCGTCAATTCCAACCCGCCACGCCCGGCAGTCCAGGTTGCGACCGCCGCGGGGAGCGCGGCGACGCCGCAGGCCGCGGCGCCGGCCGCGAATCCGTCGGCGATTCCCGGGCTTCCTTCGACGGCGCCAGCGCCGGTCGCACCGCCGGTCGCACCGCAAGCCGCTCCCGCCACGCCGGCCGCGCCGCCTCCGCCGCAGGCGCCGGTTGCTGCCGCCCCGGTGACACCCGTGAAAAAGCCCGCGGCGGCAATCGGCCAGCTCGCGCCGCGCCTGTCGTCCGCATCACCGAACAGCACCGTGGAGATGAGCACGGCACGCGCCGTGCCGAGCGTGCACCCGAAGGTCGATGCGGGCTACGCCGCCTATCTCGCGGGCAATCTCGAGGCGGCGCGCGTCGAGTATCAGCAGGCGCTGAACGACGATCCGACCAACCGCGATGCGCTGCTCGGCGTCGCGGCGATCGACGTGCGCTCCGGTCGCCTCGACGCCGCGGAGGCCTCCTACCTGAGGCTGCTGCAGATCGATCCGCGCGATGCCGAAGCGCAGGCGGCGCTCATGGCGGTGCGCAGCGGACGCGTCGATCCGCTCGCCGCCGAAAGCCGCCTGAAGTCGATGCTTGCCGTCGACCCCAAGGCGCACGCGCTCAACTTCGCGCTCGGCAACCAGCTCGCGCAACAGGGCCGCTGGCCCGAAGCGCAGGCGCAGTACTTCAAGGCGTTCGCCGCCGAGCCGAGCAACCCCGACTTCGCCTACAACCTCGCGGTCAGCCTCGACCACCTGCGCCAGCCGAAGCAGGCGCTCGAGTACTATAAACATGCGATCGCGCTCGCCAAGGTGCGTGGCGCGAGCTTTGACGTCACCGGCGCCGAAGCCCGCGTCGGACAGTTGAGCCGATGAATTCCCCCACTAATCCCCAAGCAAAGCGGCATCTCGGCCAGATCCTGATCGACCAGGGGATCCTCACCGAGGACCAGCTGCGCATCGCGCTCCTCGAGCAGACCAAGCAGCACGTGCCGGTCGGGCGGCTGCTGGTGCAGCTCGGCTTCGTCTCGGAAGCGACGCTGCGCGACGCCCTCTCCGAGAAGCTCGGGCTGCAGGCGGTGGACCTGTCGCGAATCATCGTCGACCCGGCGGCGCTGAAGATGGTGCCGAAGGACATGGCGCGCCGCTACCGCATCTTCCCGGTGGCGCTCGACCGGCAGCAAAAGAAGTTCATCATCGCGCTGGCCGACACCAACAACATCGTCGCCGTCGACCAGGTGCGCGCGCACCTGAAAGGCGGCTACGAGATCGAGCTGCGCATCGCCGGCGATTCGGACATCGAGCGCGCGATCGAGCACTACTACGGCCACGAGTTCTCGATCGACGGCATCCTGAAGGAGATCGAGACCGGCGAGGTCGACTACGCCACGGTCGCCGAGGGCGACGAGTACTCGCAGCCGGTGGTGCGGCTCATCTCGGCGCTGCTCGCCGACGCGGTCGAGCGCGGCGCGTCCGACATCCACTTCGAGCCGGAGCAGAACTTCCTGCGCATCCGCTACCGCATCGACGGCGTGCTGCGCCAGATCCGCTCGCTGCACAAGACCTACTGGCCGGCGATGGCGGTGCGCCTGAAAGTGATGGCGAAGATGAACATCGCCGAGACGCGCGCGCCGCAGGACGGCCGCATCTCGGCGACGCTCTCCGGGCGGGTCATCGACTTCCGCGTCGCCAGCCTGCCGACCACGCACGGCGAGAACCTGGTGCTGCGCATTCTCGACCGGCAAAAGGGCATCGTGCCGCTCGACAAGCTGAACCTGGAAGAGGCGCAGCTCGAGCAGCTGAAGCGCATGATCGCGCGGCCCGAGGGCATCATCCTCGTCACCGGGCCGACCGGCAGCGGCAAGACGACGACGCTGTACTCGATCCTGAACCACATCAATTCCGACGGCGTCAACGTCATGACGCTGGAAGACCCGGTCGAATACCCGATGACCCTCATCCGCCAGACCTCGGTCGCCGAGGCGGCGAAGCTCGATTTCGCCAACGGCATCCGCGCCATGATGCGCCAGGACCCGGACGTGATCCTGGTGGGCGAGATCCGCGACCGGGAGACCGCGGAGATGGCGTTCCGCGCCGCCATGACCGGCCACCAGGTGTACTCGACGCTGCACACCAACTCCGCCGCCGGCGCGTTTCCGCGCCTGCTCGACATCGGCATCGTCCCCGACATCCTGGCGGGCAACATCATCGGCATCCTCGCGCAGCGCCTGGTGCGCAAGCTGTGCCGCACCTGCCGCCAGTCGTACGACCCGGACGTGCGCGAGCGGCGCCTGCTCGGCGCCACGCCCAGCGAGGCGCTGGCGCTGTTCCGCGCCGTGGGCTGCGAGCAGTGCGACTACCAGGGCTTCAAGGGCCGCCAGTCGATCCTCGAGCTGCTGAAGATCGACTCCGGCATCGACGAGCTGATCGCACGCCGCGCCACCGCGCGCGAGATCCTCACCGCGGCGCGCGCCAACGGCTTCAAGACGCTCGCCGACGACGGCGTGCGCCTGGTGCGCTCCGGGGCCACCAGCCTGGAAGAGCTGATGCGCGTGGTCGACCTCACCGACCGAATGGCGTGATGACGCCATGCCGCTCTTCTCGTACAAGGCAATCGATACCCGCGGCAAGTCGGTAACCGGACGCGTCGAGGCGGTGAACCTGTTCGACCTCGAGCAGCGCCTGCTGCGCATGGAGCTCGACCTCGTCGCCGGCGCGCCCTCCAGCCAGGGCAACCGCTTCCTCGGCGGACGCATCACGCGGCAAGACCTGATCAACTTCTGCTTCCACCTCGAGCAGCTCGCCACCGCCGGCGTGCCGGTGATCGAGGGCCTCGCCGACCTGCGCGAGAGCGTCGAGAACCCGCGCTTCCGCGAAGTCGTCGCCGGGCTGGTGGAGTCGATCGAGGGCGGCAAGAACCTCTCCGCCGCGCTCGCCGAGTTCCCCGAGGTGTTCAGCAAGGTGTTCGTCAGCCTGGTGCGCTCCGGCGAGCAGACCGGCAAGCTGTCGGAAGTGCTGAAGAGCCTGACCGAGACGCTGAAGTGGGAGGACGAGCTCGCGGCGCAGACCAAGAAACTGATGGTCTACCCGGCGTTCGTCGGCTCGATCGTGCTGATCGTCACGTTCTTCCTCATGATCTACCTCGTGCCGCAGATGACCGGCTTCATCCGCAACATGGGGCAGGACATTCCGCTGCAGACGCGCATCCTCATCTTCGTCTCCAACTTCTTCGTCGACTACTGGTGGGCGGTCCTCGCCGCGCCGTTCGTCGCCTGGGGCGCGCTCAAGTTCGCGCTGTACCGCAATCCGGCGCTCGCCTTCGTGCTCGACTACTACAAGCTGAGAGTGCCGCTGCTCGGGCCGATCCTGCGCAAGATCATCCTGTCGCGCTTCGCCTCGAGCTTCGCCATGATGTATGCGTCGGGCATCACCGTGCTGGACGCGATGCGCAGCTGCGAGGAGATCGTCGGCAACAAGCCGATCGAGCAGGCGCTGAAGACCGCCGGGCAGCAGATCGCCGAGGGCAAGAACCTCACCGTCGCCTTCCAGGACCTGAACATCTTCCCGCCGCTGGTGATCCGCATGCTGCGCATCGGCGAGAACACCGGCGCGCTCGACACCTCGCTGCTCAACGTCGCGTACTTCTACAACCGCGAGGTGCGCGAGTCGATCGGCAAGGTCCAGGCGCTGATCGAGCCGGCGATGACCATCGTCCTCGGCTGCCTGCTCGGCTGGGTGATGCTGTCGGTGCTCGGCCCGGTCTACGACTCCATCTCGAAGATGAAATTCTGAGCATGGCCGCCCGCCGCGTTCTCTACGTCACTGCCGAGGATCACTACCTGTATCGCGCCGGCGGCGGCGCGCTCGAGCTGGAAGGCAAGTTCTCCGGCGACGACCTCGGCATCACCACCTTCCGCGAGCACCTGCTGTCGCGCCCCGGGGGCCTGTTCTCGGTGGTGGCGGACCTCGCGGGCGAGGACTTCCACGAGGAACAGATCCCTTTCCTGCGCGGCGCCGACCGCGAGGCGATCGTGCAGCGGCGCCTGGCGCAGCGCTACCGCGACACCCGCCTCGCGACCGCGCTGTCGCTCGGCGAAGCGCCGAGCGCCGAGCGCCGCAACGAGCGGCTGCTGCTCGCCTCGTTCACCAACACGCAGCAGCTCGCGCCCTGGCTCGACGCGCTCGAGGAGGCCGGGGCGCGCCTCGCCGGCGTGTATTCGGCGCCGCTGCTCGCGCCGGTGCTCGCCGCGCGCCTCGGCGTGAAGGGCGGGCGGGCGCTGATCGTCACCGCGACGCGCGCCGGCCTGCGGCAGTGCTACATCGACAACGGCAAGCTTCGCTTCGCGCGCCTGGAGCGCACCATCGACATGGTGCCGCAGGCGCTCGCCATGTTCGTGCGCTCGGAGACGCACCGCCTGGCGCAATACCTCGTCACCCTGCGCGCCCTGCCGCGCGAGGGCGCACCGGTGCAGGTATTCGTGGTCGCGCCGCCGGGGCAGCGCGAGGTGTTCGAGCAGGCGCTCGCCTCGGACGCGCGGCTCGTCTTCCACACCGTCGACTACGCGCACGCCTTGCAGGCGATCAAGCTGCGCAAGGTGCCGGAAGTGACGCGCGCCGAAGCGCTGTACCTGCACCTCGCCGCCGTTCGCGCGCCTCGCGAGCAGTTCGCCAGCCGCCAGGATCGCCGCCGCTACACCGTCTGGCAGCTGCAGCGCGGCGTGGTCGCCGCCGGCGCGGTCGGCCTTGCCGCGTGCGTGCTCTACAGCGGGGTGAAGGGGCTCGAGATGATGGACATGCGCGATCGCGCCACCGCGCAGCAGCGCGAGGCGCGCACCGCGGCGGAGCAGTACGAGCGCATCACCGCGGCTTTCCCGGTGACGCAGACCTCGAGCGAGAACCTGAAAGTCGCGGTGGTCGAGTTCCGCCGCATCGCCGATCGCAGCGCGTCCCCGGAGCCGGCGCTGGTGCACCTTTCGCAGGTGCTGGGCCGCTTTCCGCAGGTGGAAATCGACAGCATCAATTGGAGCGCCGGGCGGGCGGGCGAGCGCCTCACCGCCAAGCCGGCGCCTTCGTCGCCGGCCGCGCAGAAGCCCGAGGCCGTCAGCGACCTCGCCGTGGTCGTCGAAGTTTCCGGGCGCGTCAACGCGACCCAGCGCACCGACTACCGCGGCATCACCGCACAGGTGGAAAGCTTTGCCGCCGCGCTCGCCACGTCCGGCTACCGGTTGGTCGAGCGCAAGCTGCCCTTCGACGTCACTTCCGAAGGCACCCTGACGGGCGATATCGGCGCGGCGACCGATCCGAACGACGCGCCGCGCTTCACCATCGTGCTTGCGAGGCCGCTGCCATGACCTTCACCCGGGAGGAGCTGAAGCGCCTGACGCTGCCGCTGCTCATCGGCCTGGCCATGCTCGCCGTCGGCGCGGGCGTCGTCTTCAGCGCCGGCGAAGGAATGCGTACCGCGCAGGTGCGCCTTTCCCAGGCGCAGGCCGAGCGGCGGCAGAATGCCGAGCGGCTGGCGCGCATCGCCGAGGAGGAGCGCGAGGTCAACCAGAAGATGGACGTCTACAAGCAGCTCAAGGCGCTCAATATCCTCGGCGAGGAGCGCCGCCTGGAATGGGCGGACGCGATCAACCGCATCCGCGTGCAGCGCGAGCTGCTCGACGTGCGTTATCGCGTCGAGCGCCAGAAGCTGGTCGCCTCCGTCCCCGGCAAGCCCGCCAACGTCGATTTCTACGCCAGCGCCATGCGCGTCGACCTGCAGCTGCTGCACGAGCAGGACCTGCTGAACTTCCTCGCCGACCTGCGCGCCTCGGGCAATGCCTACTATTCGGTGAAGAAGTGCGTGCTGACGCGCACCGGCCAGGCGGTCGGCGGCATCGCCATGACGCCGCGCCTCTCGGCGCAATGCGACATCGATCTCATCACGGTCGTCGACCGGGCGGCCAAACAATGAAAACCCTGCTTGCGATCCTTGCCTGCCTGCTGCTCGCGCCGGCCGCGCACGCGCAGGAGCTCGGCCGCCTGTTCTTCACGCCGGACCAGCGCGCCGCGCTCGACGCGCGACGCAAGGCGCGCGTGCCGGACAAGCCGTCAGCGCAGGCCGTGGTTTCACCGACCACCCGCCTCGACGGCTACGTGAAGCGCTCGGAAGGCCCGTCGACGGTTTGGGTCAACGGCGAGACCCTGCTCGAGACTTCGCCGGAGGCGCCGCGCATCGGCGCCACGCGCCGCGACGACGGTCGCGTCTCGGTGACCGTGGGCGAGAGCGGCGCGCGCGTCGGCCTCAAGCCCGGCGAGGTGCTCGACCGCGGCACCGGCGAGGTGCGCAACGGCCTGGGCGGCGGCGAGATCCGCATCAACCCCGCGCGATGAAGTTCCCGGCCGGCAAGCGCAGCCAGACCGGCGTGACGCTGCTGGTCATGACGGTGATCCTCGGCATGGGCATCCTGGCGTTCATGCTCGCCGCGCTGAACGCGGGCGCTCGCAACGAGTCCACCCTCGTCCGCAACCGAAATGCGGAAGTGCTGGCGCAAGCGAAAGCGGCGGTCCTTGGCTACATCGCCAAGGAAGTCCTCGACCTTTCCGGCAACGACATTCCCGGGCGCCTGCCCTGTCCCGAGTCCACCGGCACCGCCGGAACGGCCGGCGAAGGCATCACCGCGGGCAACTGCGCGCCTACCTATCCCAGTAACAAGTCGGTCGGCCGGCTTCCGTGGCGCACGCTCGGCATCGACAGGCTGGTCGATGCGTCGGCGGAACCCCTCTGGTACGCAGTTTCGCCGAACTGGGTGCTGACGGCGGGCGGCTCGCCGCTGATCAACATCGGCACCACCGGCCAACTCACCTTCGACGGCACGGCCGACGTCGTCGCCGTCATCTTCGCGCCCGGCAGGCCGATCTCCAGCACCCCGACGGCCGCCCAAATCGGCGCTGGCTGCGTGGCGCGAAACCAGACGCGGGCCGACCGTACCCATGTGGCCGCGGGTGGCGATCCCGACTATCGCGACTATCTCGAGTGCCAGAACGGTTCCGCGCCGATCGACGCGGCCTTCGGCGTGGACATCACGGGTAACGAAAGCAACCTCGTGATCAACGACCAGGCCGTCGTCATCACGTCGAAGGACGTGCTGAACGCGATCCAGGGCCCGGTGGCCGAGCGCCTGCAGCGCACGGTCGCCCCGCTCCTCAGCGAGTTCGCCGACACCTGGATCACAGGCAGCAAGTTCATGCCCTACGCGGTCACCTTCTCGCCCCCCGAGGCTGGACTCGCGCTGAATTCGCATTGCGGTAGCGGCGGCGTCAATGAAGGGCTGCTGCCCATCGCCCCGAACGCCGCACCTTGCTCGTCCCAGTGGAGCGGCACGACCCTCAGCGGCGACGGTATCGACTCGCTCGGCTGCAGCGCGGCCACCGCCAGCGATCCCGTCATCTGCTCCTTCCGTTACTACCGCTTCACCGCCCTCGGTCAGTTCATTCTCGGCCTGACCGGGTCCGGCAGCGTGACGGCGTCCGGGCAGGCCAGCGCACCGCATGCGGCGGCCAGCTTCCGCGCGCCAATCGCCCAGAGCGATATCACGGTCACGGCCGGAGCGGCGACGATCGGCGGATTCAGCCTCGTCCCTCAAGCGAGCGGAGACGCCGACCTCGCGTTTACCGCCACGGTGACCGCGCCGAACATTTGCAAGGACAGCCTGCTCGGGGGACTGCTCTGCAGCACGCTCAGCGGACTGCTCGTGACGAACGCGACCGTGACGCTTCAGTATCCGCAGCTCGGCATGGCGAGCCTCGCCGGTACGCGACTGACCAACGCCGCAAAGAACGGCCACGCCGGGCCATTCGATCTTCTCAACCCCATAGCCGGCGATCCGCACTTCTGGTTCGTGCAGAACGAGTGGTATCGCTACACGTACTACGCGCTCGCTCCCAGCGCATCCGCGGCGCAGACCGTCGGCAGCCATCTCGTCGTCAACGGCTTCCCCACCGCCAACGGCGCCACCAACGACAAGCGCTTCGTCCTCGCCGTCATGGGGCTGGCGACGACGGGCCAGACGCGAAGCTCGACGGCCGCGCTCAGCCAATACGTCGAAGGCGCCAACGCGGTCACGACCACCTCGCCGCGCGCCTTTGCCTACACGGTGTACGGCGCATCGGGCAACGATCGCATCGCGACCTGCCCGTTCACCGACGGCGTCACCCCTTGCAACTGAAGGTTTCCCGGCAGCAAGCCTTCACCCTCGTCGAGCTCGCCGTGGTGCTGGCTCTCATCGGTCTGCTGCTCGGCAGCCTCATGTACACGCTGTCCGCGCAGACCGAGCAACGCGCGCGAGAGCAGACGCAGCGCACGCTCGAGCAGGCACGCGAGGCGGTGCTGGGCTATGCCGTCGCGAACGGGCGACTGCCCTGTCCCGCCTCGGCCGCGTCGAACGGCGTCGAAGCGCCGGCCGGCGGCGCCGTCGCCTGCACGAACCCGAATGACGGTTTCCTGCCGGCCGTGACGCTTGGCTTCCAGCCGACGGACATGTCGGGCTATGCACTCGACGCGTGGAACAACCGCATTCGTTATGCGGTGGCCACCTCGATCGCCAGCTGTGCCGGAACCTCGACCACGCCGCACTTCACCCACAAGACGAATCTCAAGCAGAACGGCATGTCCTGCCAGCCGGGCAATAACGATCTGCTGGTCTGCAAGTCCAACGTCGCTGCGCCGGCGCCGGTCGCGGGCAATTGCAACGGCGCGGGCGACAACGCGGTCACCAGTATCGGCACCGTCGTCGCAGTGATCTTTTCCACCGGCAAGAACTACGCAAGCGCGCAGACCGCTGCGGCGGCAACAGCGGCCGGCAAAGCCGATGAAGCCGCCAACCTCGACGGCAACACCGTCTACATCAGCCATGTGCCCGCGCCGTCCACGGCGGCGGGCGGCGAGTACGACGACATGATGGTGTGGATCCCGGTCGGCCTGTTCTACGGCCGGCTCGCCTCCGCCGGCGTGCTGCCCTAGGCTGCCGGCCCCCGCAGCGCGAAGCACACCTCGCCGTCGCGGTTTGTCTCCAGCACGAGCCGGTAGCCGCTCGCGTTCGCCTGGCGCGCCGCCTGATAGAGGCCGATGCCGAGCCCGCCGCGCGAGCTCACCGGCGCGCGCAGCAGGTTCGCCTCGATCTCGGCCGGCACCGCGCTGCCGCTGTCGCAAACCCGCAGGAGAACGCCTTCGCCGCCGCTCTCCAGCACGGCGCTGACCCGCAGGCCGGGCTCGCTGGCGCGCTTCGCGAGGGCGTTGCCGATGAGATTGTCGGCGACGCTGTCGAACAGCGCGCTCGGCAGGCGCGCCTCAGTGGGGACTGCGGGCGCGACGAAATCGATTCCCTGGCCACGATGCTGGCGCGCCAGCGCTTCCCACCAGTCGCGGGCGGGCACGAGCACGTCCGATGTCGGCCCGGGATTCTGCAGCCGCTCGAGCGTCTCCGCCAGCCGCTGCGCCACCATCGGCAGCTGCCGGCGCAGCAGCGCCTGCATCTGCGCCGAATCGCCGTAGCCATCGCGCGCCGCGACCGAGCACAGCACGTTCAGCGACTGCAGCAGGTTCTTGATGTCGTGCGTGGTCCTGGCGCCGGTTTCGTGCACCGCCTGCAGGTAGTTCGACTGGCGCTGCTGCGTCTCGCGAACCGTGGCGACGTAGAAGACGCCGAGCAGCTGCGCGAGCAGGTGCAGGTGCCACTGCAGCGCCGGGTTCATGCGGAAGCGGGAATAGATCGTCAGCGCGAAGTCGCCGTCGGCGAACTCGACGGCGTGCGGCGTGCGCTCGCCGCGCTCGCCGCTGGCATCGCCGGTGCGCCATGTCATGCCCGCCACGGCCGGCAGGCGCTGCAGCGCCGCCAACGCCTCGGCGAGGAAGCGCTCGGGCTTCGACTCGGTCTGCAGCAACTCGGTGAGCTCGTGCAGCCACTTCTCTGCGGGCAGGCCGATCGAGAACAGGTAGCGCGAGAAGAACACGCTCAGGCCGCCGCCCGCGCCGCGCGGGTTCCAGGCGAGGCCGATGAGCAGCACCGCGCCGGCGGTAAGGAACACGGTGGTGGTCAGCGCGCCGAGATACGTGGAGCGGGTCAGCGTCATCAGCGTGAAGCTCCCCAGGATCACCACCACGAGGAGCAGCATCAGGAACACGCTGTAGAAGAAATCGATCATGTGCGGCGCGTCGCCCGGCTCGGGCTCGGCGGGCAGGAGTGCGATCAGCGCGAAGGTGAGCGGCAGCACGTACTCCGCGCCGTTGCGAATCTCGGCGGCGATCTCGCGCCGCGGCGCGATCTCGGGGAGGATGGCGATCGCGAGCAGCGCCAGCAGGTAGACGAGCACCACCTGGTAGCACAGCCGCTGCCAGCGCGCGTGGTGCTGATACACCTTGCCGCCCACCAGGCCGGCGATCACGACCACCCAGAACGCCAGCAGCCACCAGTCGAGCCACACCATGATCGCGACGGCGAACAGCGACAGGATCAGCCCCTGGACCGGCGAGACGCGCTGCTCGGCGCGCAGGAACGGCTGCCACAGCAGGAGCAGGCCGAGATGGGCGAGCAGCAGCGCGCGCGCCCACGGGTCGGCGACGCCGCGGAACACCGCGACGTGCAGCAGCGCCAGCATCGCCACCACCACGAGCCGCCAGTAGCGCTGGCTCAGCCCCCAGGTGGCGTTGGCGATGCGCAGGAACGGCCCTTCGGCGATCGTCTCGGGTTGCATGGTCGTTGTCCCGCGGCTAGTCTACAAACGAACCATGTCTGCGGCCATTCTCGCCCGTCTGGTCCTGCTCGAGGCGCGTCGCGGCGGATTGCCGCTGCTCGCGCTGGGCGGTATCGCAGTCGGGATCGCGTTCGCCGCGTTCCTCTCGCAGGTCGCGGTCACCGAGAGCCGCGCGCTGCAGGCCTCGTTGCTCGCGGCCGTGCTGCGCGCCTTCGCCGCGTTCCTCGTCGCCGCGCACGTGACGGCGAGCACGCTGCGCGAGATCAACGACCGCGGCCTGGAATTCATGCTCTCGCTGCCGCTGTCGCGCGCCACGCATTATCTCGGCCGCCTCGCCGGCTTCGCCGCGGTCGGCGTCGCGCTGGCGGTCGCTTTCTCGCTGCCGCTGCTCGCTTGGGCGCCCGCGCCGGCCGTCGCGGCATGGGGCTTCTCCCTCGCCTGCGAGACGGCGCTGGTCGCGGCGGCCGCGCTGTTTTTCGCCATGACGCTCAGCCAGGTCGTCGCCGCGATCGCCGCCACCGGCGGCCTCTATCTGCTGGCGCGCTCGGTGGACGCGATCCGCGCCATCGCCGCCGGACCGCTCACCGAGCCCTCGCTGCCGAACCAGGTCGCGCGCCTCGCGGTCGACGGGGTGGCGCTGCTGCTGCCGCCCCTCGACGCCGTCACGCGCACCGAGTGGCTGCTCTACGGCGCCCCCGGCGCCGCGCACTACCTGGCCGCGCTCGGCGCGCTCGTCCTGTACACGCTGCTCCTCGTCGCCGCCGGCCTGTTCGATTTCTATCGACGCAGCGAATGAGCGCCACCGACACCCGGCCGCTCGGCGTCGTCCCCGCGTGGCTCTTCGTGCTGCTCGCGGCGGCGCTCGCACTGCAGATCGCGTGGCGCGCCGCACGGCACGGTGATGCGCCCGCAGCCAGCGAGTTGCCGCCGCCGCCTTCGGCCGCCGCCCTGCGCCTCGCGAGCTTCGGGGAGCCTGAAGCGGCGGCAAGGCTCGCGATGCTGTATCTGCAGGCGTTCGACTTCAGCGCCAGCGCGGCGACGCCTTACCGCAACCTCGATTACGCGCGCGTCGAGGGCTGGCTGCAGACCATCCTCGAGCTCGACCCGCGCAGCAGCTACCCGCTGTTCTCCGCGGCGCGGATCTACGCCGAGGTCCCCGACCCCGAGCGCAGCCGGCGCATGCTGGAGTTCATCTACCGCGAGTACCTGCTCGATCCCAATACGCGCTGGCCATGGCTCGCGCACGCCGCGCTGGTCGCCAAGCACCGCCTGAATGACTTGCCGCTCGCGCGCCGCTACGCCCAGGCGATCGACCGCTATACGACGGCGACCAACGTGCCGCTTTGGGCAAAGCAGATGGAGATCTTCATCCTAGAGGACATGAACGAGTTGGAGGCTGCCCGAATCATGCTGGGGGGGCTTCTCCTCAGCGGCCGGATCACCGATCCGGCCGAGGCGGCCTTCCTCAAACAGCGCCTCGAGGAGCTTGCAGCGAGGGTCGGCCAGCAGGGGAAGTAGTGTCATGGTTTCGACACCTTTGTCTGCACTTCGACGACTTTGCTCGCAAGTGGCAGCGCAAGCTTTTGTTTAGAAATGATTTATACTAGGCATGGACCTTGCGAACCAAGGGCCACCTTTCAAGGGGGAAAGCATATGAGGAAGTCCAACAAGGGATTCACGCTGGTGGAAATCGCCATCGTGCTCGTGATCATCGGCCTGTTGCTCGGCGGCATTCTGAAGGGCCAGGAGATGATTACCCAAGCGAAGATCAAGAACGTCATCGCCGACCTGACGGGCGTCTCGGCAGCGATGTACGGCTACCAGGACCGCTACAAGGCGCTCCCGGGCGACGACAAGGCAGCCGACCGCTGGACCGGCGCCACCAAGGGCGACGGCGACGGCATCATCGTCGGCAAGTGGACCGAGGCCGCCAAGGAATCGATCAATTTCTGGGACCACCTCGGCAAGGCGGGCTTCATCGCCGGGCGGGGCGTGGAGAACCCGTTCAACGCCGTCTCCGGCAAGATGGGTGTGCAGACCGGCGACGGCTCGGGCACCACGCCGGCCGGCATCCTGAGCGACGGCGGCGGCACGCCGACCAAGTTCTCGGCGCTGATCATGTGCTCCGCGAACCTGCCCGACAAGATCGCCATCTCGGTCGACTCCCAGATGGACGACGGCAACGGCCAGAAGGGCAACGTGCGCGCCATGAAGCAGACCACCGGACCCAACCCCACGGACATCGCCGGCACGGCGGATGCGTACACGGAAGACGGCGTCAGCACCTACGTCGTCTGCCGCCAGATGTAAGGCAACGACTCAGTCACACGAAAGCCGGCGCGAGCCGGCTTTTTTTTCGCGATATTCGACTTCACGTACCACGGGCCATCACACGGCATGACCGTCCTGTAGTTGTCCGGGCTATATCCGTGCTGCGTAACGTGGAGTACCGTGTTCCATGCAAGAAGGCCCCTTCAGATTCCTGCCGGACAGCGAGTTCTCGTTGCTCGACGCGGACGCCAAGGCCCTTTACCTCATTGCAGCTACCAAAGCCGTCGCCGCCGTGACTGCGCAGATCACGGCGCACGTCAAACGCCGGGACGATGAGATCGAGGGCAAGTCTTAGCTTCTAGTCCGCTCGGGCCGATGCCTTAGCCGCGCAGCAGGCAGTTCTCGGCCGCCTCGACCGCTTCCGCGCTGCCGAGCATCACCACGACATCGCCAGGCTGTAGCGGCCCCGGGGGCGCAGCGCCGAGGCCGGCTGGCGCTCCGCTGCGGCGCACGCCGCGGATCTCGACACCAAGCGACTCCAGCTTGAGCTCGGCGAGGCGCTTGCCGACTGCATGCGCGCCGGCCGCGAGCGTCACGGCGTGCAACCGCGCACCGCCGTCGGCGTCCAGTTCGTCGCGCGCGTAGAACAGGCCGCGTAGCAGGCGATAGCGCTCGTCGCGCACTTGGGAGACGCGCCGCATCACGCGACTGAGCGGCACGCCGACCACGACCAGCGTGTGCGAGGCGAGCATCACGCCCGACTCGAAAGCCTCGGGCACCACCTCGGTCGCGCCCGCGGCGGTCAGGCGCTCGATGTCGGACTCGTCGCGTGCCCGCACGATCACCGGCACGGAGGGGTTGAGCGAGTGGATGTGCGAAAGCACGCGCACCGCAGTGGCGGCGTCGGCGTAGGTCACGACCACCGCGGCGGCGCGCGCGATGCCGGCGGCGACCAGCGCCTCGCGGCGCGAGCTGTCGGCGAACACCACCCGGTCGCCAGCCGCCGCGGCTTCGTGCACGCGGTCCGGATCAAGGTCGAGCGCGACGTAAGGCACCTTCTCGGCTTGCAGCAGCCGCGCGAGCCGTTGTCCGTTGCGCCCGTAGCCGAGGATGATGACGTGGCGCTCGGTCTCGATCGACTGGCTGGCGATGCGATGCAGCTCGAGGGAGCGCTCCATCCATTCCGAGCGCGACAGGCGCATGACGATTCGGTTGCTCGCGGCGACGAGGAACGGCGTGGCGATCATCGAGATCACCATCGCCGCGGCCAGCGGCTGCAGGATGGCCGAGGGCACGATGCCGCCCGCGAGCGCCAGCAGCACGAAGCCGAACTCGCCGGCCTGCGCCAGCGCCAGCGCCACGCGCAGCGCGGTCCCCGGCGCGGCGCCGAACAGGCGCGACAGCGTGGCGATCAGCGCGAATTTCGCGCCGACCAGCAGCGCGAGAAAGATGATCACCAGCCCCGGCGCGCTGGCGATGAGACGCCAGTCGAGGAGCGCGCCGATGGTGATGAAGAACAGTCCCAGCAGCACGTCGCGGAACGGCTTGATGTCCTCCTCGACCTGGAAGCGGTACTCAGTCTCCGAGATCAGCATCCCGGCGAGGAAGGCGCCCAGCACCATCGACAGCCCGGCGAGGCCGGTGAGGAAGGCGAGCAGCAGGATGACGAAGAGCACGTTGAGCACGAACAGTTCGTGCGAACGGCGCCGCGCCACGGTTCCCAGCCAGGCGCGCATGATGCGCGGGCCGGCGAGCACAACGATCGCGAGCGCGAGCGCCGCCTTGCCGAGCGCAACCGCCACCGCGACGCCGAGCGTGTCGCCGGGCTTGTCGAGCGCCGGCAGGAGCACGAGGAACGGCACCACCGCGAGGTCCTGGAAGAGCAGCACGCCGATCACCTCGCGGCCGTGCGCGCTGTCGAGCTCGCCGCGCTCGGCGAGCAGCTTGGAGACGATGGCGGTCGACGACATCGCCGCGATCGCGCCGAGCGCGACGCCGGTCTGCCACGCATAGCCGGCGGCGAGCGAGCCGCCGATCGCGAGCGCGAGCGTCAGCGCCACCTGCGTCGCGCCGAAGCCGAAGACGATGCGCCGCATCGCCACCAGGCGCGACAGGCTGAACTCGAGGCCGATCGAGAACATGAGGAACACGACGCCGAACTCGGCGAGATGGCGCAGCTCGTCGCGGTTGGACAGCAGCCCGGCGGCGTGCGGCCCGAGCGCAACCCCGGCGGCGAGATAGCCGACGATCGGCGGCAGGTGCAGGCTGCGGCAGACCGCGATCGCGAGCACCGCGCTCGCGAGCAGCACCAGCACTGATTGCAGGGAGACCGCGCTATCCATTGGGCTATACTCCGAGCGAATGATAAAGGTCGCGCCGCGTCCTGCGAAAACCCGCCCGGCGAAGAGCAATACGCTTGATCTCGCGCGCAACGTGCTGCGCATCGAAGCCGACGCGGTGCGTGCGCTCGCCGAGCGCCTCGACGAGCGCTTCCTCGCCGCGGTCGAGCTGGTGCGCAACCGCAAAGGCCGCGTGGTGGTGAGCGGCATGGGCAAATCCGGCCACATCGCGCGCAAGATCGCCTCGACGCTGTCCAGCACCGGCACGCCGGCGTATTTCGTCCACCCTGCCGAGGCGAGCCATGGCGATCTCGGCATGATCGAGAGCGGCGACGTGCTGATCGCCATCTCCTATTCCGGATCGAGCAGCGAGCTGCTCGAGATCGTGCCGCAGGTGAAGCGCCGCGGCGCGCGGCTGATCGCCATGACCGGCAACGCCGACTCGCCGCTGGCGCGCGAAGCCGACGTGCACCTCGACGCCACCGTCGCGCAGGAAGCCTGCCCGCTCAACCTCGCGCCGACCGCGAGCACGACCGCGGCGCTCGCGCTCGGCGACGCGCTGGCGGTGGCGCTGCTCGACGCGCACGGCTTCACCGCCGCCGACTTCGCCCGCACGCACCCGCGCGGCAAGCTGCCGCACCAGGCGCTCGCCAACCAGGCGCTGCTGCACGTCGCCGAGGTGATGTGCGCCGGCGAGCAGGTGCCGCAGGTGAAAAGCGGCGGCAGCCTGCGCGAGGCGCTGAAGGAGATGACGCGCGGCCGCCTCGGCATGACCGCGGTGGTCGACGCCGCGGGGCGCCTCAAGGGCGTGTTCACCGACGGCGACCTGCGCCGCACGCTGGAAAAGAGCAGCGACCTCGAGCGACGCATCGACGACGTGATGAGCGCCAGCCCGAAGACCGTGCGCCGCGAAATGCTGGCCGCCGAAGCGGTGCACGTCATGGAGCAGGCGAAGATCAACCAGCTGCTCGTCGTCGACGCGCAGGGCGCGCTGGTCGGTGCGCTCAACATGCACGACCTGTTTCGCGCCAAAGTCATCTAGCAGCGCATGCAATTCTCCGCTCCCGATGCGCTCGACCGGGCGCGGCGAATCAAGCTGATGATCTTCGACGTCGACGGGGTGCTGACCGACGGCCGCCTCTGGTACGCCTCCGACGGCCGCGAGCACAAGTCCTTCCACGCCTTCGACGGCCACGGCATCAAGATGCTGGCCGAGACCGGCGTGCGCTGCGCCATTCTTTCCGGGCGCAAGTCGCCCGCGGTCGCGAAGCGCGCCCGGGAGATGGGCCTGACGCTGGTGCGCCAGGGCATCGCCGACAAGCGCGCGGAGTTCGCAAGCATGCTCAAGCGCCTGCGCCTGGAGCCCGCCGCCGCGGGCTACATGGGCGATGACTTGGTCGACGTGCCGGTGCTGCGCCGCTGCGGCTTCGCCTGCACGCCGCGCGAGGCTCCCGAGCCGGTGCGCCAATGCGCGCACTATGTCTGCTCCTCACCCGCAGGCGGCGGTGCCGTACGCGAGCTCTGCGAGTACCTGATGCGGGCGCAGGGCACGCTCGAGGGTAAGCTGCAGGAGTACTTCGCGTGAGATTCTCGACCACACGCCTGTTCCCGCTCGGCCTGATGCTGGTGCTGGCGTTGCTCACCTTCTGGCTCGACCGCGCGGTGCGCGACGAGCCGTCGCATCCCTCGCAGCGTCGCCACGACCCCGACTACCTGGTGCACAACTTCAGCAGCACCAGCTTCAACCGCCTCGGCCTCGCCGAGACCACGATCACCGCCGAGAAGATGCTGCACTACCCCGACGACGACTCCACCGAGCTGGTGTCGCCGCGCGTGGTGCAGGAGCGCCCCACCCAGCCGCGCTTCACGGTGCGTGCCGACCGCGGCGTGCTGGCGCGCGAGGGGGACGAGATCTTTCTCTACGACAACGTCTACCTGGTGCGCGAGCCCGACGCCGAGCATCCCGGCACGCGCATGAACACCAGCTTCCTGCACCTGATTCGCGACCGCTCCATCGTGCGCACCGACCGCGAGGTGACCATCGTCGAGGGCACCCGCTCGCTCTCCGGACGCGGCATGGAATACAACAACGATTCGCGCGAGTTCGTTCTGAATAGCGACGTAAAGGCGCGCTTCGAGGCGGAGCGCCGGTGAAGCGCGCGCAGCCGCTGCTCGCGCTCGCCACGCTGGCCTTCGCCGCGGGCGCGGCCGCGGAGAAGGCCGACCTCACCATGCCGACGCAGATCGAGGCGAACCGGATGAGCGCCGACGACGCACGGCGCATGACGGTCTTCGAAGGCAGCGTGGTGGTGACGCGCGGCACCATGCGCCTCGTCGCCGACCGCGTGGTGGTGCGCCAGGACAGCGAGGGCTACCAGTTCGCCACTGCGACCGGCAAGCCGGCCCGCTTCCGCCAGCGCCAGGACGCGAAGCCGCCCGAGACCGTGGGCGCGTGGATGGAGGGCGAGGCGCTGCGCATGGAAATGGACGACCGCAGCGGCAAGATCGAGCTCTACGACAACGCCCACGTGAAGCGCGGCGGCGACGAAGTGACGGGCAACTACATCCTTCTCGACCAGCGCTCCGACTATTTCTCGGTCAGCACCGGCAAGGACAGCAAGGACACCGCGCCCTCCGGTCGCGTCAAGGCCGTGATCCAGCCCAAGCCGCGCCCGCCCGAGCCGCCGGGCGCCGCGAAGTAGCGCAGTGGCCCAACTCGTCTCGCAGAAGCTGCGCAAGCGCTACAAGTCGCGCACCGTCGTGAGCGACGTCTCGCTCGACGTGTCGAGCGGCGAAGTGGTCGGCCTGCTCGGTCCGAACGGCGCAGGCAAGACCACCTGCTTCTACATGATCGTCGGCCTCATCCCGGCCGACGCGGGCAGCATCCATCTCGACCAGACCGACCTCACGCACCTGCCGATCCACCGCCGCGCGCGGCTCGGCATCTCCTACCTGCCGCAGGAGAACTCGGTGTTCCGGCGCCTGACGGTGGAGGAAAACGTGCAGGCGATCCTCGAGCTGCAGGGCATCGCGCCCGAGCAGATCGAAGCGCGCCTGGTGGAGCTGCTCAAGGACCTGAACATCGGCCACCTGCGCAAGCACGCCGCGCTGTCGCTCTCCGGCGGCGAGCGCCGGCGCCTGGAAATCGCGCGCGCGCTCGCCACCAAGCCGACGTTCATCCTGCTCGACGAACCCTTCGCCGGCGTCGACCCGATCGCGGTGCTCGACATCCAGCGCATCATTCGGTTCCTCAAAGAACGGGGCATCGGCGTACTCATTACGGACCATAACGTCCGCGAGACGCTCGGCATCTGCGATCGCGCCTACATCATCAACGAGGGCGCCGTGCTCGCTTCGGGCCATCCCGAAGAGATTGTCTATAATGACAGCGTTCGCCGAGTATATCTGGGCGAGAATTTCCGCATGTAGCGCATGCAGTTGTAATAGGCTGTATCTCGATGAAGCCCTCGCTTCAATTCCGGCTCTCCCAGCATCTCACGCTCACGCCGCAACTGCAGCAGTCGATCCGGCTGCTGCAGCTGTCGACGGTCGAGCTGAACCAGGAGATCGAGCGCATGCTGATGGAGAACCCGGCGCTCGAGCGCGAAGACCACGAGGAAGGCGACGCGGCGCCGCGCGCTGCCGCCAAGGAAGACGCCCAGGTCAAGAACGAGCCCGAGGCGCCCGCCCCGTCCTCCGAGACCGACTGGTCGGGGGACCTCGCGTCCAACTGGCGCACCGGCGGCAGCGACGACGAGGAAAACGATCGCAGCTTCGCCGCGCCCGACACGCCGACGCTGCGCGCCCATCTGCAGGCGCAGCTCACCCTCACCAAGCTCGGCGAGCGCGATCGGGTCCTGGTCGGCCTGCTGATCGACGCGCTCGACGAGGACGGCTATCTCACGCAGTCGCTGGAGGAAATCCTGGCGCTGCTGCCGCCGGAGGCCGAAGCCGACCTCGAGGAGCTGCAGATCGCGCTGCGCCACCTGCAGAACCTGGAGCCCTCGGGCGTGGGCGCGCGCTCGCCGGGCGAATGCCTCTGCCTGCAGATCAAGACCCTCGACAAGTGCGCCGTGCGCGATCTGGCGCTGACCATCGCCGACAAGCACCTCGAGCTGCTCGCGAGCCGCGACTACACGCGGCTGAAAAACGCCACCGGCACGGACGACGACGCGCTGCGCGCCGCGCAGCGCCTGATCCTCGCGCTCAATCCCCGTCCGGGCGCGTCGTTCGCCAAGGTCGAAGCGCGCTACGTCGTGCCCGACGTGGTCGTGAAGAAAGTGCGCAACGTCTGGAAAGCGGCCCTGAATCCCGAGGCGATGCCGCGCCTGCGCATCAACCGCCTCTACGCCGAGCTCGCCGCCGCGGCGCGCAGCGCCAACGCACTCTCCTCGCAGCTGCAGGAGGCGCGCTGGCTGATCAAGAACGTGCAGCAGCGCTTCGACACCATCCTGCGCGTCTCGCAGGCGATCGTCGACCGCCAGCGCCACTTCCTCGAGCACGGCGAGGTGGCGATGCGGCCGCTGGTCCTGCGCGAGATCGCCGAGACACTGAGCCTGCACGAAAGCACCATCTCGCGCGTCACCACGCAGAAGTACATGGCGACGCCGCGCGGCACCTTCGAGCTCAAGTACTTCTTCGGCAGCCACGTCGCCACCGACGCCGGCGGCTCCGCTTCCTCCACCGCGATCCGCGCGCTGATCAAGCAGCTGGTCGCGGCGGAGAACACCAAGACGCCGCTTTCCGACGCGCGCATCGCGCAGATCCTCGGCGAGCAGGGCATCGTCGTCGCTCGCCGCACCATCGCGAAGTACCGCGAATCGCTGCAGATTCCGCCGGTCAACCAGAGAAAGGCTCTCTAATGAACCTGAACGTGAGCGGTCATCATGTGGAAGTGACGCCGGCAATCCGCACCTACGTCAAGAGCAAGCTGGAGCGGGTGACGCGGCACTTCGACCACGTGATCGACGCCCACGTCATCCTCACGGTCGACAAGTTGCGGCAGAAAGCGGAGGTGACGCTGCACGTCGCTGGCAAAGATTTGCATTGCGAGAGCGAGGAAGAGGACCTCTACGCCGCGATCGACCTGCTCGCCGACAAGCTCGACCGCCAAGTGTTACGCTATAAGGACAAGCTCTACGATAAAAGGGTATGAGCCTCGTCGCGAAGATCCTTTCTCCGTCCCACGTCGTCGTTGACCTGCAGGCGTCGAGCAAGAAGCGCTTGTTCGAGCAGGCGGGCCTGCTGTTCGAGAACCACGACAAGATCGCGCGCAGCGTCGTCTTCGACAGCCTGTTCGCGCGCGAGAAGCTCGGCTCGACCGGGCTCGGCCAGGGCGTGGCCATCCCGCACGGCCGCATCAAGGGGCTGAAGGAGGCGCTCGGCGCGCTGCTGCGCCTCGCCCAGCCGGTGCCGTTCGAGTCGCCCGACGCCCAGCCGGTGAGCCTTGCCTTCGTGCTGCTCGTCCCCGAGAAGGCGACCGAGAAACACCTGCAGATCCTCTCCGAGCTGGCGCAGATGTTCAGCGACCGCTCGCTGCGCGAAGCGATGCTGAGCGCGCCCGACGCCGCCCACCTCCACGAACTGATCACCGCATGGCAGCCGGATGCCGCAGGTCAACGTCGCGCGGCTGCATGACGACAACCGCGAGGCGCTCTCGCTCGCCTGGATCGCCGGGCGCGACAGCGGCACCGCGGTGCGCAGCGACGCGGCGGCCGCCGCGGCGCTGATCGGCCACCTCAACCTCACCCACCCCAACAGCATCCAGGTGATCGGCGCCTACGAGGCCGGCATGGTCTCGGGCTTCGTCGAGCGCCTGTTCGAGTCGCGTCCGGCGGCCGTGATCGTCGCCGACGGCGTCACCGCGCCGCCGGTGTTGGTCGAGGCGGCGCAGAAGGCGCGCACGCCGCTCCTCGCCTCACCGCTGCCGGCGCCGAAGGTGATCGAGAAGCTCGCCCGCTATCTCAGCAAGGCGCTCGCCGAGAAGGTCGAGCGCCACGGCGTGTTCATGGACGTGCTCGGGGTCGGCGTGCTGATCACCGGCGACTCGGGGGTCGGCAAGAGCGAGCTCGGCATCGAGCTGATCAGCCGCGGCCACGGCCTGGTCGCCGACGACGTGGTCGAGATCTCGCGCATCGCCGCCGGCGCCCTCGAGGGCCGCTGCCCGCCGATGCTCAAGGACTTCATCGAAGTGCGCGGCCTCGGACTGCTCAACATCCGCACCATCTTCGGCGAGACCGCGGTGCGGCGGAAAATGAAGCTGCGCCTCATCGCCCACCTCGCCAAGCCGCTGCCCGGCGGCAAGGATCCGACCGAGCGGCTGCCGCTCGCCGAACTGTCCGAGGAGATCCTCGGCGTGAACGTGCGCAAGGTGATCATCCCGGTGGCGGCGGGCCGCAACCTGGCGGTGCTGGTCGAGGCGGCGGTGAGAAACGAGATTCTCAAGCTGCGCGGCATCGACACCATGGCGGAGTTCCTCGCGCGGCAAAAGCAGCAAATGCAAGAAAAAGAGTAAGTGCAGCTCATCCTCGTCAGCGGGCTGTCGGGCTCCGGCAAGAGCATCGCGCTCAACGTCCTCGAGGACAGCGGCTACTACTGCGTCGACAACCTGCCGGCGACGCTGCTCCTGCAGGTGGCGGATCTGCTCGCCGCCGACCGTCTCGAGCGCGTGGCACTGTCCATCGACGCGCGCACGGCGGCGCTGTCCACGCTGCCCGAGCACCTCGCCACCCTGCGAAAGCGCGGCGTCGAATGCCGGGTGCTCTACCTCGAGGCCTCGCCGGCGACGCTGCTGCGCCGCTTCTCGGAGACACGGCGGCGCCACCCGCTCGCCGCCGAAGGGCTGACCCTGTCGGAAGCGATCGAGCGCGAACGCACGCTGCTCGCCAGCGTCGCCGCGCTCGGCCAGCGCATCGACACCAGCGACCTGCAGCCGCGCGTGCTGCAGAACTGGATCCGCGACCTGCTCGGCGTCGGCGCCGAGTCGCTGTCGCTGCTGTTCGAGTCGTTCTCCTACAAGGACGGCGTGCCGCTCGACGCCGACTGGGTGCTGGACGCGCGCATGCTCGCCAACCCGCACTACGACCCGCAGCTGCGCCCGCTCACCGGGCGCGACGCGCCGGTGATCGACTACCTCGCACGCGAGCCCGCGGTCGGCCGCTGGCTCGAGGACGTGCGCAGCCTGCTCGAGCGCTGGCTGCCCGAAATCGTGCGCGAGAACCGCAGCTCGGTCACCGTCGCGATCGGCTGCACCGGCGGCCGGCATCGCTCGGTGTACCTCGCCGAGCGCCTCGCGGCGGCGTTCCGCCCGCACTGGCGGGTGCTGGTGCGTCACCGCCACCTGGCCACCGAGGACGCCCGATAGAGGACCTGGCGCTTTTCCCGCTCGGCACGGTGCTCTTCCCCGGTGGGCGCCTACCGCTGCGCATCTTCGAGCAGCGCTACCTCGGCATGGCCAAGGTCTGCCTGAAGGACAACGTGACTTTCGGCGTCTGCCTGATCCGCGAAGGCCGCGAGGTCGGCGAGCCCGCGGTTCCCGTCGAAGTCGGCACCTTGGCCCGCATCGCCGAGTGGGACATGCCGCAGCTCGGGGTGCTGCAAGTCGTGGCGCGCGGCGAAGGCCGCTTCCGCATCCTCGAGCGCCGCGTGCAGCCCGACGGTCTCGCGCGCGGCCGCGTCGAAGCGATCGCCGACGATCGGGATGGCCCGGTACCCGCCGGCGCCGCGCGCTGCGTGCGACTCCTCGAGCGCGTCATCCAGGAGACGCCCGACGCCATCGCCGCGCCGCACCGCCTCGATTCCGCGAGCTGGGTCGGCATGCGCCTCGCCGAGCTGCTGCCGCTGGCGCCGGAAAGCAAGCAGGAACTTCTCGAGATGACCGACGCTGCCGCGCGCCTCGATCGCCTGAGCGGACTTTTGTCACGCCCGCAGGGCGTTTGAAACACGGAAAAACAACAATCCGTCTTTGACGGCGCAGGTTTCTTCTCTATACTGCGCGGCCATTTCGTTGAAGCTTCAAGCAATGACCCTGCACGTCGATCTCGAGCCCCGCAAACACTACCTCCGTGCCACCGTTTCGGGCGATTACAGCCTGCGCGCCGCGCAGGACGCCTATGACCATGCCGTCAAGACCGCGGTCGCAGTCGGCCACACCCGCGTGCTGATCGACGCGAGCGGCGTCACCGGCGCGCCGACGCAGGACGAGCGCTTCATGCTCGGTCTGTTCGTCGCCGCCGAGCAGCGGATCCTCGCATCGAAGACGCCGCCGCACGACGTGCAGGTCGCCGTCTACGGCCGCCGGCCGCTGATCGATCCGGAGCGCTTCGGGGAGACCGTCGCCGTGAACCGCGGCGCGAAAGTGAAAGTCAGCGAGCGTCTCGAAGAGGCGCTCTCGTGGCTGGGCGTCAGCGCAAGCTGCTGATCAGGCGCCGCACCGGCGTCGGCACCGCGGCCGACGCGACGTCGGCGAGGCGCATCCAGCGCTGCGCAGGTCCCGCCGGAATCCGCTTCCGTACTTCACGCAGCACGGGCTGAATCTTCAGCCGGAAGTGCGTAAAGCCGTGCTCGATCGGCGGCAACTTGCGGCCGCCGGGTTTCGCCGCTTCCGGAAAACACCACAAACCGCCCCAGATGCCGCTCGATGGACGACGCTCGAGCAGGATTTGGTCATTTCTTTTCAAGATCGACCAGGTCGCGTGCCGTAGTGGCAGCACCTTCCTGACCCGCGGCGCAGGCAATTCGGCGACCCGATCCTTGCGGCGCGCGACGCAGCCGCGCTGTACGGGGCAGCGCGCACAATCGGGACGACGCGTGCAAACGGTGGCGCCGAGATCCATCAGCGCCTGCGTGTAGACCGCCACGTCCTTCTGCGGCAGCTCCCGCTCGGCGAGGTCCCAGTCCGGATCCGGAACGCCGAAGACCCGCGCCAGCACGCGCTTCGCGTTGCCGTCCATGATCGCCGCGCGCTCGCCGAACGCGAACACCGCGATCGCCGCGGCGGTCGAGCGGCCGACACCCGGCAGTTTCGCGATGTCCTTGGGAAAACCATTCCTGGCAATCTCCTTCGCCGCCGCGTGCAGGTTGCGTCCTCTCGCGTAGTACCCCAGGCCGCTCCATAGCTGCAGGACTTCTTCCTGGGAAGCCGACGCCAGAAATTCGACCGAGGGGTACTTCTTCAAAAACCTTTCGTAGTAGGGAATGACGGTCGCGACCTGCGTCTGCTGCAGCATCACCTCCGAGAGCCAGATGCGGTACGGGTCGCGAGTCCCTTGCCATGGCAGGTCGTGGCGCCCCTGCCGCCGCTGCCACGCCACGAGCTTTTCCGCGAAGGACATGCGCTACCATTCTCGCAGACATGCTCGCCTTCCTTCTGCGCCGCGTCGGCCAGGCGATCCTCGTCATGCTGACCGTCGGGCTGATCGCGTTTTCGCTGTTCCGCTTCGTCGGCGATCCGGTGGTGTACATGGGCGGGCAGGACGCGACCGAGGCGCAGCGCGAGCTGTGGCGGCGCGAGCTCGGTCTCGACCGGCCGTTCTTCGTGCAGTACTGGAGCTTCGTGAAGAACGCGGCGCACGGCGAATTCGGCTTGAGCCTGCGCCAGGTGCAGCCGGTCTCCCGGCTGATCGCCGACCGGCTGCCGGCGACGCTCGAGCTCTCCTTCGTGGCGGCGCTGCTCGCTGTCCTCGCCGGCATTCCCATGGGCATCTACACGGCGCTGCGGCCGCGCTCGTGGCTCTCCCACGCGCTGCTCGCCGGCTCGCTCGCCGGCGTGTCGCTGCCGACGTTCCTCATCGGCATCCTGCTGATCCTCGTCTTCTCGGTGACGCTCGGCTGGCTGCCGTCCTTCGGCCGCGGCGACGTCGTCCAGCTCGGCGGGTGGAGCACCGGCTTTCTCACCGCGTCGGGGCTGAAGTCGCTGATCCTGCCGGCGATCACGCTCGGGCTTTTCCAGATGACGCTGATCCAGCGCCTGGTGCGCTCGGAAATGCTGGAAGTGCTGCGCACCGACTACATCCGCTTCGCCCGCGCGCGCGGCCTCACCGACCGGGCGGTGCATTTCCGCCACGCGCTGAAGAACACGCTCGTGCCGGTGATCACCATCACCGGGCTGCAGCTCGGCGCGATCATCGCCTTCGCCATCATCACCGAGACTGTCTTCCAGTGGCCGGGCATGGGCCTGCTCTTCATCCAGTCGGTGAACTTCGCCGACGTGCCGGTCATGGCCGCCTATCTCTGCCTGGTGGCGGCGTTCTTCGTCCTGATCAACCTGGTGGTCGACCTGCTTTACTATGCGGTGGACCCCCGGCTCCGCATCGAGACCCAATGAAAACCCCGCTGACGAACCCTGTCGACCGCATCCGCAGCTATCACGCCGAACTGACCGGCGTGCGGCACGATCTGCATGCGCACCCCGAACTCGCCTTTGAGGAAAGCCGCACCTCGGCGTTGGTGGCCGAATCGCTGAAGAAGTGGGGAATTGAAACGCATACCGGTCTCGCCAAGACCGGCGTGGTCGGCGTGATCAAGGGCCGGACCGCTTCGCCGCGCAGCATCGGCCTGCGCGCCGACATGGACTGCCTGCCGATGCACGAGACCAACAACTTCGCGCACAAGTCCACGAATCCCGGCCGCATGCACGCCTGCGGCCACGACGGCCACACGACCATGCTCCTGGGCGCGGCACGCTACCTGGCCGAGACCCGCGACTTCGCCGGCACCGCCTACCTCGTCTTCCAGCCGGCCGAGGAAGGCGGCGGCGGCGGGCAGGTGATGGTGAAGGAAGGCCTGTTCCGCAAGTTCCCCGCGGATGCGGTGTACGCGCTGCACAACTATCCCGGCCTGCCGGCCGGCAAGATGGCCGTGCGCCCCGGCCCGGTGATGGCCGCCACCGACGAGATCAAGATTTCGATCAGGGGCACCGGCGGGCACGGCGCATTTCCCCATCTCTCGGTCGACCCGGTCGTCGCCGCGGCCCATGTCATCACGGCGCTGCAGACCATCGCCAGCCGCAACGTCGAGCCGGTGGATGCCGTGGTCGTGAGCATCTGCTCGCTCGCGACGAGCCAGATCGGCGCGTTCAACGTCATTCCAAACGCCGTCGACCTGGTCGGCACGGTGCGCACGTTCCGGCCGCCGACGCGCGACCTCGCCGAGCGCCGCGTGCACGAGATCGTCACGAAGGTGGCGGACGCCCTCGGTGCAACCGCGAGTGTGGAATACACGCGCGGCTACCCGGCGACCGTCAACAGCGCGGCGGAGTCCGCTTTCGCCGCTCGCGTGGGCGAGCGCGTCCTTGGCGCCGGCAACGTGATCACCGATTTCGATCCTGTCATGGGCGGAGAGGACTTCTCCTTCATGCTGCAGGAGAAGCCCGGCGCCTACGTCTTTCTCGGCCAGGGCGGCGGGCCGAGCAGCTGCTTCCTGCACAATCCGGGCTACGATTTCAACGATGCCGTGATTCCGCTCGGAGCGGGCTATCTCGCTGCGCTGGTGGAAGAAGCTCTACCTCTGAAATAGGGAGACTTTCGTGAAAAGAATATTCATCCTCCTTGCCCTGCTTCTCGCGCTCCCCGCGCAAGGCACGACGTTGCGGTGGGCGGCGCAGAACGACATCCTCACCTTCGATCCGCATTCGCAGAACCACACCACCACGATCACGCTGGTGATGCACGTCTACGAATCGCTGACGCGCTACGGCAAGAAGTACGACATCGAGCCTTCGCTCGCCACCGACTGGAAGCAGATCTCGCCGACGCAGTGGCGCTTCAACCTGCGCAAGAACGTCAAGTTCCACGACGGCACGCCGTTCACCGCCGACGACGTGATCTTCTCCTACGGCCGCATCAAGCAGCCGCAGGGCACGATGCAGATCTACGTCGACGGCGTGAAGGAAGTGCGCAGGATCGACGACCACACGGTCGACTTCATCCTCGCCGGCCCGGACCCGGTGCTGCTGCGCAAGCTCACCGACTTCCGCATCATGAGCAAGGTCTGGTCGGAGAAGAATCGCGCGCAGAACGTGCAGGATGCGAAGGCGAAGGAAGAGAGCTACGCGTCGCGCAACGCCAACGGCACCGGCGCCTACATCCTCAAGGGTTGGGAGCCGGACAAGCGCCTGGTGCTGGCGGCGAACCCGGCCTGGTGGGACAAGCGCGAGGGCAACGTCACCGACGTCGTCTACACACCGATCAAGGCCGACGCGACGCGCGTCTCGGCGCTGCTCGCCGGCGACGTCGACCTCGTCACCGACCTCCCGACCCAGGACGTGGCGCGCCTGAAGCAGAATGCCGCGCTCAAGGTGCTCGAGGGCCACGAGGTGCGCACCATCTTCATCGGCCTCGACCAGTTCAACAACGAGCTGCAGTACTCGGACGTCAAGGGCAAGAACCCGTTCAAGGATGTCCGGGTGCGCCGCGCGCTCAACCTGGCGGTCGACCGCGAGGCGATCAAGCGCGTCACGATGCGCGGCCTGTCGATCCCGGCGGCGATCATGGTGGCGCCGGGCGTGCACGGTCATACCGCCGAGCTCGACAAGGTGTCCGGCGCCGACCCCGTCGCGGCGAGGAAACTGCTTGCCGAGGCCGGCTATCCGAACGGCTTCGAGTTCACCCTCGACTGCCCGAACAACCGCTACGTCAACGACGAGGAAATCTGCCAGGCGCTGGTCGGCATGTGGGCCAAGGCCGGCGTGCGAGCGAAGCTGAACGCGATCCCCTTCGCGACCCACATCCCGAAGATCCTGAAGCACGACACCAGTGCGTACATGCTCGGCTGGGGCGTGGCGACCTTCGACTCGCTCTACACGCTGCAGTCACTGGTGCGCACCCAGACCACCGGCGCCGACGGCAGCTTCAACTGCGGCCGCGTCAGCGACGCGAAGCTCGACGCGCTGATCGACGCGATGAAGACCGAGCTCGACGTGAAGAAGCGCGACGCGATGATCCGCGAAGCCCTGGTGCGCGTGCGAGACGAGGCCTTCTACGTGCCGCTGCACCACCAGCTCCGCCCCTGGGCAATGAAGAAGAACGTCACCACCCTGCATCGCGCGGACGACCGTCCAGAGGCGCGGTTTGCGCGGGTGGACTAGGAGGGTCTGGCAGCACGATCTCGCCTGGAGCCTGCGGCAATCACCCCTCACGGTGGTCGCCGCAACGCTCACGCTCCTGTGCATTGCCGGCGCGCTGTTTGCCCCCTGGATCGCGCCGCAGAATCCGTTTGACCCGGCTTCGCTGAATCTCAACGAGGCGTTCCATCGCCCCGGTTCGCCCGGCTACCCGCTCGGCAGCGATGACCAGGGCCGCGATCTCTTCTCCACCATCCTCTACGGCGCGCGCATCTCGCTCGGCGTCGGCCTCGCCTCGGTGCTTTTCGCGCTGCTGCTCGGCGTATCGCTCGGCCTCGTCTCGGGCTATGCCGGCGGGCGGATCGATGCCTTCATCATGCGCGTCGCCGACGTGCAGCTCTCCTTCCCGGCGATCCTGATCGCGCTGCTGGTCGACGGCGTGGCGCGGGTCTCGCTGCCCGGGGTAGTGCAGGGCTCGATCGCCATCCCCGTGCTCATTCTGTCCATCGGCGTCTCCGGGTGGGTGCAGTACGCGCGCACGGTGCGCGGCCTGACGCTGGTCGAGCGCGAGAAGGAGTACGTGCAGGCGGCGCGCGTCATCGGCCGGCGGCCGCTCGCCATCATGGTCGCGCACGTCCTGCCGAACGTCCTGGGGCCGGTCCTGGTGATCGCCACCATCCACATCGCGACCGCGATCATCACCGAGGCGACGCTTTCCTTCCTCGGCGTCGGCGTGCCGCCGACCGAGCCTTCGCTCGGCACGCTGATCCGCGTCGGCAACGATTTCCTGTTCTCCGGGGAGTGGTGGATCGCGCTCTTTCCCGGCTGCGCGCTGGTGATCCTGGTGCTCTCGATCAACCTGCTCGGCGACTGGCTGCGCGACGCGCTCAACCCGAAGCTGCGATGACGCTCGAACCATGACATTGGAAGTCAAGGGCTTGAAGGTCGAGTTCCCGTCGCGCCGCGGCACGCTGACTGCCCTCGACGATGTGTCGTTCTCGATCCAGCGCGGCGAGGTTCTCGGCGTGGTCGGCGAGTCGGGCGCCGGCAAGTCGCTGACCGGCCTCGCGATCATCGGCCTGCTCGAACCGCCCGGTCGCATCGCCGCGGGGGAGATCTGGCTCGAGGGCCGGCGCATCGACAATCTCCCGCCCGAAGAGATGCGGCGCGTGCGCGGCCGGCGCATCGGCGTCGTCTTCCAGGACCCGCTGACCTCGCTCAACCCCCTCTTCACCATCGGCCAGCAGCTCGAGGAGACGATCCTCACCCACCTGCCGCTCGGCCGCGCAGCGGCGCGCGATCGCGCCCTTTCACTGCTCAGCGAGGTCGGCATCCCGGCGCCGGAAGCACGCTACGACAGCTATCCCCACCAGTTCTCCGGGGGCATGCGCCAGCGCGTGGTGATCGCGCTCGCCATCGCCGCCGAGCCGGTGCTGCTCATCGCCGACGAGCCGACCACCGCGCTGGACGTCTCGATCCAGGCGCAGATCATCGAGCTCCTCAAGCGCCTCGCGCGCGAGCGCGGCACGGCGGTGATGCTGATCACCCACGACATGGGCGTGATCGCCGAAACCTCGCAGCGCGTCGCCGTGATGTACGCCGGCCGCGTCGTCGAGATCGGACCGGTTCACGAAGTGATCCGTGCGCCGCTGCATCCCTACACCGCGGGGCTCATGGGCTCGATTCCAAAAATAGGAATTGAGAAAAAAAGACTCGTTCAGATCGACGGCGCGATGCCCAGATTGAATGCCATCCCGCCGGGCTGCGCCTTCAATCCGCGCTGCCCGAAGCGCTTCGACCGCTGCCTCGCCGAGCGCCCCGACCCGCTCGCCGTCGGCGCGCGCGCCGCAGCCTGCTGGCTCCATGCCGCTCCTTAGCCTGCGCGGCGTGAGCCGCGACTTCGACGTGTCGCGGCCGTGGCTCGATCGCGCGCTCGAGCACGAGCCGCGGCGGTTCCTGCGCGCGGTCGACGGCGTCGACCTCGACGTGAACCCCGGCGAGACGCTGGCGCTCGTCGGTGAATCGGGCAGCGGCAAGTCGACGCTGGCACGCCTCATCGTCGGCCTGTACGCGCCGACGAGCGGCGCGGTGAGCTTCAGCGGCCGGCGGATGCAGATGATCTTCCAGGATCCCTACGCCAGCTTGAACCCGCGCTGGCGCGTGCGCGACATCATCGCCGAGCCGATGCGCGTCCTGCAGACGAAGAAAGAGGTCTCCGACCTGCTCCGCCAGGTGGGGCTCGCGCCCGAGGACGCCGAGCGCTATCCCCACGAATTCTCCGGCGGGCAGCGCCAGCGCGTCTCCATCGCGCGCGCGCTCGCCGGCGAGCCCGACCTCCTGGTCTGCGACGAGCCGACCTCCGCGCTCGACGTCTCGGTGCAGGCGCAGATCCTCAACCTGATGATCGACCTGCAGCGGCGCCTCGGCCTGACCTACGTCTTCATCTCGCACAACCTCGCGGTGGTTTCGCAGGTCGCCGACCGCGTCGGCGTCATGTACCTCGGCCGGATCGTCGAGGTCGCGTCGGCGAAGGCGCTGTTCTCGCACCCGCGTCATCCCTACACGCGGATGCTGCTCGATGCTGTTCCCGACCTCGAGCTCTCCGGCCGCCCGCGCACGCCGGTCGCAGGCGAAGTGCCCAACCCGCTCGACCCGCCGCCGGGCTGCCCCTTCAATCCGCGTTGCCCGCACGCCAACGAGCGTTGCAGAACCGAGAAGCCGGCGTTCATCGACGGCGTCGCTTGCCATGCAGTCGCCGAAGGGCGTATTTAGTCGACCCATGGCCAAGTGGCGGAAGGTCGCACCGGAGGAAAAGCAGAAGCTCGCCGAGCGTCTGCGCGCGGCGCTGGCGGGACGAAGGGGCGTGACGGAGAAGAAGATGTTCGGTGGCATCTGCTTCCTGCTGCGCGACAACATGCTCTGCGGGACGGGCAGCGGCAATTTTCTTTTCCGCGTCGGCAAAGAGGCGCACGCGGCGGCGGTGAAGCGGCGCGGCGCGAAGGCGATGGTCCACAACGGCCGGCGGATGGAAGGCTTCATCTGGGTCGATCCAGCCGCCTGCGACGCGAGAAGCCTGAGATCGTGGCTCGGGCTGACGCTCCATTACGTCGGCACCCTGCCGCCGAAGAAGCAGCGCTAGAAGCGGTAGCTCAATCCCAGCCGCACACCGCTGCGCGTGGTCTCGAAATTGTTGAGCGGCAGCTGCTGCCCTGACGAGCCGAAGCGGATCTTGCCGTCGGCCTTGAAGCGCCAGTCGCGGTAACCGGCGGAAAGAATCGCGCCCTTGAAGACGTTGTAGCTGACCTCGATCTGCGCCATGTACCCGTTGCCGGTGCCGCTCATGTGGATGTTCGGCACCGGCCCGAGGTCGTTGCGCAGGTAGTGGCTGTCCTCGTTGCTCAGGTCGACGATCGGCAGGTAAGCGGCCTCGACCGCCAGCGTGAGCGGCTCGACCGGGCGGAACTTGCCGGTTGCTCCCATGCGGAAGAAGCTCCATTTCGCGTCGTTGGTGATGACGCGCGTCGACTGCGGCGCGAGCACCGCGCCGCCGCCCAGGTTGTTGGTCGCGCCGAAGGCGTCGATGACTTCGTGGTATTCGCCGTAGCCCGCCAGCGCCACCACGGCGAACTTGCGGTTGCGGAAGACATTGCGCCCGACGTCGAGGATCCAGTAGCGCAGCTCGTCGCCCTTGATCACGCTGTTGGTGTCGCTGAATTTTATCTGCCCGCGCAGGAAGTCCTCGTCCTGCAGGTTGCCGCTGTCGATCGATCCGTGGCCGAACGTGGCTTTGCCGAACCACTCCTCGACGCGCAGCGTCAGGCCGAGCTCGACGATGCTGCTCTTCATCCCCGAGTAGGTGAGTCGCGAGGTGGGATCACCGAGCGTCGGCGCGACGGACTGGGCGGTGTGGTTCCAGGTGGTCTTGCCCTCGCTCATCCAGTAGTTGACCGAGGGCTCGAGCTCGAACGCCGCCGCGGGACCGGCGAAGGCGGCCGCGCAGACCAGGCCGTACGCGATGCTCCTCAACGGCGGTTGGCGACGCCAAAGGGCACGTGGCCCGCGGCGACGTAGGCGCGCGCCGAATCGATGTGGCCGCGCTGGTCGTCGAAATAGAAATCGGGCTCGAATGCCTTGAGGAAGGCGCTCTTCTCCAGCCCGCCGAGGAACATGGCTTCGTCGACCGCGATGTTCCAGTTCATGAGCGTATTGATCGCGCGCTCGTGCGCCGGCGCGCTGCGCGCGGTCACCAGGGCGGTCCTGATCTTCATCGGCAGGTTCTTTTCCGCCTGCAACCGGTGCAGCGCTTCGAGCAGCGGCTTGAACGGGCCCGGCGGCAGCGGCAGCAGGACGTTGGTCGTTTCGTGCTTCGTGAACGCGTCGAGTCCGTCCTTCTGGAATACCCGTTCGGCCTCGTCGGAGAAAAGCACCGCGTCGCCATCGAAAGCGATGCGCACCTCGCCCGCGTGGCGGCTCGCGGCCTGCGACGACTCGGGATAGACCCGCGCCGCCGGCACGTTCGCTTCCAGCGCGCCCATTACGTCGCGCTCGTTCGCCGACAGGAAGAGGTTCGCCTTCAGCGGCCCGAGGTACTCGTACGGATTGCGGCCGCGGGTGAAGACGCCGCGCTCGATGGCGAGCCCGGCCTGCTTGGCGGTGCGGAACACACGCAGCCCGGACACCGGATCGTTCTTCGACAGCACCACCACCTCGACCCGGTCGGGACCGAAGGCGAGCAGCTTCTTCACCAGCGGAAAGGCGACTCCCGGGTGCGCGGGAACGTCGAGGCGCTCGAACTGCAGCTTGATGTAGGCCGGCTCGCCGTCGCGCTCGAAGATCCGGTTCTCTTCTTCGAAGTCGAACAGCGCCCGCGAGGAAATGGCGACGACGAGCTTGCCTTCGACCGAGTAAGGCACCCGCGGATTCTACGGGCTAGCCTGCGCCTCCGGGAATCGACAGCGACGCGAGGATGCTGAGCAGCTCATCGGTGGAGTACGGCTTGGTCAGGTAGTGGCTGAATCCCGAAAGCCGGCCGAGCTCCCTTGCGGCCGGCTGCGTCCACGCCGTCACCGCAATCAGCAACGGGCAGGCACGGCCGAGCGTCAGTTGCAGCGTGTGCGCAATCTCGAATCCGGTCAGCCCGGGCATGCCGATGTCGAGGATGAGAACGTCCGGCTTGAAGCGCGCCGTCATGCCGGGCACCGCGTCGCCCCGGTAGACCTCGAGCACGGTGTGACCCTCGTCTCGCAGGACCGCGGCCAGGCTCACGGCAGCATCGCGATTGTCGTCGGCGACGAGAATGCGCAGGGCGCGCGACACTTTCCGACCCGGCATTGCACCCGCGGTGCTCATCAAAGTGCTTGTTACTCCAGCAAGGAAGAAGCCGCTATCGCTCGGAAGGGCTGTCGCCGCGAGGAGACACCGCACCGCGGCATTTCACGCCTGCCGCGCGCACTCCCACGCGTCGGCAAGCGACGCGACGACGTTGCTCGCGCCGAGCTTTTCCAGAAGCCCTGATCGCGCCAGCAGGCCCTTCGGCTGCGCTTGCACGCCGGCGAGGATCAGCGCGCCGCCGTGCTTCTGCAGCATGCCGTGCAGGGTCTGCAGCGCTTCCAGGCCGCTCGTATCCATGTTCAGGAGCTGCGAAAGGTCGAGGATCAGCACGCGCGGCAGCGGTCGGCGCGGATCGAGCAGGACGTCCATCTTGCTGACCGCACCGAAGAACAGCGATCCCGAAATGCGGTACGCCTCGACGCCTGCCTGCGGCGATTCGACGGCATCGACGCGGGTCAGCCCCGAGACGCGGGCGATGAAGAACAGGCACGCCAGCACCAGGCCGACCTGCACCGCGACGGTCAGGTCGACCACGACGGTCAGGACGAAGGTGCTGAGCAGAATGAGGCGGTAGTAGTTCGAGAACTGGCGAAGCCGTGCGAACTCGCGCCACTCGCCCATGTGGTAAGCGACGTAGATCAGGATCGCCGCCAGCGTCGCGAGGGGAATGTGCTTCGCTACCGGCGCGGCGACCAGCATCACGACGAGCAGGCAGAGCGCGTGCACGATACCGGCGACTGGCGTCTTCGCCCCGGAGCGCACGCTGGTCATGGTGCGGGCGATGGTGCCGGTGGCGCAGAAGCCGCCGAGAAGCGGCGCGGCAATGTTGGCGATGCCCTGCGCCATCAGCTCCTGGTTGGGATCGTGCCGATCCCCGATCACCGCGTCGGCGACGCGGGCGCAAAGCAGCGACTCGATCGAGCCGAGCAGCGCGATGGTGAAAGCCGGGCCGAAGAGCAGCGACAGCTCCGGCCAGCCGACGTGCGGCCAGGCAACCGGCGGCAACGACTGCGGGATGCCGCCGAAGCGCGAGCCGATGGTCTCCACCTGCAGATCGAGGAGCAGCACCGCCGCGGTGCCGGCGGCGAGGCCGACGATGGTGCCGGGCACGTGGCGCAAGGCGCGCGCCGGCGCGCCCTGCGCCGATCGCCACAGCCGCGGCCAACCCCAGATCAAGCCGAGCGATACCACGCCGAGCGCGATCGTCACCGCGTCGGCGCTCGGCGCCGCCTGCGCCAGGGCACGCAGCATGAGGAAGAAGTCGGCCGGCATCTGCTCGATGCGCAGGCCCAGGAAAGGACGCAGCTGCGAGAGGATGATCAGCACGGCGATGCCGTTGGTGAAGCCGATGACGATGCTCACCGGGACGAAGCGCACCAGGTTGCCGAGGCGGAAAGCGCCCATCAGCAGCAACAGCACGCCCGCCATCATGGTCGCCAGCAGCAGGTTGGGAATGCCGTAGCGCTCGACGATCGCGTACACCACCACCACGAACGCGCCCGCCGGGCCGCCGATCTGCACCCGCGAGCCGCCGAGCGCGGAGATGAGGAAGCCCGCGACGATCGCCGTGAACAGGCCCGCTTCCGGCTTCAGCCCCGAGGCGATGGCGAACGCCATGGCGAGCGGCAGCGCCACGGCGGCGACGGTCAATCCCGCGGAGAGATCGGAGAGAAATTTTCCCCGGTCGTAATCGCGCAGCTCGTCGAGCAGGCGTGGCCGGAAAATCACGGGCGAAAAAAAGCCCGGTCGCCCGGGCTTCTTGTCACGGCCTTCCGCTGACTTACAGCGGCTTGATGTTCGCCGCCGCCGGGCCTTTCTGGCCCTGCGTCACGTCGAACGTCACCTTCTGGCCCTCTTTCAGCGACTTGTAGCCGCTCATCTGAATGGAGCTGTGATGGGCGAAGAGATCCTTGCCGCCGTCGTCCGGCGTGATGAATCCAAAGCCCTTCGAGTCGTTGAACCACTTCACGGTACCTGTAGGCATGTTCCTGTTTCCTTACTTGATAACGGAGCAACCGGCTCCGCGGGCGGGCATGACGATCAAGTCGGAAATTGAATGCCACTTCGGAACCGCTATCGCGGCCTGGGAGGACGTCGCACTTCGCTGCTTGTCGATCACTGCGCCGCGGAGTGTACCACGCCTTTTGCTAGCGCTTCTTGAAGACGAATTTCCGCCTCGCCGGCGCCGAGGACGGCTTGTCCAGGTGGCGATAGTTGATCCGCCCCCGCGTGACGTCGTAGGGCGAGATCTCGAGGTTGACCCGGTCGCCGGCAATGATCCGGATGTGGCGCTGGCGCAACTTGCCGCCGGCATAGGCCAGAACGTCGATGCCGTTGCTCAATTTCACCCTGAACTGCGTATTGGGCAGAACTTCCTCGACCGTGCCTTCCATTTCAATCATCTCTTCTTTGGGCAGAAAACCATCCTTGTAACAGCGTGGTGGTAGGAGCGCCGACATGCTCCCATGGATTGCGCTGGAGCGGGTGAAGGGAATCGAACCCTCGTATGCAGCTTGGGAAGCTGCCGTTCTGCCATTGAACTACACCCGCGCTGGCCGTGAATTCTACGATGGTCAATGGAAGCGAATCGTCGCCGAAACGGTCAGCCAGTTGCCTTCGTCGCCGATGAGATTGCGGCCGTAGATGAGGTCGATGTTGAACGGATCCACCGGCCGATAACGCACCCCTAGCTGGAAGCGCGGGCGGTTCGCGCCCGGGGGTGCGGGTGCCACCGCCTGGCCGAACAGCTCGCCGGTCAGCGTCCAGACGTTGTCCGGGGTACGCAGATCGAACCCCGCGCCGTAGGTCCCGTAGTCCTCGCCGTACACCCGATCCCGCAGCCAGCCGGCGTTGAGGTTGATCCGCAGGACTTCCGACAGGCGGAGCGTCGCCGGGAGGTCGGCGAAGAAAGTCGTGGCTTCCCCGCCGGTGGCGTCGTAGGCGAAGCCCACGGCAGCGGCGAGGCCGAACTTGCCGATCGCGCTCGGCACGAGGTTGGTCTTCACCTTTGGGGTCGCGGTGCTCGCGTAGACGTCGTCGGTGCGGGCGCGAGCGAACTGCGCGCCGAATTCCACGGGGCGACCAATGTCGACGACGCAAGCCGGGTTCGCAGCCGCAATGTCGTCGCCGGCGCGAGACTGCGAGTACCACGCCTCGAGCTTGCAGGACCCGGCCTCCGAGACCTCCGCAGTGTCGACCTGGTAGGCCGCGCCGGCGGCGAGAACACCGCCGCTAGCGAGCGCGAGCGCAAGCGGTAAAATCCGCCTGTGATCCAGGTAACGGTCAATGGCGCCGCCCAGCGCTTCGAGAAACCTCTCGCGGTGAGCGCGCTGATCGAGAAGATGGCGCTCGCCGGCAAGAAGATCGCGGTCGAGCGCAACGGTGAAATCGTTCCCCGCAGCCTCCACCGGCAGATTGTCGTCGAAGACGGCGATCGCCTCGAAATCGTGGTCGCGGTAGGAGGCGGGTAGTGAAGGACGAGCTCGTCATCGCCGGCAAGAGTTACGGCTCGCGGCTGCTCATCGGCACCGGCAAGTACCGCGACTTCGCGCAAACGCGCGCCGCGGTCGAGGCCTCCGGCGCGGAGATCGTCACCGTCGCAATCCGCCGCACGAATATCGGTCAGAACGCCAACGAGCCGAGCCTGCTCGACGCGCTGCCGCCCTCGAAATTCACCTACCTGCCGAACACCGCCGGCTGCTATTCCGCGGAGGACGCAGTGCGCACGCTGCGCCTCGCGCGCGAGCTGCTCGACGGCCACGAGCTCGTCAAGCTCGAGGTGCTGGGCGACCCGCACACGCTTTATCCGAACATGCCGGAGACGCTGAAAGCGGCCGAGCAGCTGGTGCAGGAGGGCTTCAAGGTGATGGTGTACTGCTCCGACGACCCGATCCAGGCGCAGCTGCTGGAGAAAATCGGCTGCGTCGCGATCATGCCGCTCGCTTCGCTGATCGGCTCGGGGATGGGCATCCTCAATCCCTGGAACCTGCAGCTCGTGATCGAGAAGATCCAGGTACCGGTGATCGTCGACGCCGGCGTCGGCACCGCCTCCGACGCCGCGATCGCGATGGAGCTCGGCTGCGACGGCGTGCTGATGAACACCGCGGTCGCGGCCGCGCGCGATCCGGTGATGATGGCGCGCGCGATGAAGAAGGCGGTCGAAGCCGGACGCGAGGCGTTCCTCGCCGGCCGCATGCCGAAGAAGCTCTACTCGGCCGCGCCCTCCTCGCCCAGCGAAGGAAAGATCGCACCGAAGGCCGCTTGAACCGACCGATTCGCAGCTTCGTCCTGCGCCAGGGTCGGACCACGCCGGCGCAGCAGCGCGCGCTCGATGGGTTGCTGCCGGTCTACGGGATTCCTTTCCCCGAGAAAATCCAAAGCAAGCAACCGCTCGTTCTCGAGATCGGCTCGGGCATGGGCGAGACGACCGCGGAAATCGCCAGGACGCATCCCGAGGTCGACTTCGTCGCAGTCGAAGTTCATGGCCCGGGAATCGGCAGCTTGCTCAACCGCATCGAAAAAGAGCGCCTGCAGAACCTGCGCGTGGTGCGCCATGACGCGGTGGAAGTCCTGGAGCGCATGGTCGTCGACGCCTCGCTCGCGGCGGTTCATCTGTTCTTTCCCGATCCCTGGCCGAAGAAGCGGCACCACAAGCGGCGCCTGGTGCAAGCGCCCTTCGTGTCGCTGCTCGAGAAGAAGCTGAAGCCGGGCGGCGTGGTCCATGCCGCGACGGACTGGCCCGACTACGCGCTGTGGATCGACGCGGCGTTTTCCGGCTGGGAAAAAGCGAGCCGCGGTTTCGTCGAGCGACCGACCACCAAGTTCGAGGCGCGCGGGCGGCGCCTCGGCCATCCCATCCGCGACCTTTACTTCAGGAAGCGCTGAAGAAGGTCGTTGAGAAAGCGCCGGCCCTTTTCGCTCGGCCGAATGCGCTGCGCGCCCGGCTCGAGCAGGCCGTCTGCTTCCGCGTCTTTTATCCGGGCAGAAATGCGGGTGAACGGCAGGCCGGTCCTTTCCTGAAAGAGCGTTGACGGAACTCCCTCCACGAGCCGCAGCGCGTTGAGCATGAACTCGAACGGCAGCTGCTCGGGATCGACGACCGATTCCTTCATCGCGTCGCCCTTCAGGTAGCTCGCCGGCGGCTTCGGGCGCTCATGGCGCGTGATGCGGTCGGGGAACGAGATCTTGCCGTGCGCGCCGGCACCGATGCCGAGGTAGTCGCCGAACTCCCAGTAGTTGAGATTGTGCCGACAGCGCTGCCCCGGGCGTGCGAACGCCGATGTCTCGTAGTTTTCAAAACCCTTTTCATTCAGAACCTGTTCAATCGCTACCTGCATGTCGGCGCACGCATCGTGCGGCGGCAGCTTCGGCGGCCGGTTGAAGAACACCGTGTTGGGCTCGATGGTCAGCTGATACGCCGAAATGTGCGGCGCGCCGGCGTCGATCGCCTGCGCGAGATCCGACCTCGCGCCGGCAAGGTCTTGCCCGGGCAAGCCATACATCAAGTCGACGTTGACGCGCTCGAACGAAGCGAGCGCCGCATCAATCGCCTTTCTTGCTTCACCGGCGCTGTGGATGCGGCCGAGCTTGCCCAGCATCCGGTCGTCGAAGCTCTGCACGCCGATCGAGATGCGGTTCACGCCGGCGTCGCGGAAGCCGCGGAAGCGCGCCGCCTCCACCGTGCCGGGGTTCGCCTCCAACGTGACCTCGGCGCCCGGCTCGAGCGTGAGGCGCGCTCGGACGCCGGCGAGCAGCGCGTCGATCGACTCGGGCGAGAAAAGGCTCGGCGTGCCGCCACCGATGAACACGCTGGTGAGCCGCCGCCCCCACACGGAGGGAAGCAGATTTTCCAGATCCAGAAATAATCTTTGTATGTATTCGGCCTCGGGCAACGCACCCGCGCGCTCGTGCGAATTGAAGTCGCAGTAGGGGCACTTGCGCACGCACCAGGGAATATGAACGTAGAGCGCGAGCGGCGGCAGCGCCGCCAACTTCACCCGTCGCGGATGCTCGAGGACGACGGGATTCATTTCAGCAAAGCCACGAGCTTCTGCAGCGCGATGCCGCGGTGGCTGAGGCGATTCTTTTCCTCGGCGTCGAGCTCGGCGGCGGTCTTGTCCAGCGCCTTGATGAAGAACAGCGGGTCGTAGCCGAAGCCGTTCGTACCGCGCGGCGCGCGCGCTATTTCGCCGTGCCAGACGCCTTCGGCGACGAGGGGATTGCGGTCTTCCGGGTCTTTCACCAGCACCATCACGCAAGTGTAGTAGGCGCGACGGTTGTCCTCGAGGCTTCGCAGCAGCTTTTCGTTGTTGCGCCGGTCGCGCTCCTCGCGGTTGCCGGCGCGCCCCGCGTAGTAGGCGGAATGCACGCCGGGCTCGCCGCCCAGCGCCGGCACGCTCAGGCCGGAATCGTCGGCGAGCGCGGGCAGCCGCGCGGCGCGGCTCGCGTGGCGCGCCTTGGCGAGCGCGTTCTCGAGAAAGCTGTCGTGGGGTTCCTCCGCCTCCGCGATGCCGAGCGCGGATTGGGAAAGAATTTCGAAATCAAAGGGCGCGAGCAATTCGCCGATCTCCCGCAGCTTGCCGGGATTGCCCGACGCCAGGACGAGCTTCACAGGCCGAGCGATTTTTTCTGCAACGAGACCAGCTGCTGAATGCCGCGCGAGGCGAGGCCGAGGAGTGCGTCGAGCTCGGCGCG
>LSTF01000103.1 GCA_001644455.1 Betaproteobacteria bacterium SCGC AG-212-J23
CGCTTGGTGTCGTCGTAGTTGTGGCCGGTTTCCGGGTCGACGCCCTTCACGGCGCCGAGCAATTCGGAGGCGAACAGAATGTTGTCGACCGGGATCACCTTCGCCATGCAGTCGATCCCCGGCTGGTGATAGACGCAGGTGTCGAAGAAGACATTGTTCAGCAGGTGGTCCTTGAGCAGCGGCTTCTTCATCTCTTGCGCGAGCCCGCGATACCGGCCCCAGTGGAACGGCACCGCGCCGCCGCCGTGCGGGATGACGAACTTCAGGGTCGGGAAATCCTTGAAGAGATTGCCCTGGAGGAGCTGCATGAACGCGGTGGTGTCGCCGTTGATGTAGTGCGCGCCGGTGTAGTGGAACACCGGGTTGCACGACGAGGTGACGTGGATCATCGCCGTCATCTCCAGCTCGGCGAGCTTCTCGTAGAGCGGATACCACCACTTGTCGGTGAGCGGCGGGTCGGTCCAGTAGCCGCCCGCCGGGTCGGGGTTGAGATTGACGCCGACGAAGCCGAGCTTCGCCAGGCGCTCGAGCTCCGGGATGCAGTTCTTCGGCGCCACGCCCGGATGCTGCGGCAGCTGGCCGACCGGCGCAAAATTCTTCGGCAGCAGCGTGCAGATCCGGTGGATCAGGTCGTTCGACATCCGCGACCACTCGATGCCGGTCGCTTCGGTGCCGACGTGGTGCGCCATCCCCGCGGCACGCGGCGAGAAGATGGTGAGATCCGAGCCGCGCTCCTTTTGCAGCTTCAGCTGCGGCTCGACGCTCTTCGTCAGCTCTTCATCGGTGATGCCCAACTCGCTCGTGGCGGGCTTGCGCATCGCGTCGGCCAGCCCGGCGAGCTGCTTGTCGCGGAACGAGAGCAGCTTCTGCGGCTCGGTCGTGTAGTGGCCGTGGATATCGATGATCATCAGTCGAGCCTCACCCCCGCAGTGCGGATGACCGCGCCCCAGCGCTCGGTCTCCTGTTTCATGAACGCCGCCATTTCCGCGGGTCCGAGGCCCATCGGCTCGGCCGAAAGCTCGGCGAGGCGCTTCCTCACGTCCGGCAGCTTGAGAACCTCGGAAATGGAAAGCGCCACTTTCTCGGCGATGGCGGCAGACGTCTTCGGCGGCCCGACCACGCCGAACCAGGCCTGCGCCTCGAATCCCGGCAGCGTCTCCGCCATCGCCGGTATCCCCAGGTATGCGGTCTTGCTCGTCACGGCGAGCGCCTTCAGCTTCCCCGCCTTCACCTGCGCCAACGACACGCCGAGGTTGTCGCACATCATGTCCACCTGCCCCGCCACCAGGTCGGCGAGCGCCGGCGCGGTGCCTTTATACGGGATGTGCGTAATCTGCAGGCCGCCCGCCATCGACTTGAACAGCTCTGCAGTGAGGTGCGATGTCGTCGCATTGCCCTGGGACGCGTAGTTGAATTTCCCAGGGTTCTGTTTGACGAGAGCAATGAACTCGGCGACCGAGCTTGCGCTTACCTTGGGATGGACGAGCAGGACGTTCGGGATCGCCGCCATCACGCTCATCGGCACGAACTGCGTCGAGTCGTAGCCGAGCTTCGGATAGAGCAGCCGGTTGATCACCAGCGGCGGCGGCGGCGCCGACATCAGCGTGTAGCCGTCGGGCTCGCTGCGATAGACCACCTCCGCGCCGATGTTGCCCGCGGCGCCGGGACGATTGTCGATGATCACCGCCTGGCCCCAGCGCTCGGCGAGCTTCTCGCCGACGATGCGCGGCAGCAGATCGGCGCTGCCGCCCGGCGGAAACGGTACGACGATGCGCACCGTTTTCACGGGCCACTCCTGGCTCCACGCGGTTCCGGAAAGAAGAACGAGAAACAGGGCAAAGAGCCGCATGGCCGGCTCATTATAATCAGGCGATGCTCGAGAGAAGCTGGCCATCCGAGGGTGCGACGCGCGTTCCCTACTGGGTCTACCAGGACGAGGCGGTGTACGCCGAGGAGCAGCGGCGCATCTTCCACGGCCCGACCTGGAGCTATCTCTGCCTCGAGGCGGAGATCGCCGAGCCGCAGAGCTTCGTCACCACGTTCGTCGGCGAGATGCCGGTGGTCGTCGCGCGCGACGCGAGCGGCGGGATCCACGCCTTCGAGAACCGCTGCGCGCACCGCGGCGCGCTGATCTGCATGCAGGCGCGCGGCAAGGCCGAGCGCTTTTCCTGCATCTACCACAACTGGACTTACGACCACGCCGGCAACCTGCTGAACGTCGCGTTCCGCAAGGGCATCGCCGGCAAGGGCGGCATGTCGCCCGAGGCGAAACCCGAAACCCAGGCCCCCAAGCAATTCAAAGTGCACGCTTTCCAGGGACTGGTGTTCGGCACCTTGTCGAAAGAGGCGCCTTCATTCGAGGAATACGTCGGGCCCGAAGTCCTGCCTCGCCTGAAGCGCGTGCTGGTCAAGCCGCTGAAAGTGCTCGGCTGCTACACGCAGGTGCTGCCGAACAACTGGAAGCTGTACATGGACAACGTCAAGGACACGTACCACGCGAGCCTCCTGCACGTGTTCTTCACGCGCTTCCGCATCAACCGCCTGACGCAGCAAGGCGGCGTGTTCGTCTCGCAGGACGGCGCGCACCATTGCACGTACACGAAGATGGTCGAGGACAAGGGCGATGCCTATGAGAAGGACGGCATGCGCTCGGCCAGCTCGCAAGCATTCAAATTGGAAAGTCCTGAGATGCTTCACCAGGTCGACGAGCTGGGAGATGGCGTCTCGATCCAAATTCTGTCGCTGTTCCCCGGCTTCGTCCTGCACCAGATCCGCAACTCGCTCGCCGCGCGGCAGATCGTGCCGAAGGGCGTCGACCGCACCGAACTGCACTGGACGCTGTTCGGCTTCGCCGACGACGACGAGGCGATGACGCGCCGGCGGCTGCTGCAGGCCAACCTGGTCGGCCCCGCCGGCTACATCTCGATGGAAGACGGCGCGGCCACCGGCTTCGTGCAGCGCGGCGTCGCCGCCTCGCCCGATCGCGCCTCGGTGATCGAGATGGGCGGCGACAAGGTCGGCTCGGGCGACTCGCGCATCACGGAGACGGCGGTGAGAGGCCTGTGGAAGGCCTGGCGAAGCCACATGGATCTGTAGTGAAGGAAGTCGAGAACCTGCACGCCCGCTACGCGCACGCCCTGGACGACGATCGTCTCGAGGACTGGCCGAATTTCTTTACCGAGCGCGGCGTCTATCGCATCGCCACCGCCGAGAACGAGGCGCGCGGACTGCCGCTGCCGGTGGTCTATTGCGAAGGCCGGCCCATGCTGCGCGATCGCGTCCAGTCCCTGCGCCACGCCAACATCTACGAGCCACAGCGGTACCGCCACGTGATTTCTTCCGTCCTCATCGAGGAGGGCAAGGACTTCATCAAATCCGCGTCCAGCTTCCTCGTGGTGCGCATCATGGAGAACGGCGAGACCATGCTCTTCGCCAGCGGACGCTACCAGGACCGCATCTCCGTGAAGGAAATGCTCTACGAAGAGCGGGTCGTGATCTGCGACAGCCGGCGCTTCGACACCCTCCTCGCCATTCCCCTCTGATCCACAACTTCGAGATCGGACTGTCGGACGTGGACCGCGGCGTCTACGAGACGCTCTCCCTCAAGGCGGCGCGGCATCCCTCCGAGACCGAAGAGCATCTCGCCGCCCGGGTGCTGGCCTACTGCCTGGAATTCACCGAAGGCATCGCCTTTTCCCGCGGGCTGTTCGACCCGGACGAGCCGGCGATCTCGGTCCGAGACTTGACCGGCGCCTATCGCGCGTGGATCGACGTCGGCGCTCCCGACGCGGCCCGGCTTCACAAAGCGAGCAAGGCCGCGCCGCGCGTCGCCGTCTACACCCACAAGGCGCCGGCGCAGCTCCTCGCGCAGCTCGCCGGCGAGCGGATCCATCGCGCAGAGTCCCTCGAGCTGTACTCGCTCGATCGCGACCTCGTCACCGGCTTCGTCGCCCGCCTGGGGCGACGCACCACCTTCGATCTTTCCGTCACCGATCGCCACCTCTTCCTTTCGATCGGCGGCGCCACACTGAGCGGGGAAATCGGGCGGCATTTCCTCCTTGCGCCGCCGTGACGCCGGGCGTAACTTATCGCGGGGCTGGCCGATGGGGGAAGCCATGAAACGCTGCACCAAGTGCAAGAGCCTGATGCCCGAGGACGTATTTCTCTGCATCCGCTGCGGCTTCGATTCGAAGCCCGCGGTGGCCGCACCGCCGGCCAGGCCGCAGCCGATCCGGCCCCAGCCGCCCGCGTTCAAGCCCGCCGGCGAAGTGAAGAAGGGAAAGTTCGCAAACGGCCTCGCGCTCGCGCAGCAAAGCTGGCGCGTGCTGATGCTCGACAAGGAGCTGCTGGTTTTCCCGCTGCTCTCCGGCATCGCCTGCTTTCTGGTTCTCGCGAGTTTCGCCGGCGCTGCCTTCGTCAGCGGGGTGCGGATCAAGGATGCCGAGCACATCGAAATCGTGCACTGGCTCGTGCTCTTCCTCTATTACTTCGCCAATTACTTCGTCATCGTGTTCTTCAACTGCGCCCTCGTCGCCTGCGCAATGATCCGCTTCCGCGGCGGGAACCCGACGGTGCGCGACGGCCTGACGGCGGCGCGCGAACGCCTGGGATTGATTGCCGGGTGGGCGTTCCTCGCCGCCACGGTCGGCGTGATCCTGAAGGTGATCGAGGAGCGAGTCGGATTTCTGGGCAAGATCGTCATCATGATTCTCGGTGCCGTCTGGACGATCGCCACGTTCTTCGTCGTGCCGGTGCTGGTGGCGGAAAACCTCGGCCCGGTCGATGCCGCGAAGCGCTCGGCCGAGATGGAGCGCAAAGCCTGGGGCGAATCGATCGTCGGCAATGTCGGCATCGGCCTCCTCACGTTCCTCGCCATGCTGCTGCTGGTCGGGCCCTGCGCGGTGCTGTTCGCGGTTCTCGCGCTGAAGACGGGCAGCATCACGATCGCCATCCTTGGCGCGATC
>LSTF01000104.1 GCA_001644455.1 Betaproteobacteria bacterium SCGC AG-212-J23
GATGTAGGGCAGCGTGCCGCCGCCATGCGAGGCGATCAGCTTCAGCTTCGGGTAGCGGTCGAAGAAGCCGTCGAAGATCATGCGCGACACGGCGAGCGAGGTGTCGAACATGAAGCCCACCGAGGCGATGAGGTTGTACTTGATGACGTCGAGCTGCTTCGTCCCCGGTGGCGCCGTCGGATGAACCAGTACGGGCAATCCGCGCCGGTCGATCTCACGCCATACCGGGCCGAATTTCTTGTCCGTCAAAGACAAGCCATCGATATTCGCCAGCACCATGACGCCGACCGCGCCGAGCTCGTCGACGGCGCGCTTCAGCTCCGCGATCGCCAGCTTCGGGTGCTGCCAGGGCAGTGATGCCATGAAGCGAATGCGGGTACCGTAGCGGCGCTGCCGGGCGGCCATGTCGTCGTTCACCAGCTTCGCCGCTTCGAGACTGATCTTCGGCGAACCCCAATAGACGTTCGGGCTGGTCAGCGTGACGATCGCGACGTCGACACCGGCGGCGTCCATCGCCTCGAGGCGCATCTCGTAGTCGAACATTCCCGGCATCAAGGTCATGAACGGCGCGCCGTCGCGATGGATGCCGGTCTGGCCGCCGACCACTTTCTTCACGCTGTAATGACGGCCATGCTTCTTCAGGAGGCCGATGTAGGCCTCGTTCAGCATGTGGGTGTGGACGTCGACGACCTTCACGGCCCGACTTTGCCCAGCGCGTTCTGGTAGAAGCTCAGGTCGATGTAGCGATCCGGCGGCGGCGCCTTGCCGCCCCAGCTGCCCTCGATCTCGGCGCGCAGCGAGAGCACGTTCTTGAATCCATCGAGGTTGAAGCGGCCGTCGCGCGCCAGGCCGAACTTGGGATCGCTGAGGAGCTGCCAGGTATAGGCCGCGACGTCGGGCGTCACCTTCAGCCGCTCGGCGAGGATCTTCACCGCCGCGTCACGGTTCTCCGGCGCCACCGCCCAGCGGTTGCCCTCGATGAAGCCGGCGATGTAGCGCTCGAGGGTGTCGCGGTTCGCCTGCGACCAAGCGCGCATCACGAAGGTCCCGGTCGCCTGATAGGTGCCGATCAGGTCGATGGCGCGCCCGAAGCTGACCAGGCCCGCGGCCTTGGCGTCGATCGAGAACGGCGGATTCAGCATCGCGCCCTTGTATGCCTTGTTTTCCTTCAGGCCGCGCAATCGCAGGGCGGTGCCGCCGATGGGATGGATCGTGTAGTCGACGCCCTCCTTGAGGCCCTTCATCTTCAGGATCTTCTTCAGCTGCAGCGCATAGGCGGTGTTTGGCGCGTCGACCAGCAGCGTCTGGCCCTTGAGCTGCGCGTAGGAGGCGATGTCGGGCTGCACGATGAACTCGTTCATGCTGCTGTCGCCGCCGGTGACGATCACCACGTCCTTGCCGGCGAGCTCGACCATCGCCACCGCGTTGTCGACCGCGGCCTGCCCGACCTGGAACTCGCCCGCCGCGAGCCCGTCGCGCAGCTCGTCGGAATTGCTGGTGAACAGCACCTCGACCTTCAGGCCGTGCTTCGCGAACAGGCCCTGCGAAGCCGCGGCGAGCACCGGCAGCGACTGCGCGCCGGGGAACATCTTGACCCGTATCGGGGTCTGCGCGGATACCAAGGTCGACACGACCGAAAGGAAAAACGTAGCAACGCGAAGCATGGAACCTCCTTTGCAACTAGCCAATCTTTTTTAACCGCCGGTCTATCCACCAGCACGCAAGCAGCGCAATGGCGGTAATCGCTCCAGCCGCCAACACCACGGGCCAAGCATGTTCCGGCGTCGATGCCAACGTTTCAGGATCGATGGGTTGTCCGGGTGCGACGTCGCCGCGCAGGACCATCCACAAGGCGACGGCCGAGAATGCAAAGACGCCCCCGACCATGAAGGCGATTGTGAGCGCCGCGAAGTACGCGATCTTCAGGAGTACGCGCATCCGACCCTAGATTATCATTGGCCTTCGAGGAGAGTCCGATGCTTGATCCATCCAGGATAGTGGAACCCGATCGCGTACGGCGCGAGGCCTATACCGACCCGGCGATTTTTGACCTCGAGATGCAGCGCATTCACGAAACAGTGTGGATCTACTGCGGCCACGAGAGCCAGGTCCCCAAGGCCGGCGACTACTACACGATGCAGATCGGCCGCCAGCCGATGATCATGGTGCGCGGCAAGGACCGGAAGGTCCACGTCCTCTACAACCGCTGCCCGCACCGCGGCAACATGATGTGCGGCGACCGCCACGGCAACACCGGCGAGCAGTTCCGCTGCTCTTACCACGCCTGGCAATTCCATCACGATGGCACGCTGAAGAACATCCCGATGATGGATTCGGGCTATGCCGGCACGCGCGTGAACAAGGGAAGCCCGGAGCTGAACATGAAACCGGCCGCGCGGGTGGAGAGCTACCGGGGGTTCGTGTTCGCGAGCCTCGCTTCCTCCGGGCCCGGATTGAAGGAATTCCTCGGTAAATCCATCGTCGCATTCGACGACATGTGCGACCGCGCGCCCGAGGGCGAGGTCGAGGTGGTGCCGAACTGCTTCCGCGTCATCCAGCATTCGAACTGGAAACTGTTCATGGAGAACCAGATCGACGCGCTGCACCCATCGGTCACGCACCAGTCGACCGGCCGCGCCGCGCACGAGGTGGAGAAGCAGCTCGCGAAGAAAGCGAAAGCCGGCGAGGCGCTCTCGTACCACATGCTCTCCGCGTTCGCGACGGTGACGATCGACAAGTGGGACAACTTCCAGACCATCAACTACCCGTACGGCCACTGCATCCTCACCGGCTACATGGGGCTGCGGCCGCAGGATCCGGACACCAAGGCCTACGACAAGATCATGATCAAGGCGTATGGCCAGAAGCGCTTCGAGGAGATCGTCGGCGTCAACATCCACCACGTGCTGGTCTATCCCGGCCTCTCCGTGCAATCGCCCCTGCAGCAGCTGCGCGCCGTGCGCCCGCTCGGCGTCGATCGCACGCTCACCGAGATCTGGCATTTCCGCCTCAAGGGCGCGCCCGAGGCGATCTACCGCCGCTCGCTCGCGTACTACAACCTGGTGAACTCGCCCGCGACGCTGATCAACGCCGACGACCTGGAGAACTTCTGGAAATGCCACCAGGGCCTGTCCTCCGATGGCGGCGACTGGGTGAGCTTCGCGCGCCACCACGGCCACGACATCGAGAAGCCGGGCGAGGTGTCGAGCGCGCCCAACCAGGGTACCTCGGAAGCGCCGATGCGCAACCAGATGAAGGCCTGGGCGAAGTACATGCAAGCATGAAGGACCAGCACGCGGTAGAGCAGTTCCTCTACAAACAATCGGAGCTGCTCGACACCAAGCGCTGGCAGGACTGGATCGACCTCTTCACGCCGGACGGCATCTACTGGATGCCGCCCGCGCCGGAATACAAGACCTGGGACGGCCAGCCGGCGATCTTCGCCGAGGACAAGAACCTGATGACGGTGCGCATGAACCGCGTGCTGCATCCGGACGCCTGGTCGCAGCGCCCGCTGTGGGAGACCAATCACGTGGTCTCGAACGTCACCATCGAAAAAAGCTCTTCGAAAGAGATCGTCGTCAAAAGCCGTTTCCACATGATGGAGCTCAGGCGCGACGACGTGCGGCATTTCGCCGGTTCCTACCTTCACACGCTGGTGAAAGCAAAAGGCGGCTACCGGATCAAGCTGCAGCGGGTCGACATGGCCAATGCTCAGGCCGCGTACGACTACGTGCTGCAGGTGTGGGTCTAGCCGCTAGCGTGCATACGCTGAGCGGCGTTCGCCCTAAGCTGGGCGGGTGCCCAATAGCGATCTCGACCGGCTAGCCACGCTTATCCGACGCGAGCGCGCCACCCTGCTCGCCGGGTGGCGGAAACAGGTGAGAGACCTGCCCGCGGCGAAGCATCTGGACACCCCGACCCTCAACGACCACGTGCCCCAGCTCATCGAGGAGCTGGCCACCGCGCTGCAGGCCAGCTCGGACGAGACGATCCCGGAGGCCCTCAGCGAAGCGAGCCCGCCGGCCCACGGGTTGCAGCGAGTGGCGGACGGATACGACATCGAGGAAGTAGTCGCCGAGTACAACATCCTGCGCGGCTGCGTCCACGATCTCGCCCAGGCCAACGGCCTGACCCTGCAGGGCAAGCCCTTCCACATCCTGAACCGCGTGCTGGACAGCGCGATCGGGCTGGCAGTGAAGACCTTCGCCGCCGGGCAGGCGGCGGAAGTGCGCGGCCGCCGCGAAGAATATCTGGCCTTCGTGGCGCACGACCTGCGCACGCCGCTGAACGCGATTTCGCTCGCGCTTCGTGCCGGCAGCGCCAGCCCGCGCACGCCCAGATGTTCAGGACCCTGCGCCGCAACGTGAAGCACCTCGACTCGCTGGTGGGCAAGGTGATCGAGGAGAACACCGGCCTGCTCTCGGAACTCGGCGTCAAGCTCGAGCGGCGCACCTTCGACCTGTGGCCCCTGGTCGAAGCGCTGGTGCACGACCTCGATCCGCTCGCGCACGGCGCCGGCACGCGCCTGGTCAACCAGGTGCCCGACGATCTGGCCGTCTATGCCGACGCCGGCCTGCTGCGCCGCATCTTCGAGAACGTGATCGCCAACGCCATCGCGTATACGCCGCGCGGCGAGGTGCTCATCGGCGCGCGCCAGTCCGAAGCGCAAGGCACGCTCGAATGCTGGGTGCGCGACAACGGCGAGGGCATCCCGCCGGAGCGCCTGGATAAAGTGTTCGAAAAGTCGGAGACCGATCCTGCAAAGGAAGGCGGCTGGGGCCTGGGTCTCGCCATCGTCAAGACCTTCGTCGAGGCGCACAACGGCGCTGTGAGCGTCGAGAGCAAGGAGGGC
>LSTF01000105.1 GCA_001644455.1 Betaproteobacteria bacterium SCGC AG-212-J23
CGACGTAGGTGCCGGTCGGCACCGAATCGTCGAGCTCGAGGATCGCGTCGGCGAACGCCTCGATGGTCGCCTTGTCGGCGGTGCCGGGATGGTCGCGGTTGAAGATGCTGTGCACGAACGCGCGGTCGATGGGCCGGCGGTTTTTCGCCTGGAATTCGGGAAGGCGCTTCTTGCGCTCGGCGAGCGTCGGGCTGCCCTCGCCCGTCCAGACGAACGCGTCGAGCGCGAGCCGCGCCACGCGCTCGGGATGGCGTTGCGCGAACAGCGCGGCCTTCAACGCTCCCGAGGAAATGCCGTACATCAGCACTTTCTTGCCGATGTGCTGCGTGGCCACCGCGATGTCGTCGGCGCCGTTGGCGATGTCGAAGTTGATCGGCCGCTTCTTGTCCGAGCGGCCGTAGCCCTCGTTGTCCATCGTCCAGGTCTCGTAGCCCTGCGCGACGAACCAGTCCATCGCCGAGGAGTGGGGCCGCCCCGGGACCTGCAGGTCGAACGTCGGTTGCGACGCCATCGACGACCCGTGGATGAACAGGACGGTGCCCTTGGGCGCGCCGGCGGGCTTTTTCTGCCAGAGGAAGAGACGAACGTCGCCTTTCTTGACCCAGTGCTCTTGACCGTTCATCGCCCGTACTTTATCGGATTCTGTGCAAAAATCCGCCGGCTTATCGACGGAAGAGGAGGCCTCGATGGCACTCGATATCGGAACGCTCGACACGTTCCCGAAGCTGCTGCTGCACCACGCAAACGTCCGCCCGACCCGACCGGCGATCCGCGAGAAGGATCTCGGCATCTGGCAGACGCGGACCTGGAAGGAATTCGCGGACGAAGTGCGCGCGCTGGCCTGCGGCCTTGCGACCGCCGGCCTCCGGCGCGGCGAGCACTTCGCGCTGGTCAGCGACAACCGGCCGCGGCTCTACGCGATGATGTACGCGGTGCAATGCCTGGGCGGCATCCCGGTGCCGCTGTACCAGGATGCGGTCGCTACCGAGATGGCCTTTCCGATCCAGAACGCGGAGATCCGCTACGGCTTCGCCGAGGACCAGGAGCAGGTCGACAAGCTGCTCGAGATCCAGCCGCAGTGCCCGACCCTGACGCATCTCATCTATGACGACCCCCGCGGTCTGCGCCACTACAAGCAGGCCGGCCTGACCAGCTACGAGGACTTGCTCGCCAAGGGGCGCGAGGCGCTGTCGCGCGATCCCGCGTTCCTCGACGGGGAAATCGCCAAAGGCAGCGGCAGCGATACTGCGGCGATGCTCTTCACTTCCGGCACGACCGCGACGCCCAAAGGGGTCGCGCTCACGCACCACGCGCTCATCGACCGCGCCAAGGTGGCGGCCGATCTCGAGAAGCTGGACGACAGCGACGTGGTGCTCGCCTACCTGCCGCCGGCGTGGGTCGGGCAATTCATCTTTTCGCTCGCGCAACCGCTGGTCACCGGCTACTGCATCTGCTGCCCGGAAGCGCCCGAGACGGTGATGAGCGACATGCGCGAGATCGGCCCAAGCTACTACTTCGCGCCGCCGCGCGTGCTGGAAGCGCTCCTGACCCAGGTTTCGATCCGCATGGAGGATGCGAGCCGCGTGAAGCGTTGGCTCTACAAGCGCTTCATGGCGATCGCCAACCGCGCCGGCGGGGCGATCCTCGACGGCCGGCCGGTGTCGATGGTCGACCGCGCGCTGTACTTCCTGGGTGATGTCTTCATCTACGGCCCGCTACGCAACGTTCTCGGCATGAGCCGGGTGCGGGTCGCCTACACCGCCGGCGAGGCGATCGGACCGGATCTGTTCAGGTTCTACCGCTCGATCGGCATCAACCTGAAGCAGCTCTACGGCTCGACGGAGACCAGCGTCTTCGTCTGCATCCAGCCCGATGGCCAGGTGAAAGCCGACACCGCCGGGCCGCCGGTGCCGGGCGTGGAGCTGAAGTTCACGCCCGAGCGCGAGCTCTTGATCCGCTCGCCGGGCCTGTTCAAGGAGTACTACAAGAACCCGCAGGCGACGCGCGAGGCGAAGGACGCCGAGGGCTGGTTCCACACCGGGGACGCCGGCTATTTCGACCCCGACGGGCACCTCAAGATCATCGATCGCGTCAAGGACGTGGGCAAGCTCGCCGATGGCACGCTGTTCGCGCCGAAGTACCTCGAGAACAAGCTCAAGTTCTTCCCCCACATCAAGGAAGCGGTCTGCTTCGGCCACGGGCGGGGTATGGTGTGCGCCTTCATCAACATGGATCCCGACGCGGTCGGCAACTGGGCGGAGAAGCGCAACATGCCCTACTCGGGTTACACCGACCTCGCTTCCCGCGACGAGGTGTACGACCTGGTGCGCGGCTGCATCGAGCAGGTGAACGGCGACATCGCCGCCGAGCCCGAGATCGCCAACTCGCAGATCCACCGTTTCCTCATCCTGCACAAGGAGCTCGATGCCGACGACGAAGAGCTGACGCGCACGCGCAAGGTGCGGCGCGGCTTCATCGCCGAGAAGTACCTGCCGCTCGTCGAGGCGCTCTATGCCGGCAAGGACGCCGTGCATGTCGAGGCGAAGGTGAAGTATGAGGATGGCCGCAGCGGCATGTTCTCCGCCGACCTCAAGATTCGCGACGCGAAGACCTTCCCGCCGGCGGCCGCAAAGAAAGCAGCGTGAGCGAGGTCATCCTCTCGGTCGAGGGTGTCTCGCTCTCCTTCGGCGGCGTCAAGGCGTTGCAGGACGTGTCCTTCGACGTACGCAGCAAGGAAGTGCGCGCCATCATCGGTCCGAACGGCGCCGGCAAGAGTTCGATGCTGAACGTGCTGAACGGCGTCTACCACCCGCAGAAGGGAAAGATCACCTTCAAGGGAAAGACCTTCCCCGACATGGACTCGCACGAGGCCGCCGCGCTCGGCATCGCGCGCACCTTCCAGAACATCGCGCTCTTCAAGGGCATGACGGTGCTGGACAACATCCTGACCGGCCGCAATCTCAAAATGCGCTGCAACATCTTCCAGCAGGCGCTGTGGCTCGGCGCGGCCAAGCGCGAAGAGCTGGAGCACCGCCGCGCGGTGGAGCAGATCATCGACTTCCTCGAGATCCAGCACATCCGCCGCACACCGGTGGGGCGCCTGCCCTACGGGCTGCAGAAGCGCGTCGAGCTCGGTCGCGCGCTCGCGGCGGAGCCCGAGCTGCTGCTGCTCGACGAGCCGATGGCGGGCATGAACCTCGAGGAAAAGCAGGACATGTGCCGCTTCATCCTCGACGTCAACGACCACTTCGGCACGACGCTGGTGCTGATCGAGCACGACATGGGGGTGGTCATGGACATCTCCGACCGCGTGGTGGTGCTCGACTACGGCCGCAAGATCGCCGACGGCGTGCCGGGCGAGATCAAGGGCAACCAGAAGGTGATCGACGCCTACCTCGGGGTGGCTCATTAACTTCTTTCTCGAGGTGCTGGCGGGCGGCCTGCTGGCGGGCGTGATGTACGCGCTGGTCGCGCTGGGCTTCGTGCTCATCTACAAGGCCTCCGGCGTGTTCAATTTCGCCCAGGGCTCGATGGTGTTCTTCGCCGCGCTCACCTTCGTCTCGCTCACCGAGCGCGGCTGGAACTTCTGGCTGGCGCTCGCCGTGACGCTGGCGGTGATGGTGGTGCTGGGCATGCTCACCGAGCGCATCGTCCTGCGACCGCTCATCAACCAGCCGCCCATCACGCTGCTGATGGCGACCATCGGCCTCACCTTCGTGCTGGAAGGCCTGTCGCAGCTCGCGTTCGGCTCGCAGCCGCACGGCCTGGAGCTCGGCATCCCCGACGTGCCGATCGAGTGGCTGTCGGAGAAGTGGAACATCAGCATCAGCCAGTTCGACCTCTTTGCCGCCTTCGTCGCCGGTCTGCTGGTGACCGTCCTGGCGGTGCTGTTCCAGAAGACGCGCATCGGCCGCGCTCTGCGCGCCGTGGCGGACGATCACCAGGCGGCGCTCGCGGTGGGCATCCCGCTGCAGCACATCTGGACCATCGTCTGGGCGGTCGCGGGCTGCGTGGCGCTGGTCGCGGGAATGATGTGGGGCGTGAGAAACGGCGTGCAGTACGCGCTGACCTTCACCGCGCTGAAAGCGTTGCCGGTGCTGATCCTCGGCGGGTTCGAATCGATCGCCGGCGCGATCGTCGGCGGCCTGATCATCGGCGCGAGCGAGAAGCTCGCCGAGGTCTACATCGGGCCGATGGTCGGCGGCGGCATCGAGTCCTGGTTCGCCTACGTCGTTGCGCTGCTTTTCCTGCTGGTGCGGCCGGAAGGCCTGTTCGGCGAAAAGCACATCGACCGGGTCTGATCATGCTCTATCGCGAAGCCGGGCAGTTCAAATCCACCTACGGGCAGGACCAGCAGATCTTTCCGATCCTGCAGGACCGCGTCGCGATGC
>LSTF01000106.1 GCA_001644455.1 Betaproteobacteria bacterium SCGC AG-212-J23
CACGTCGATCTTCTTCGACAGGTCGCCCTTCGCGACCGCGGTCGTCACGTCGGCGATGTTCCGCACCTGCGACGTGAGGTTGCCCGCCATCGAGTTCACGTTGTCGGTCAGGTCCTTCCACACGCCGGCCACGCCCTTCACCTTCGCCTGGCCGCCGAGCTTGCCTTCCGTGCCCACCTCGCGCGCCACCCGCGTCACCTCCGCGGAGAAGTCGCCGAGCTGCTCCACCATCTTGTTGATCGTCTTCGCCGTGCGCAGGAACTCGCCCTCGAGCGGCCGGCCGTCGAGCTCGAGCGACATGGTCTTCGAAAGATCGCCCTGCGCCACCGCGCCGATCACGCGCGCCGACTCGGTGGTCGGGTAGACGAGGTCGTCGATCAGGCTGTTGATGCGCTCGACCGAGTCGGCCCAGAAGCCGCGCACGCCGGGCAGCGTGGCGCGCTTCTTCAGCTTGCCTTCCTTGCCGACCATCTGCGAGAGGCGCGCGAGCTCCTGCGCCATGGTGACGTTCTGCTCGACGAGGTCGTTGAACACCTCGGCGACCTTGGAGAAGGCCGCGCTGCCCTGGTACCCGAGCTTGGCTTCGGCGTCCCCGCGTCGCAGCGAGAGGAGTGCGCCGTGCACGAGCATCAGCTCCTCGGCGTGTGTGACCGCGTTAACTCCCTCGTCCTTGAGTGGCAAGTTCATGCGACAGCCCCCGCTGAAGATTTCACGAATTCGACGTCGAAGGTTATCGCAGCAGCACTGTAGAGAGGCACCGACTGTCCTGTAGCGGAATGCCCTACAAAACCACTACGTCGCAGGCCGGCGACAGGGCAAAAGTTGCTTGAGGGGAAAACACTTACAGCAGTGACAAGCGTCGCTACGAGGGCCGGAAATTCGACCCGCAGCGGCCCTGGGCGCTGTGCGCGCTTGTCGTCGTCAGAACGCTTTTCATATTCACGTGCTTGCTGTGCAACATGCCCCACGTACCATGCGCGAAATGTCCGATTTTCCCGCCCTTGGCTCAGGCAACGACGCGACGCGGCCCCTGCCGGGTCGGCCGCTGCGCATCGTGCTGGCCGACGACGACCGCGACGCGACGCTCTCGCTCTCGACGCTGCTCAAGCTCGAGGGCTACGAGGTGCGCCACGTCTACGACGGCGACGCGACGCTCGAGGCGGTGCGCGAGTTCGAGCCCGACCTGGTGATCATGGACCTGTCGATGCCGGAGCTGAACGGCGCCGACGCGACGCGCGTTCTCCTCGAGCAGGGTCCCGAGCGCAAGGTGATCGTGCTTTCCATGTACGCCGACCATGAATACGTGCGCCGGGCGCTCAAGTCCGGCGCGCGCGGCTACGTGGTCAAGCGTTCGGCGGCGAAGGACGTGGTCGAGGCGATCCGAGCGGTGCACGGCGGCCAGCAGTACATCAGCCCGATGGTGGCCGACGCGGTGGCCTCGGAGCCGCCGGCGGGCAAGGAAGACCGCCTCGCGCGGCTCTCGACTCGCGAGCGCGAGGTGCTGCAGCTGCTCGCCGAAGGGCGCACCGGGACCGAGATCGCGCAACGGCTGTCGCTGTCGCCGAAGACGGTCGAGACCTACCGCGCGCGGCTGGTGGAAAAGCTCGGCATTCGCGACGTCGCCGGTTTGGTCCGCTTCGCCATTCAGCGCGGCATCATCTCGCTCGAGTAGCCGTCAGCTGTCGTGCGGCCGCGACGCCGCGCTGATCTTCGACGTCGCAATGCAGAAAAACGACAAGTTTCGCCGGTGTGCCGCGACTTGAGTGTGACAACCCTCCGTCGGATGATGGCGGGCATGCGTCCTTCCACCTCTGCAGTGGTCGATTGCCCGCTGGCGCTGCCGTCGCGGCAGAACACCCAGGTCCGGGCGATGCACCGCGCCTGCCTCATTCTCGGCGGCGTCGCGCAGCTGGCGGACCATCTCAAGGTGGCGGAGACCGCGCTACGCGGCTGGCTCGCCGGTATCGAAGAGCCGCCGCTCGAAGCCTTCCTCGCCGCGGTCGAAATCCTGCTGCTGCACGCCGACAACGCCGGCCGCGCCTAGGCGCGTCAGGTTCAGCCTGTCGAAGGTCTTCGCACTCGACCTGTAGGGATGTGCGCGATTGTGCGCCCTGGCGCTATGGGCAATGATGGACGCATGGCATCGAGCGTCTATAGCAGAACGTTGCAGAAGGCCGCCGACCTGCTCGGCGGCAGGAAAAAGCTCGCCCGGATCCTGCGGGTGCCGATGAAAGATCTCGAAGCGTGGATCGCGGACGAGGTGAAACCGCCGCTCAACGTCTTCCTGCGCGTCGTCGACATCATCATCGACGAAACCGGACCTGCGTCCGAGTCCGGCGATCCGGGCGACCCGCCGCCGCCGCGCGACGCAGGCGGGTCCTGGCGAACGCGCTACGAGGACTAGACCGGCTTGTCGAAGCGGCGGATCAGCGCGAGCAGCGCGCCGGGATCGTAGGGCTTGGCGACGTGGTGGTGAAAGCCGGCGAGCGTGGCGAGGATCCTGTCCGAGGCCTGCTTCCACCCGGTAAGGGCCACCAGCACCGGCCGGTCCTTGCCGTAGCGCTCGCGGATGTGCCGCGCCACGTCGTAGCCGGAGAGCTTCGGCATGCCGATGTCGATCAGCACCAGGTCGGGCTCGAACTCGCCCGCCTCGCGCACCGCCTCGCGGCCGTCGCCGGCGATCGCCACCACCTGCATGTCGGCCTGCGCCTCGATCAGCTGCTTCAATCCCTCGGCGACCACCGCATGATCGTCGGCGATGAGGATGCGGATCATGAAATCCTCGCGCTCGCCACGACCTGGGTGCCTTTGCCGGGCGCGCTGAAGACGTCGACTCGACCCCCGGCGGCCTCGGCGCGCTCGCGCATGGTGCGCATGCCCCAGCGCTGAGCGCGGGCAGAGGCGGCGGGGTCGAAGCCGTGGCCGTCGTCGCTGATGCTGACCACGGCGTCCAGCCCGTTCAGCGCCAGCGACATGCGCACCTGCTTCGCCGAAGCGTGCTTGGCGACGTTGTTTAGCGCCTCCTGCGCGATGCGGAACAGCGACACCGCGAACTCGAGGCGCAGGCTGCGCGCGGCCTCTTTCGCCTGGTCCTCGAAGGACACGGCGATGCCGGTGCGGCGCGCGAAGTCCTCGGCGTGACGCTCGAGCGCCGCGCCGAGGCCGTATTCCTCGAGCAGCGGCGGCCGCAGGTCGGCCATGACGTTCTCGATCGCCTCGACGGTGGCCTCGACCATGGTCAGTGAATCGCTAAGGCGCGAGCGCACCTCCGGCACCGCCGCCTTGGCGAGGGCGATCTCCAGGTTGAGGCTGAGCGCCGACAGGTTCTGGCCGACATGGTCGTGCAGCTCGCGCGCGACGCGGCGGCGCTCCGCTTCCTCGGCATCGACCAGCCGGCGGGTGAGCGCCAGCAGGTCGCCCGCGGCCTTGGTGAGCAACGCCCGCTGCTCGCGCAGCGATTCCTCCGCGGCCCGGCGCTCGGTCACGTCGCGGGTCACCTTGGCGAAGCCGCGCAGAGAGCCGTCGGGCCAGCGCAGCGCCGTGATCGCCACGTCGGCCCAGAAGCGGCTGCCATCCTTGCGCACGCGCCAGCCCTCGTGCCGGACATGTCCGTCGCGCTCGGCGCTCTGGAGCAACCCCTCCGGCACCTTGAGCGCGCGGTCGCCGAGCGAGTAGAACATGGAGAAGTTCCGCCCGACCACCTCGGACTCCGCGTAGCCCTTGATGCGCTGCGCGCCGTTGTTCCAGCTGATGATATTGCCGGCAGGATCCATGAGGAAAACCGCGTAGTCGACGACCGACTCGACCAGCAGCCGGAACGGCTCGTCGGTCGGCTGCGAGCCGACTTCACCGCGCCGCTTGAGGATCTTCGCGTCGGGCTGCATGAGGGCGCAAATCATAAACCTATAATGTGGCGTGGTCTCCCTCGACGCTGTATCGATAGACGATATACGCGCCGCCGCTGCGCGCATCGCCGGCGCAGTCGAGCAGACGCCGTGCGTCGAGAGCCGCACCCTGTCGCGCCTCACCGGCGCTCGCGTCTTCCTCAAGTTCGAGAACCTGCAGTTCACCGCCTCGTTCAAGGAGCGCGGCGCGCTGAACAAGCTGCTGTCGCTCTCGGCCGACGAACGCCGCCGCGGCGTCATCGCGATGAGCGCGGGCAACCACGCGCAGGCGGTCGCCTATCACGCCGCGCGCCTCGGCATTCCGGCGGTGATCGTCATGCCGAAGGGCTCGCCGAATACCAAGGTGAAGAACACGCAGGTGCATGGCGCCGAGGTCGTG
>LSTF01000107.1 GCA_001644455.1 Betaproteobacteria bacterium SCGC AG-212-J23
TTGTTGCGCGTGACGCGGATTTCGTCGCGCGAGTTGAGCTGGCCGATCACGTGGCTGCACGCGCCGAGTCCCGCCGCGCGCAGCTGCTCCATGACTCGCCCGCGATCGGCGGCGCGGATCTGCAGCACGGCGCCCAGCTCCTCGGCGAACAGCGCCGCCAGCGCCAGGTCCTTCACCTTTCCGGCGAGCTGCTCTTCCGCGCCACGGCGAAAGGCGTCCACGTCGTCGCTCGCCGCCTCGAAGGCGAGCGCGTCGAGGTTGAGCGTCACGCCGCAATGGCCGGCGAAGGCCATCTCGCAAGCGGTGACGAAGAGCCCGCCGTCGGAGCGGTCGTGATACGCGAGGATCAGCTCCCGGTTGCGCTGCAGGAAATCGAAGAAACCCTGGAGCAGCGCCGGTTCGTCCAGATCGGGGCAGGTGTCGCCCATCGCGCCGTTCACCTGCGCGAGGATCGAGCCGCCGAGGCGGTTCTTTCCCCGGCCGAGGTCGATCAGCACCAGCTCGGTATCGCCGGCGTCGGTGCGAAGCTGCGGCGTGAGCGCGGCACCGACGTCGCCCACCGGCGCGAACGCGGTGACGATGAGCGAAAGCGGCGCCACCACTTCCTTGCCCTGCCACGAGGTCTGCATCGACAGGGAATCCTTGCCGACCGGGATGGCGATGCCCAGCGCCGGGCACAGCTCGAGCGCCACGGCCTTCACCGTATCGTAGAGCGCGGCGTCCTCTCCGGGACAGCCCGCGGCGGCCATCCAGTTCGCCGAAAGCTTGATTTCCTTCAATGAAGAGATGTCCGCCGCCGCGATGTTGGTGATCGCCTCGCCGACGGCCATCCGCCCGGAAGCCGGCGCGTCGATCAGGGCAAGCGGCGTGCGCTCGCCGAGCGCGTACGCCTCGCCGGCGCGGCCTTCGTAGTCGCGCAGCGTCACCGCGCAGTCGGCCACCGGCACCTGCCAGGGCCCGACGAACGGATCGCGCGCGCAAAGACCGCCGACCGTGCGGTCACCGATGGCGATGAGGAAGGTCTTGTCGGCGACCGCGGGATGGCGAAGCACGCGGTGCACCGCGCTCTCGAGGCTGATTTTTTCCAGTGAAAATCCTGCGTTTCTTATTTTTGCTCTTCGAACATCCCGCAGCATCTTCGGCGGCTTGCCGAGGATCATCTGCAGGTCGAGGTCGATCGGCTTGTTGCCGAACTTCGGATCCGCGACCACCAGCTGGCCGCCGTCGGTCGCGGTCCCCAGCACGGCGAACGGGCAGCGCTCGCGCTCGCACACGGCGCGAAACGAGTCCAGGCTGGAGGGGTGGATGGCGAGGACGTAGCGTTCCTGCGCCTCGTTGCACCAGATCTCGCGCGGCGACATGCCGCTTTCCTCCGAGGGCACCGCGCGCAGGTCGAGCCCCGCCCCGCGGTGCGCGCCGTGCGCCAGCTCGGGCAGGGCATTGGAAAGCCCGCCGGCACCGACGTCGTGGATGGAGAGGATGGGATTCTTCTCGCCAAGCTGCCAGCAGCGGTCGATGACCTCCTGCGCGCGGCGCTGGATCTCGGCGTTGCCTCGCTGCACCGAGTCGAAATCCAGATCCTCGACGTTGGTACCGGCGCCCATCGACGAGGCGGCGCCGCCGCCCATGCCGATCAGCAGCCCCGGGCCGCCGATCTGCACGTACAGCGCGCCGGCCGGCAGCGGCGCCTTCATCGACTGGATGGCGCTGATCGCGCCGATGCCGCCCGCCAGCATGATCGGCTTGTGGTAGCCGCGGTTCTGGAACTCGAAGGTGCGGAAATAGCCGCACAGGCTGGGGCGGCCGAATTCGTTGTTGAACGAGGCGGCGCCGATCGGCCCGTCGAGCATGATCTCCAGCGCCGAGGCGATGCGCGCGGGCTTGCCCGGGCCGCCTTCCTCCCATGGCTGCGGGTGGCCGGGAATGCGCAGGTGCGACACCGAATAACCGACCAGGCCGGCCTTCGGCTTGGCGCCGCGGCCGGTGGCGCCTTCGTCGCGGATCTCGCCGCCCGCGCCCGTCGCCGCGCCGGGAAACGGCGAGATCGCCGTCGGGTGATTGTGCGTCTCGCACTTCATCACCGTATGCGTCAGCTCGCTTGTCCTTTCATAAGTGTTGCTCTCGTTGGGATAGAAGCGCTGGGCTACGCCGCCTTCCATGATCGCGGCGTTGTCCGAATACGCCACCACCGTCCCTTGCGGCGAGACGGCGTGGGTGTGGCGGATCATGGCGAACAGCGACTGCGGCTGGCGCTGGCCGTCGATGATCCAGTCGCCGTTGAAGATCTTGTGCCGGCAGTGCTCGGAGTTCGCTTGCGCGAACATGGTGAGCTCGGCATCGCTCGGATCCCGGCCGAGGCTGCGATAGGCGCTCTCGAGATATTCGATCTCATCGTCGCTCAGGGCGAGCCCGAGCTCCCGGTTCGCTTCGCGTAATTTCCCGACGGCGACGAATTTCAGCGGCCGCGGCGCGACGTGCTCGAACAGCACGTCCGCGCCTTCGAACGAGCGCAGCACCGTCTCGGTCATGCGATCGTGCAGGCCGGCGGAAACATCCTTGCCGCCGCCGCGCACGTAGTACGCGGTGCCGCGCTCGAGGCGCCTCACGCGCGCGAGGCCGCAGTTGCGGGCGATATCGGTCGCCTTCGACGACCAGGGAGAGATCGTGCCGACGCGCGGCACGACCAGGTACAGCTCGCCGTCGGTGGCGCCCGCCGGAGATCCGTACGCCAGAAGCTTCTCGAGGCGCGAGCGCTCGGCGGCGCTCAACGCGCCTTCGCACTCGGCGAAATGACGGTGCTCGGCCGCCACCGAGCGCACGCCGGGATCGATCTTCTGCAGGGACGCAACGAGCTTGGCGAGGCGAAACTCCGACAGCGCCTGCGGGCCTCGGAGCTGGAGGATGTCGGCCACTAGTTCTTTGCCTGGGGCTCCCGGATCGTGCCGCCGAGCTGCAGGGTGGCGTTCGCCGCCCGGCCGCCGCTCGTCGACTTCACGTCGACGATGATTCGACCGGTGAGCGCGCCGCCTTGCGCGACGTCGGCGCTCGCCCCGGCATTCAGCACGCCCGAGGCGATGCTGACATTGCGCAACGAAACCGCGCCGCGGTCGTAGGTGACCTGGCCGGTCAGCTCGTTGAACGCCGTGCGTCCGGCGGATTCCCGGCCGCCGCTGCGGATCACGCGGCCGAGATCGAGGCCGATCGCCCCGGAACTGACGGTGAAGCTGCCCTCCAGCCGGCCGCCCGAGGCGAGCGTGGACGGATCGGCGCCGCTCATCGAGAAGCGTCCGGTGCCTTCACCCTTGCCTTCGGAGAGCAGCGCCGGCGCGAACACGGCGGCGTTGACGTTGCGCGCGGTCACGACCCCGTCGATGGTCCAGCCGCTGGCCCAGCGCAAGTTGGCGGTGCCCGAGATGCTGCCGCCGTAGATCTTGCCGCCCCATTCGGCGATCGACATGCCCCGCGAGTTGGCGGTGCCCTTCATGGCGAAGTCGCTGAGCGTCAATTCCGGCAGCACCGGCAGCGGGAAGCCGCTCGCGGTGAGGACGAACTCGATGTTGCTCGCCCCGGGCGTGATGCGCGCGACCAGCGTGTCGGGGCCGCGGATCGTCGCCGAGCGCAGCGCGCCGTCCTCGCCGTAGGCGAGATCGGCTTCGAGCGGGCTCGGCAGGACCGCGGCGCCGGTGAGCTCCATCCCGTGTACCACGACGCGAGCCACGGCGAAATTGTCCGCCTTCACCTTGGCGAGCAGCGCCGCGCCGATCGCCTCCTGCGGCACCTGCACGCCCTCGAGGTCGATGCGCGTGAAGACCTTGCGCTCGCCGCGCAACGCCTCGAACTCGGGCGTGGCCGCGCCGCTCGCGATGCGGACGTCGTCGCCGAGGCGGATGTCCTTCAGCTTGATCTGCAGGCCCGAGATCAGGGAAAGACGCGCTTCGCCGATCTTCACCGGCCTGCCCAGCGCTTCCGATGCGGCGCGCTCGTAGTCCGCGGTCGATATCGGCATGACGTGCACCGCCCCGAGCGCCGCCGCGAGCAGCACCACGAGGATGATCGCGACCGGCTTTCCCCAACCCGACTTCCTGCGCCGCAACGAGGGCGGCTCGATGATCGCCGACGGGGCGGCAGGAGCAGCGCCGCGCCGGCCGAGCATGCGCTTGCGCACTTCGTCCGTGTCCTCGCCGACCGCGACCGCGGGACCGCGGTTCGCCTTCGCGGCGAGCACTTCCTCGGCCTTCGCCTTGCGCTCGCGCTCGTCGGCCTCGCGCTTGCGCTTCTCCT
>LSTF01000108.1 GCA_001644455.1 Betaproteobacteria bacterium SCGC AG-212-J23
TCAACGTGCAGGAGGTGACCGCCGCGATCCAGAGCCAGAACCAGGCCTTCGGTATCGGCCAGATCGGCTCGCAGCCGGCGAAGCCCGGCACCGAGCAGCAGTTCGTCGTCACCGCCCAGGGCCTGCTCAGCAAGCCCGAAGAATTCGAGAACATCATCGTGCGCACGGCGAAGGAAGGCTCGGCGATCGTGCGCGTGAAGGACGTCGGGCGCGTCGAGCTCGCCAAGCGCGACTACTCGCTCGCCAGCCGCATGAACGGCAAGACCGCGACCACCATCGGCATCTACCAGCAGCCCGGCGCCAATGCCGTGGCGACGGCGAAGCTGGTGCGCGCGAAGATGGAGGAGCTGAAAGGCAAGTTCCCGACCGGGCTCGACTACAAGATCGTGCTCGACACCAGCCAGTTCACGCTCTACTCGATCGACAAGGTGGTGCACACCTTCTTCGAAGCGGTGATCCTGGTGGTGCTGGTGGTATTCGTCTTCCTGCAGTCGCTGCGCGCCACCGTCATCCCGATCCTCGCGGTACCGGTATCGATCGTCGGCACCTTCGTCGGCATGCACCTGCTCGGCTTCTCGATCAACATGCTGACCATGTTCGGCATGATCCTGGCGATCGGCCTGGTGGTCGACGACGCGATCGTGGTGGTGGAGAACGTCGAGGTAAACATCGGGCAGAAGGGTCTCGCGCCGCTCGAGGCGGCGAAGCAGGCGATGACCGAGATCGCCGGCGCGCTGATCTCGATCGTGCTGGTGCTGCTCGCGGTGTTCCTGCCGGTGGCGTTCCTCGGCGGCGTGACCGGTACCCTGTTCAAGCAGTTCGCCATCACCATCGCCATCTCGATGGTGATCTCCGGGATTATGGCGCTGACGCTCTCGCCGGCGCTCGCGGCGATCATCATCAAGGCGCACCACGGCGAGAAGAACCGCTTCTTCCGCGCCTTCGACGCCGGCTTCGAGCGCGTGCGCCAAGGCTATCTCGCCGGGGCCGCGGCGGTGATCCGCTTCTGGCCGGTGTCTCTCGGCGTGTTTGCCGCCGCGCTCGCGGGCATCCTGCTGATGTTCAGGGTCCTGCCCTCGAGCTTCGTGCCCGAGGAGGACCAGGGGTACTTCTTCGTCGTCGCGCAGGTGCAGGACGCGGCCAGCCTGGACGTGACCAAGCGCTTCACCACCGCGCTCGAGGCGATCATGCTCAAGGACCCGGCGGTGCAGGACGTCGGCACCGTCAACGGCTACAGCTTCATCGACGGCCAGCAAAACAACAGCGCCGCGGTCATGTTCGGGCTGCTCAAGCCCTTCGAGGAGCGCAAGGACGCGAAGCTGCTCTCGTTCGACACGCTGAAGCGACTGAACGCCCAGTTCTTCGGGCGGCGCGACGGCGCCGCGTTCGCCGTCAACCCGCCGTCCATTCCCGGCCTGGGCACCACCGGCGGCTTCGAGTTCTATATCCAGAACCGCGGTAGCGGCGAGCCTCGCGCAACCGACGCGGCGCTGCAGGCGTTCCTCGCCAAGGCGCGGCAGCGGCCCGAGCTGCAGGGCGTGAGCACTACCTTCCACGCCAACAGCCAGCAGCTGTTCGTCGACCTCGACCGCAACAAGGCCGAGGTGCTCGGCGTGCACGTCGGCGACGTGTTCCAGGCGATGCAGGCGTACTTCGGCTCCCAGGTCGCCGGTCAGTTCTCGCGCTTCAGCCGCGTCTGGTTCGTGATCCTGCAGGCCGACGCGGAATACCGCGCCAACCCGGACGATTTCAGCAGGGTGTTCGTGCGCGCGGCGAACGGCGCGAACATCCCGCTCTCGACGCTGATCACCACGCGCTACGTTGCCTCGCCCAAGCTGGTGACGCGCTTCAACGGCTTCCCCGCGGTCAAGATCACCGGCGATCCGGCGCCGGGCTTCAGCTCGGGCCAGGCGATCCGCGCGATGGAGGAGAGCGCGGCCGAGGCGCTGCCGGGCGACTTCGCCTACGCGTGGGCCGGCCAGGCTCTGCAGGAGAAGGAGTCGGGCAGCACGTCGTCCTCCGCGTTCATCTTCGGCCTGATCATCGTCTTCCTGCTGCTCGCCGCGCAGTTCGAGAAGTGGACGCTGCCGATCGCGGTGGTGCTCACCGTGCCGTTCGCCGTGCTGGGTGCGCTCGGCCTCACCTGGGTGCTCGGGCTGGAGAACGACGTCTACTTCCAGGTCGGCCTGGTGACCCTGGTGGGCCTCGCGGCGAAGAACGCGATCCTGATCTGCGAGTTCGCCATCGAGCTGGTGCACAAGGGCAAGACGCCGCGCGAAGCGGCGGTCGAGGCCGCGGGGCTGCGCTTGCGCGCCATCATCATGACCTCGTTCGCCTTCGTCCTCGGTTGCGTACCGCTCGCCATCGCCACCGGGCCGGGCGCCAACAGCCTGCGCGCGATCGGCACCGGCGTGATCGGCGGCATGCTCTTCTCCACCCTGATCGCGATCTTCTTCGTGCCGCTGTTCTTCTGGATGCTCGAGACGCTCAGCGAGCGGAGCGCGGTGAAGAAGGGAAAAGCGTGAAAAGCAGTGCGTGCATTGTTGCGGTTCTGCTCGCTGGCTGCAGCGTCGGGCCGGACTGGCAACAGCCGAAGACCGAGGCGCCGCCCGCGTGGCGCATCGACTATGCGCAGGCGGCGGAGCTCGCGAACGCGAAGTGGTGGGAGGCGTTCGGCGACCCGGTGCTCAACAAGCTGGTGGAGGACGCATTGCGCGAGAACCGCGACCTGCTGCAGGCCGCGGCGCGTGTCGACCAGTTCCTCGGCGCGCTGCGCACCACTCGCTCGCAGTTCTACCCGCAGTTCGGCTACAGCGGCGACGCGAGCCGCAACCGCGCGAGCCAGAACGGCCCCACGCCGTTGCCCGCCGGCATCGACCGCAACTATTCGCTCTACGAGGCGGCGCTCGGCGCGCAGTGGCAGATCGACCTCTTCGGTCGCGTGCGCCGCCAGGCCGAGGCGACGCAGGCGCAGGTCTACGCGACCGAGCAAGGCCGCCGCGGCGTGGTGCTGTCGGTAGTCTCGAGCGTCACCACCGGCTATATCGCCCTGCGCGGGCTCGACCGCCAGCTCGAGATCGCGCGCGCCACCGAAGCGAACTACGCCCGCTCGCTCGATCTCTTCGAGCGGCGCCACAAAGCCGGGCAGGTTTCGGAGCTCGAGCGCTCGCAGGTCGAGTCGCAGTACCGCCAGGCCCAGGCCGCGGTGCCGAGCTTCGAGCGCCAGGTCGCGCAGCAGGAGAACCTGCTCGCGGTGCTGCTCGGCCGCAATCCCGGCGATATCCCGCGCGGCAAGCCGATCGAGGAGCTGCTCGACCCGGTGGTGCCGCCGGGACTGCCCTCGACGCTGCTCGAGCGCCGTCCCGACGTCCTGCAGGCCGAGCAGAACCTGCGGGCGGCCAACGCCGCCATCGGTGTGGCGAAGTCGCTCTACTATCCGACGCTTTCGCTGACCGGGCTGCTCGGCCTGACGAGCACTTCACTCAGCGATTTCGCGAAGAGCGCCTCCGGCACCGGCCTGCTCGCCGCCACTGTCGCCGGTCCGCTGTTCACGTTCGGCGGCATCTCGGGACAGGTGGACAGCGCCGAAGCCGGAGAGCGGGCCGCGCTCGCTTTCTATCAGCAGACCGTGCTGAACGCGTTCCGCGATACCAACGATGCCCTGGTCGGCGTCGCCAAGCGGCGCACGGAATACGAGGCGCTGGCGAAGCGCGCCGCCGCGCTGCGCACCTATGCGCGTCTCTCGCGCGCGCGGTACGAGGGCGGAGCGGCAAACTACATCGAGGTGCTGTACGCCGAGAACGAGCTGTTCGCGGCGGAGCTCACCGCCGTTTCGACCCTCGCCGAGCGCCACGCCGAGCTGATCAACCTGTACAAGGCCCTGGGCGGGGGCTGGATCGACGGCGCCGACCCGCTCGCGCCGAAGCCGTAGGAGGCCGTACCGGCTCCTTCGCGCTGACGTGATAAGGTGCCGCGCGTGCAAGTCGACCTGACCCGCGTCGTCCTCGCGGTGCTCTTTACCGGCGGGCTGATCGCGGCCTGCCTGTGGATCCTGCAGCCGTTCCTCGGCGCGATCATCTGGGCGATCATGATCGTCGTCGCCACCTGGCCGGTGATGCGCTGGATGCAGCGCCACCTCGGCGGGCACCGCTGGGCCGCGGTGACGGTGATGTCGGTGCTGCTGCTCCTGGTCCTGATCGTGCCGGTCGCGATGGCCAT
>LSTF01000109.1 GCA_001644455.1 Betaproteobacteria bacterium SCGC AG-212-J23
TGGTGTGGATCTGCCCTGCGGTGCCGGTGATGCCCTGGGTCACCACCCGCGTATTTTTGTCGATGAGGATGCTCATTTCTTTTTCCTCTTCGCCGGGGCTTTCTTCTTTGGTTTCGCCTTTGGCTTCTTCTTTTTCGAAATGGCCGCGACGATCTTTTTCCCGGCTTCTCCCATGCTGTCGGCCGAAATGATCGGCAGGCCGGAATCCTTCAGCAGCTTCTTGCCGAGGTCTTCGTTGCTGCCCTTCATGCGCACCACCAGCGGCACCGTGAGCTTCACCTCGCGCGCCGCGGCGATCACGCCCTTGGCGATCGTGTCGCACTGCATGATGCCGCCGAAGATATTGACGAGGATGCCCTTCACCTTCGGGTTGGAGAGCATGATCTTGAATGCGGCGGTGACCTTCTCGGGCGTCGCGCTGCCGCCGACGTCGAGGAAGTTCGCCGGCGAGCCGCCGAACAGCTTCACCGTATCCATGGTCGCCATGGCGAGGCCGGCGCCGTTCACCATGCAGCCGATGTTGCCGTCGAGCGAGATGTAGTTCAGGTCGTACTTCGAGGCCTCGACTTCGAGCGGATCCTCCTCGTCGAGGTCGCGCAGCGCGACGATGTCCGGATGGCGGAACAGCGCGTTGTCGTCGAAGTTGAGCTTCGCGTCGAGCGCGATCACCTCGCCCTTGCCGGTGAGGATCAGCGGGTTGATCTCGACCAGCGACGCGTCGGTGTCGAGGAAGCACTTGTAGACCGACTGGAAAATCGCGCGCGCGGTCTGCGGCAACCCGAGGCTGGTCGCGACCTCGGCGGCGTCGTTGCCGGTCAGGCCCTCGGCGGGATCGACGAACACCTTGAAGATCTTCTGCGGCGTCTTGGCCGCGACTTCCTCGATGTCCATGCCGCCCTCGGTGGACGCCATGAGCACCACCTTCTGCGTGCCGCGGTCGACCACCATGCCGAGGTAGAGCTCCTTCTTGATGTCGGCGCCCTCCTCGATCAGGAGGCGCCGCACCTTCTGGCCTTGCGGTCCGGTCTGATGGGTCTTGAGTTGCATGCCGAGAATCTGCGAAGAGAGTTTCTTCACTTCCTCGATCGACTTCGCGACCTTGACGCCGCCGCCTTTGCCGCGGCCGCCGGCGTGGATCTGCGCCTTCACCACCCAGACCTTGCCGCCGAGCTTCTTCGCTGCCTCGACGGCTTCGTCGACGCTCATCGCCGGATAGCCGCGCGGCGTGGGAACGCCGAACTTCCTGAAGATTTCCTTCCCTTGGTACTCGTGTATTTTCATTTGTGGTTATGGTCGGCGCTATGCGGTTGCCGGGGCATTGACTCCGGTCAAGGTCGATACCATTTCGGGTACCACTTCTTCACGGTTTCGGTCGTGGTCTCCAGCGCATGGCACTGGTCGAGCTGGAAGGGCTTGCGCCCGTCGTCGAGCTCCTCCGGCATCTCGCCGGCGAACGTCTGGATCGCCGCGGTCGGCAGGCCGGCGAGCATCTCGGTCAGGTGCGTGCAGCCGCGAGTCCCGCCGAGGCGCTCCGCGACGCTTTTTCTGAATCCTTTGATGAGGCAGAGGCCGATCAGCTTTCGGTACGCCGGTGCGATCGTCTCGCAACCACCAGGATAGGGCACCGCGTCGGAAGATGCGGACGCATCGACGATCGTCAGCTTGCGGTCGATGGTGACGCGCAGCCACATCTCGTGAACCGGCAGCCCGGCGCGGCGCACGCCGGTCTTGAGGTCGAAGTCGTGGTTCTTGATGTCGGAAAGATGCGCCTCGATGTCCCAGAGGCCGTCGGCGCGCTTGTAGCCTTCGTAGCGCACGCGGCGGGTATGTCGGAGCTCGCGCTCGACGTTGGAAACCGGCAGGGGCATGGAACGCGCGGATTCTAGCATCGGCTAGACTCGGCTCCGGCATGCGTTACGTCCTCGCCCTCGACCAGGGAACCACCAGCTCGCGCGCGATTCTGTTCGACGAAAACGGCGCGCCGAAGACGGTCGCGCAGCGCGAATTCCGGCAGATCTTTCCGCAACCCGGCTGGGTCGAGCACGACGCGAAGGAGATCCTCGCCACGCAGCGCGCGGTCGCGCGCGAAGCGGTGCGCGTCGCGGATCTCTCGTTGAAGGATCTGATGGCGGTGGGCATCGCCAACCAGCGCGAGACCACCATTGTCTGGGACCGGCAGAGCGGCGAGCCGATCGCCAACGCCATCGTCTGGCAGGACCGGCGCACCGCGCCGCAGTGCGAGGAGCTGAAGCAGGTCGGCGCCGAGAGCCTGGTGCGCGAGCGCACCGGTCTCGTCCTCGACCCCTACTTCAGCGGCACCAAGATCGCCTGGCTACTCGATAACGTGCCCGGCGCGCGCGGCCGCGCCGAGCGCGGCGAGCTCGCGTTTGGCACTGTGGACACCTGGCTGACGTGGCACCTGACCGGCAACCGAACGCACGTCACCGACGTCTCCAACGCTTCGCGCACGCTGCTCTTCAACATCCACATGAACGACTGGGACGAGGAGCTGCTCGGCCTGCTGCGCGTGCCGCGCGCGATCCTTCCCGACGTGCATCTCTCGTCGCACGCGTTCGGCATGCTGCCGAAGGGCGAGCTCGGCGAGCCGATCGTGATCGGCGGCATCGCCGGCGACCAGCAGGCGGCGACTTTCGGCCAGGGCTGCCACAAGGCCGGCATGGCGAAGAACACCTACGGCACCGGCTGCTTCATGCTGCTGCATACCGGCGACAAGGTGATCCGCTCGCAGAGCGGGCTGCTTTCGACCTCCTGCGCGCAGACGACCGAGGCCCGTGAGTTCGCGCTCGAGGGCAGCGTCTTCGTCGGCGGCGCAGTGGTGCAGTGGCTGCGCGACGGCCTGGAGTTTTTCAAGAGCTCGAGCGAAGTGGAACGCCTCGCTGCGGAGGTGCTGGATTGCGGCGACGTCTATCTGGTGCCGGCCTTCACCGGCCTCGGTTCGCCGTACTGGGATCCGCATGCGCGCGGCGCAATCGTCGGCCTGACGCGTGGCACGACGAAAGCGCACATCGCTCGCGCCGCGCTCGAGTCGATCGCCTTCCAGAGCGCCGAGCTCCTCGAGGCGATGCAAAAAGATTCGAATCAACAATTGAGCGAGCTTCGAGTGGACGGCGGCGCTGCCGCCAACGACCTGCTGATGCAGTTCCAGGCCGATCTCCTCGGCGTGCCGGTGGCGCGGCCGAAGGTGCTCGAGACCACGGCGCTCGGCGCCGCCTACCTTGCCGGCCTGACCGTCGATCTCTGGAAGTCGCGCGAGGAGCTCGCCTCGCACTGGCAGCTCGACCGGCGCTTCGAGCCGTCGATGAGCCGCGACGAAGCGGCGGCGAGGATGGCGCGCTGGCGAGAAGCGGTCGCCCGCTCGCGCGGCTGGGCCAAGCCTTAACGCAGCAGTCCCTGCACCTCGATCTGCACCCGGCGGTTGGGCGCCAGGCATTCGATGGCGGCCTTGCGGCCTTTGGCATCGGGGCAGGACTTCACCGGCAGCGTCTTGCCGAAGCCGAACACCTCGATCTTGTCCGCGCTCGCGCCTTGCGAAACGAGGTAGGCGCGCACTGCCTCGGCGCGCTTCTCGGAGAGCCGTTGGTTGTAGCCGGGCGAGCCGAGCCGGTCGGAATGGCCATTGACGTTGATATAGCGGATCTCGGCGAAGTCCTTGAGCTTGGGCAGCACGGCACTGTCGATCTTGGCGCGCACCTCCGGCGAGAGCGCGGCGCGGTTGTAGTCGAAGGCCTCGGTCCAGACCAGGGTCAGGACGGCCGGCTTCTTCGAATCGAACTCGCCGGAGCGCGCCGCGACGAGTTGCGCCGAGGGCTGTGCCGCCAGTGGGCGGATGCCGTACTGGCCGACGAACGGAACGGCGTTCGCCTCTAGGTCGTACTGCACGAGAAAGCGCTGCTCGCCCGCCACCAGCGTGTAGATCGGCAGCGTCGCGCTGAGACCGGGCACCGAGCCGTAGCCCGCGACCTCGTCGTCGGTCGAGCGGCGCACGTCGAGCGCCTTGCCGTCGGTGAGCGCGATCAGCGCCT
>LSTF01000110.1 GCA_001644455.1 Betaproteobacteria bacterium SCGC AG-212-J23
TCGCTCGACGCCTGAGTAACGAGCCCGACGCGGCCGGCCAGGTATCCGCTCGCGACGAGTCCGAAGACCGGCAGGACCGCGTCGAGAACAGGTTCTAGCGTCGACTCCAAACGAGCAGGCCTATTCCGCCGAGGAACATCGGCACGCACAGCCACTGGCCCATCGTCATGCCGAAGGTCAGGAAGCCGAGGAACGCGTCGGGCTCACGGGCGAATTCGGCGGTGAAGCGCAGCACCGAGTAGCCGATCAGGAACATCGCCGAAACCTGCCCGCGCGGCCGCGGCTTGGAAGAGAACCACCAGAGGAAAAAGAAGAGCGTGAGGCCTTCCCCCGCGAACTGGTAGAGCTGCGACGGATGGCGCGGTTCCGGGCCGGCACCGCGAAACACCATCGCCCACGGAACGTCGCTGACGCGTCCCCAGAGCTCGCCGTTGATGAAGTTGCCCAGCCGCCCGGTGGTGATTCCGGGTGGCACCAGCGGGGCAGCGAAATCCATGAGCTGCAGGTAGGGGACGCGATGCTTCCACGCGGCAAACGTTATCGACGCCATCACGCCGAGCAGGCCGCCGTGGAAGGACATCCCGCCCTGCCACAGCGCGAAGATCTCGAGCGGATGCGCGAAGTAGTAGTCGGGCTTGTAGAACAGCACGTACCCCAGCCGCCCGCCGAGGATCACCCCGAGGACGACGAGAAACAGGATGTCGTCGAACTGCTGGCGCGTGACCGGCACGATGCCCTGCTTGATGCGGCGCATGCCGAGCCACCACGCGGCGGCGAAGCCGGCGAGATACATGAGGCCGTACCAGCGGATCGCCAGCGGGCCGATCTGGATGGCGATGGGGTCGATGTCCGGATGAGCGAGCATTTCAGGCGTTCGCCAGTTGTCGCGCCTGGTCGGTGAATTCCGCGGCTGCGGCACCGGCAACGCCTTGCCGCCAGGCAAGCCAGAGTTCCAACGTCGGATGCCGGTCGGAAATCGGGCGATAGACGACGCCGCGCCGGCCGAGATTGGCGACCGACGCCGGCACCACCGCGGCACCTAGGCCGCTCGAAACCAGGCTCACCACCGTCTGCATCTGTATCGCTTCCTGCGCCACGTTGAGGGAGAAGCCCGCACGCGTCGCGAGCCCGCTGACGATATCGTACAAGCCCGGCGCGATCTCGCGCGGCACCATGACGAAGCTTTCGCCGGCGAGCTCGCCCATCGCGAGCGGTCCGCGTTTTGCGGCGAGGCGATGTCGCGCGGGCAGCGCGGCGACGAAGCGCTCGCGTTGCATGACCAGATGCTCGAGCCCCTCGGCGCCGGACACCGGCGGCAGGAGCAGGCCGAAGTCGAGCTCGCCCGCGGCGTGCGCGGCCGCCTGCTCCGGCGAAAGCATCTCGCGCAGCGCGAGGCGCACGCCGGGTCTTGCGGCTTTGTAGGTCTTCAACAGGCCGGGCAGCACGCCGCTGTAGTCGGCGAGCGAGACGAAGCCGATGCGCAGCAAGCCGTGCTCACCGGAGGCCATGCCGCGCAGCTCGAGCACCACGCGCTCCAGCTGGCCGAAGGTGCGGCGTGCCTCCTCCAGCAGTCGCTCGCCGGCGGGCGTGAGCTCGACGCGGCGCCGGTTGCGGAGGAAGAGCGTCACGCCGAGCCGTTCTTCCAGCGCGCGGATGGCGCGCGACAAGGGCGGCTGCGAGATGTGCAGCGCCGCGGCGGCGCGGCCGAAGTGCAGGTGCTCGGCCACCGCCATGAAATACTGCAATTGCCACAAATCTGGCAAATCCATACCCACAGAGTATTACAGAGCGCTGGCGATTGCATTGGAACGCCGGATCGGGCGGGCGCAGAATCTGCCGCCATGGCTACCTACAACCGTCGCTCCAAACTCATTACCCACGGGGTCGCCCGTTCCCCCAATCGCGCCATGCTGCGCGCCGTCGGCTTCGGCGACGGCGACTTCGAAAAGCCGATCGTCGGCGTGGCCAACGGCCACTCGAACATGAATCCCTGCAACGCCGGCATTCAGCCGCTCATCGACCGCGCCATGGCCGCGCTCGGCGCCGCGGGCGCCAAGCCGCAGGTGTTCGGCGTGCCGACCGTCACCGACGGCATCGGCATGGGCACCGAGGCGATGAAGTACTCGCTCGTCTCGCGCGAGGTGATCGCCGACGCGATCGAGACCAGCGTCAACGGCCAGGCGATGGACGGCGTGCTCGTGGTCGGCGGCTGCGACAAGAACATGCCCGGCGGGATGATGGCGATCGCGCGGATCAACGTGCCGGCGATCTACGTGTACGGGGGGACCATCAAGCCGGGCAAGTGGAAGGGCAAGGACCTCACCATCGTCTCCGCCTTCGAAGCGGTGGGCTCGTTCAGCGCCGGCAAGATGAGCGAAGAGGACTTCGTCGGCATCGAGAAGAACGCCTGCCCGAGCGTCGGCGCCTGCGGCGGCATGTACACCGCTAATACGATGAGCTCCTCTTTCGAGGCGCTCGGCATGAGCCTGCTCGGCTCTTCACAGATGGCCGCGCCCGATGGCGAGAAGGCGGATTCGGCGGCGCAGTCAGCCCAGGTTTTGGTTGCAGCAGTGAAAAACAACTTGCGTCCGCGCGACATCATCACCCGTAAGTCGATCGAGAACGCGATCGCGCTCGTCATGGCGACCGGGGGCTCGACCAACGCGGTGCTGCACTATCTCGCGATCGCCTCGGCGGCCGGGGTGAAGTGGACCATCGACGATTTCGAGCGCGTGCGGCGCAAGGTGCCGGTGCTTTGCGACCTCAAGCCTTCAGGGCGCTACGTCGCGGTGGACTTCCATCGCGCCGGCGGCGTGCCGCAGGTGCTGAAGGTCCTGCTCGAGAACGGCGCGCTGCACGGCGAGTGCATGACCATCCATGGCAGGACCATGGCCGAGATGCTGAAGGACGTGCCGGCCGAGCCGCGCAAGGATCAGGACGTCATCCGGCCCTGGTCGAATCCGATCTACAAGCAGGGGCACCTCGCGATCCTGAAGGGCAACCTCGCTCCGGAAGGCTGCGTGGCGAAGATCACCGGCCTGAAAAAGGTCTCGATTACCGGCCCCGCCCGCGTCTTCAATTCGGAGCCGGAGGTGATGAAGGCGATCCTCGCCCGAAGGATCAGGCCGGGCGACGTGCTGGTGATCCGCTACGAAGGCCCGAAGGGCGGGCCGGGCATGCAGGAAATGCTGGCGCCGACGTCAGCGTTGATCGGGCAGGGACTTGGTGATTCGGTCGGATTACTTACCGACGGGCGCTTCTCGGGCGGCACCTGGGGCATGGTGGTGGGTCACGTCGCGCCCGAAGCCTACGTGGGCGGCTTGATCGCGCTCGTGAAAGAAGGCGATTCGATCACCATCGACGCAAAGAAGCTCCTGCTGCAGCTGAACGTGCCTGCGAAAGAGATCGCCGCGCGGCGGAAAAAGTGGAAAGCGCCGAAGCCGAAGTACACGCGAGGACTGCTGGCGAAGTACATGCGGCTGGTCAGCACTGCGTCGATCGGCGCGATCACGGATTCAGAATCCTGAGCCGGGCTGCTTCAGGAATTCGATCTCCTCGGCCGTGCTGGCGCGGCCGAGGATTTCGTTGCGATGGGGAAAGCGGCCGAAGCGCTCGATGATGCGCTTGTGGCGCAGCGCCCAGTCGTAGAGCTCCGCGCCGAGCGGCCGCATCAGCTCGCAGGCCCGTTCCTGATCCGCGAGTGACTCGCTGTGCTCGAAGGGCAGATAGACGAATTGCCGCTCGACATCGAGCATCGTGCGGTCGTAGCCGCTCGCCACCGCGCGCTTCGCGGCGGCGAGCGCCAGAGCGTCGCTGCCAAAGGCGCGCGGGCTGCCGCGGAACATGTTGCGCGGAAACTGGTCGAGCACGACGATGCGAGCCAGGCACTCGTCGGCGCGCGACAACCACTCGTTGCCCGCGGAAAGCTTCTCGTAGAGCGGCAGGAAGCGGTCGCGGACTTCGGCGTCGAACGCGGCATTCTTTTC
>LSTF01000111.1 GCA_001644455.1 Betaproteobacteria bacterium SCGC AG-212-J23
GCGACCCGCTCGAGCGCGACCCGGCCAAGGTGGAAGCCGACATCAACAACGGCGACGTCTCGGCGATGGCGGCGCGCGCGATCTACGGCGTAGTGCTGGGCGACGCGGCCGCCACGGCGAAGGAGCGCGAGAAGCTGCGGCTGGCGCGGATCGTCAAGGCGCCCTCGAGCAGCAAGGTGGACGGCAAGGTAAAGCTGCTCGCCACCGAGAACCTCGCGGTGAAGGGCAGCCGTTGGTGCTGCGCCAAGTGTTCAACGGATTTAGGTTCGGTAAAAAGCAATTACAAGCTGGGGTGCGTCCGAAACGACCTGGCGATCGAAGCTTCCAACCCGATCGTCGGCGACCCGAAGCGCTTCATCGATCCGACGCCGCAGTTCCGCCAGTTCTGCTGCCCGGGCTGCGGCCTGGCGATCGAGAACGAGATCGCGATCGCCGAAGATCCGATCCTGAAGGACGTCGAGCTGAGCTAAGCGATCGGGCAGCGCTCGGTATTGACGCCGAGAAAGACCTCGCGCAGCAGCGCGCCCAGGCTGCCGATCAGCGCCAGCATCGCCAGGACGAAGAAGGCGGCGATCCCCGCGGCGAAGTTGAAGCGCACCATTGCATCGATGAACGCGCTGGCGATCGCCAGGCAGACCAGCAACGCGGAAGCCACCGCCAGCGCGATCGCGAGATAGATGAGCTGCGCGCGCCGCTCGAGATAGGCAAGCTCGCCCTCGGCGCTCGAGCAAAGCGTCGCGTCGAGCTGCGGCAGGCGCGAAACGAGCATCCGGCGCCGGTCGACCGCGCGCCCGAGCCGGTTGGTGAGCACATTGAGCAGCGTGCAGATCGCGGTGAGCAGGAACACCGGCGCGATCGCCAGCTGGATGACGTGGGTGACGTCGGACGGCGTGGTGAAGCCGGGCATGCGGCACTGTAGCGCTAGTCGAGCCGCGCCGCCTTCCAGTAGCCCGAGCGGGCGCCGGTGGCGTTGCCGCTCATCTGCTTGCCGCGCACCCGCCCTTCGTAGCTGTCGAGGCCGACGCTGAAGCGGATGCGGTCGCCGACGACGCTGCCCTGCAGCGGGATCGCCCGCCCGTCCGTGTGGGTCAGCGTGCCGGTCAGCTCCTGGAATTTCTGCTCGAAGCGAACCTCCCCCGCGGGCAGGCTCCATTTGCCCCCGACCTTCGCCGGCACGAGATAGAGGTACGCGGTGCACCACGTGATGCAGGTGCCGTTGATGTGGCCGGTCTCGACTTCCTCCCAGCCCGGGATCTTGTAGCCGTTGTTGATGATGCGCGTGCCGGCCGGCAGCTCGAGAAACCTAGGCGCCAGCTTCTCGAGATTGACCGGCAGCAGGAAGAGCACCAGCGCCGTGGCCTGCGAGAGGTCGGCTTCGTACATGTCGCCCCGCACGAACTTCGCCTTGTCCGCGACGCCCGCCTCCTCCGCCTTCCTCTCAGACAGGGCGACCATGTCCGGGTCGTACTCGACGCCCAGGCCGCGCACGCCGCGCTTCGCCGCGGCGATGATGTTGCGCCCGTCCCCCGAGCCGAGGTCCATGACGAAGTCCTTGGGCGTGACGCGCACCATGTCGAGCATCTTCTCGACCAGCGCGGGCGGCGTCGGCACCCAGACGACGTCCTTTCCCGACTGGCCTTCATAGGGCTGGAACGGCTCGACCGCTAGTAAAATGACGCCCAACGAAAGGGAAAGTCCCATGCCCATCACCGCATTGAACCATTTCCTGCTGGTTTCGAAGAACCTGGAGCGTACCAAGGACTTCTATTGCCGCGTCCTCGGCTTCGAAGTCGCCGACGAGCGGCCGGACTTCGGCTTTCCCGGCTACTGGCTGAAGGCGAACGGCGAGATCAGCGTGCACCTCGCTTCGCAGGTGCCCAACAAGATAAGGGATTCTTTCTTACTCAAGAAACATCCCAAGGGAACTGCGGGTTCCGGCCAGGTCGACCACATCGCCTTCCTGGCGAAGGACGCCGAATCGGTCCGCGGCCGGATCCAGAAGAACAAGGTCGAGATGCACTACCGCAGCTTCCCCGACGCCTCGCCGCCGCTCTTCCAGATCTTCCTCAAGGATCCGGACGAGGTCACCATCGAGCTCAACTTCCTCGGCGAGCGCATCGACCCGAACGCGTGGAAGGGCAAGGGTTCTGCTTCCGCCCTTACTCTGAAAAAATCGGCCGGGAAGAGAACAGCGATCCAGGAGAGTTGATGCTGTTCGAACCGCTGAAGATCAGGGACGTCTCCCTGAGGAACCGCATCGTCGTTTCGCCGATGTGCCAGTACTCGGCGAAGGACGGCCACGTCGGCGACTGGCACCTCGTGCACCTCGGCAAGTTTGCGCAGGGCGGCGCCGGCGCGGTGTTCGTCGAGGCGACCGCGGTCGAGAGGCGCGGGCGCATCACTCACGGCGATACCGGCATCTGGGATGACGCCCACATTCAGGGCCTGCAGAGAATTGCTTCTTTTGTGAAAAGCCAGGGCGCGGTTCCTGCCATTCAGCTCGCGCATGCGGGAAGAAAGGCGAGCATGGCGCGCCCCTGGTACGGCAACGGGCCGCTGACGCCCGAGGACTCGACTCGCGGCGACAAGCCATGGAGCACCGTCGCGCCGACCGAGCGCTCGCTCGGCGAAGGCTGGATCACGCCGCGCGCGATGCGCGAAGGCGACCAGCAGACCGTGCTCACCGCTTTCAAGGAAGCCGCCCGTCGCGCCCACGCCGCGGGCTTCGAGATGCTCGAGATCCACGCCGCGCACGGCTACCTGCTGCACAGCTTCCTCTCGCCGATCTCGAACGACGGCAGCGCCGAGGAGCGGATGCGCTTCCCGCTGCAGGTCATCGAGGCGGTGCGCCAGGCCTGGAAGAAGCCGCTCTTCGTGCGCGTCTCGTCGATCGACGATGTCGACGGCGGCTGGCAACTGGAAGACACGATCGCATTTGCCAAAAAGTTGAAGCAGATTGGTGTCGACGTCATCGATTGCTCTTCCGGCGGCATCCTCGGCTCCGCCACCGCGGCAACGAAAACGCTGATCCCGCGCGTGCCGGGTTTCCAGGTGCCGTTTGCCGAAAGCATCAAGCAGGCGGCCGGCATCCGCACCATGGCGGTCGGCCTGATCCTGACGCCGCAACAAGCCGAGGAAGTGGCGAACAAGGTCGACCTGGTCGCGGTCGCCCGCGAGGCGCTGTTCGACCCGAACTGGCCGCTGCACGCCGCGCAGGCGCTCGGCGCAGATCCCGAGTTCGCGCGCTGGCCGGTGCAGTACGGCTGGTGGCTCACGCGCCGCGAAAGCCTGCTGAGGAAACTGGGGGTGCGCAAATGAAAGGACGAATCGCCCGCTTCAGCGAGCTCAAGCCGCTGCCGATCCAGCAGAGCGACATTCCCCAGGCCGCGCGCGACGTCATCTACTCGCGCAAGCTGCTTTCCGTCATCGGCCTGGAAAAGGAAACACCCATCAACGCCGACGCGCCCATCCGCGGCGCGGCCGGGCTGACCATGACCCTCGCGGTCTGCCCGCCCGGACAGGGTCCCGGGCTGCACAACCACGTACAGACCTACGAGACCTTCACCGTGCTCAAGGGACGCTTCGAGGTGTCCTGGGGAGAGCGCGGCGAGGAGCGCGTGGTGCTCGATCCGTTCGACACCATCTCGATTCCACCGGGCGTGTGCCGCGCCTTCCGCAACGTCGGCCAGGAAGAAGGCATCCTGCAGGTGCTCATCACCGGCGGCGTGCACGACATGGCGGACATCGCCTTCACGCCGGATGCGCGCGAAAAGATCGAGGCCGTCGGCCGCGGCCTGTCGAAGGAATTCGAGAAAGTCGGGTTTCGGTTTACGGGCGCTTGAGCGGCGCGCACAGGCTCGGCGGCCCGTGCCAGTGCTGCTCGGCGACCTTGCCGTCGGTGAAGATCAGCGTGCGCTCGCAGCGCTCCGGTGGCGGCGGCGCGCCGATCGGCACGCCCATGCCGACGC
>LSTF01000112.1 GCA_001644455.1 Betaproteobacteria bacterium SCGC AG-212-J23
GGGCGAACTCGGCGTCCTTCATGCCGATGGTGAAGAAGTAGTAGCGAAGGAGATACGCATTGGTGCGCTCGGCGAGGAACGGCGCGTCGCTTTCGGCGATCGCCTTTCGCACCTCGGGTGAAAGCGGATAGCGCGTGAGGACCGAGTCCCGGTTTGCCTTGAATTCCGCCGCGAGCACCGGCTGCTGCAGGTCGAAGAACAGCTTCGACAGCCAGTAGTCCCTCAAGAAACCTCCATGAGGTCCTTGCCGACGACGATTCTCCCTCCGTAATGCTTGCGCACGCCCTCGGCCCACATCTCGTCGGTGATCGACGGGTCGTCGCCGGGAACGAAGTGCGACAGGACCAGCGTCTTCACGCCCGCCGCGGCGGCGACGCGGCCGACGTCCTCCGGCAGGGTGTGGCTCGCGAGCAGGTGCTCCTTCAGGGTCGCGGCGTTCGGCACGCGCTTGAGCAGCGCTTCCAGCCCGCCGAGGTGCATGATCTCGTGCACCAGGACATCGGCGCCTTTCGCGAATTCGGCCAGCTCCGGCGCGTAGGCGGTGTCGCCGGAAATGACGATCGAGCGATCCTTCGCCTCGAAGCGATACGCGTACGCCTGGGTGATCGGCGGATGCCGCACCAGGGCGCAGGTCACCCGCACGTCATCGTTCTGCATGACCAGGCCCGGCTTGTCGAACTCGTGCGCGACCACGAGCTTCCTCAGGTCCGGCCGGCCTTCGTCGGCCATGCGCGTCTCGATGTCGAACTTCATGTACTCGAAGAAGGCATCGCGCATGCGCACCATCCCGGCGGGACCGTAGAGGTCGACGCGCTCGCGCAGGCCGGTCGCCCAGCCGTTGTAGAGCAGCGGCCCGAGCTCGAGGTTGTGGTCGGAGTGGTGGTGCGTGACGAAAACGTGGCGCAGCCGGTTGAGCGGCACGCCGAAGGTGACGAGCTGCGCGGAAGTGCCGTATCCGCAGTCGACGACGTACGGCACGCCGTTGATCAGGATCAGGTTCGACGGGTTCTTCGGCAGCTGCGCCGGGCTGACGCGCGGCCCGCCCTTGGTGCCGAGCAGGACGAGCCGCGTGCGCTTCGGATCTCCCTGCGCGAACGCCGGCAGGACGGGCAGCGCGAGCGCGCTCGCCGCGCCGATCAGGAGTCGCCTGCGACTTTTCATGACGGTGAATGATAATGGGGGATGCTCATCCTCCGGTGCTTGATTGTGGGCGTCGCCCTCGTTTCGGCGAGCGCATTTGCGCAGGGCTGGCCGTCCAAGCCGATCCGGGTGATCGTCAACGTCGCGCCCGGCGGTACCGCCGACGTGACCGCGCGCCTGCTCGCGCCGCGCCTGGGCGAAGCGCTCGGGCAGCCGCTCGTGGTCGACAACCGCGGCGGCGGCGACGGCTACGTCGGCATCGAGGCGGTGGCGCGGGCCGAGCCCGACGGCTACACGTTCCTCTACGCGCCGGGCAGCCGCATCATGATCGCGCCGCACGTGGTGCAGCGCGCCGACATGGATCCGGTGAAGGCGCTCCTGCCGGTGGCGCCGACCGGGCGGATCTCGCTCTTCCTCGTCGTGCATCCCGGCGTGCCGGCGAAGGACTTCGCGGGCTTCCTCGCCTACGCGCGCGCCAATCCCGGCAAGCTGAACTACGGCACGCCCGGCAACGGCACCGCGCCGCACATCGCCGGCGAGGCGTTCTCGCGCGACGCCGGCATCCGCATGACGCACGTCCCCTACAAAGGCGCGGGCCCGGTGCTGAAGGATCTCCTCGGCGGGCAGATCGACCTCGCCTTCGATTCGGGAACGGCGCTGCCGCAGGTGAAGGCCGGCAAGCTGCGCCTGCTCGCGGTGGCCGCCTCGCGCCGGCACCCCGACTTTCCCGAGGCGCCGACGTTCGAGGAGGCCGGCTTCAAGGGCGTCGACGGCGGGCCGCACTTCGGCTTCTACGCGACGCCTGGCACGCCGGCCGCGGCGGTGGAGCGCTTCAACCGCGAAGTGGCGAAGCTGATGCAGGAAGCGGCGATCCGCGAGCGTTTCGAAGCGCAGGGGCTCGAGGTGGCCGAGCCGATGAGTGCCGAGGCGTTCGGGAAATACGTGCGCGACGAGAGCGCGCGCTACGCCCGCCTGCTTCCCTCTATCGGGATGACCAAGTAAACGCGCGTTCTGCCGCGTTGGTGCGCGCCGTGTCCTTCTGCGACACGCCCCACTGGTCGATACGTCCGGCCGGCCACTTCCAGTCTTCCGGGCTGCCGACCTTGTAGTCGTCGCCGGCTTCCGAGACTTCCGAGGTGTACTCGATCAGGCCGCCGTGCGGCCCGACGAAGTAGCCGAAGACGTTGTTCCCCGGGCCATGCCGTCCCGGGCCCCATACGCAGGGATAGCCGGCGTCGCGCAGCCGGCCGATGCCGCGCATCACGCCATCGACGTCGGCCATCTCGAAGGCAACGTGATTCAGCGAGGGGAAGCCGGCGCGTGCGTAGGCGATGCAGTGGTGCGTGCGGTTGCAGCGCAGGAAGGTCATGTGTCGCGTACGGTCGGAAACACGGAAGCCGAGCTGCGCCGTAGCGAAGCGCTCCGCGGTGTCGACGTCCGCCGAGTTGAGCACGACATGCGAAAGGCGGATGGGCCGATCGCGGTCGGCCGCCAGCGTGGCAACGCTTTGCTCGCGAACGAACCGGTACGTTTCACCCTCCAGCCCTTTGATCTCGCGCTCGTCGTTCGAGCCGCTGAAGGTGATCGCGCGGATCGCCGGCGGACCCTGCTCGAGGCCGATCAGGTAAGGCAGCGAGTCCGTGCCGCGCAGGCGGTTGCCCGCCACGTGGGCGAGGCCCCAGACGCCGGCGAAGAAGCTCGCCGCCGCCTCGACGTCCGGGACGCGCAGGTCGACGCTCTGCAGCTTCACAGCCCGAGGATTCTCTCTGCGTTGCGGTGGTAGATTTTTTCCATCACCTCGTCCTTGTAGCCGAGCTCCTGCCACTCCTTGAGGATACGGGCGTAGGGCATGCTCGGATAGTCGCTGCCGAACATGATCTTGTCCTGCAGCCGGCCGCGCATGTCGACCTTGAGGTTGCCGGGGAAGTATTTCGGCGCCCAGCCCGACATTTCCCAGTAGACGTTGCCCTTGTGCAGCGCCACCGCGGTCGTCTCCTCGACCCACGGCCAGCCCGGGTGCGCCATGACGATCTTCAGCTTGGGGAAATCGGCGGCGAGCTTGTCGATCGACGCCGGGTGCGCGTGGCGGATGACCGCGCCGTGGCCGCCGGGCATGCCGGCGCCCATGCCGGTGGTACCCACATCGATCATCACCGCCGCATTCAGCAAGGAAAGCTCTTCAAACATGGGACGGGCACGTGGATCGTCCACCGCGAAGTGCTGCATGATCGGATGGAAGTGGAAACCGACGAAGCCGTATTGCTTCACCGCTTTCCTCGCCTCCTCGATCACGCCCTTCTTGAACGGGTCGAGCGCGCCCCAGCACTGGATGATGCGCTTCGGGTGGCGCTTCCACATCGCGTGCACATAGTCGTTGCCCACCGGCTTGGTCTTGATCGTGCTCTCGAGGTCGAGCGCGACGAGACAGGTCTCGACGCCGGCGCCTTCGAACTCCTTCACCACCTCGTCTTCGGCCTTGGCCGACCAGTCGCGCTTCCAGTACGTGGCGAGCGCCTCGACATAGGGACCCTGGCAGGCGATCCATTCCTTCGTGCCCGGGTAGCAATGCAGGTCGATGATGCGCGTCATTGGCGAGGGATCCTGAGTGCTTTCACGAGGTCGGGGGCGCGCGCCTGCTCGGCGGCGAGGAAGGTGGCGAACTCTTGCGGCGAGCTGACCGCGACTTCGACGAACTGGCTCTCGAGATAATCGGCCATCTTCTGCTCGCGATAGAGCTTCACGAACTCGGCGTTGATGCGGCGCACGGCACC
>LSTF01000113.1 GCA_001644455.1 Betaproteobacteria bacterium SCGC AG-212-J23
GCATCATCACCTCGTGGTTGCCGCGCCGCGCGCCGAAGCTGTTGAAGTCGGCGACCGCGACGTCGTGCTCCTGCAGGTAGATGCCGGCGGGCGAGGTCGGCTTGATCGAGCCGGCGGGGGAGATGTGGTCGGTGGTGACCGAGTCGCCGAAGATGCCGAGCACCTTCGCGCCGTTGATGCCGCCGACCGCGCCGGGGGCCATGGCGAAGTCCTTGAAGAACGGCGGCTCGGCGATGTAGGTCGAGTTCGGCCAGCTGTAGACCTCGCCAGCCGGCGCCGGGATCTTCTTCCACAGCACGCTCGAGTTGGCCAGGTCCGAGTACATGCGCTGGAAGGTCGGCGCGTCCATGGCGAACTTCATCAGCGCTTTCACCTCGTCGGCGGTGGGCCAGATGTGGCCGATGAAAACGTCCTTGCCGTCTTTCGATTTTCCGATCGGCTGATTCCTCAAATCGAGGAGCATCGAACCCGCCAGCGCATAGACCACGACGAGCGGCGGCGAGGCGAGGAAGTTGGCGCGGATGTTCGGATGGATGCGCGCCTCGAAGTTGCGGTTGCCCGACAGGACGGCGGCGCAGACGAGATCGTTCTTCGCCACCGCTTCGTCGATCGCCTGCGGCAGCGGGCCGGCGTTGCCGATGCAGGTGGTGCAGCCGTAAGCGGCGACGGAGAAGCCGAGCTTCTCGAGGTAGGGCAGGAGTCCCGCCTTGCCGAGGTACTCGGTGACGACACGCGAGCCGGGCGCGAGCGACGTCTTGACGCGCGGATTGACCTTGAGGCCGAGCTCGACCGCCTTCTTCGCCACCAGGCCGGCGGCGAGCAGCACGCCGGGGTTGGATGTGTTGGTGCACGACGTGATCGCGGCAATGAGCACGTCGCCGTTCTTGATCTCCGTGCCGTCGAAGGCCTTGGTGACCTTCTGCAGGTCTTCGCTCTTCTTGCCGAAGCCGTTTTCCTTGACCGGCGCGGAGAACAGCTTCTCGAACGTCGGCTTCACCTTGTCCAGGTCGATGCGGTCCTGCGGGCGTTTCGGGCCGGCGATCGAGGGATAGATCGTCGCCAGGTCGAGCTCGAGCACCTGCGAGTAGTCGATCTGTCCCTTTTTCGGGATGCCGAACATGCCCTGCGCCTTGAAGTAGGCCTCGAGCGCGTCGATCTTGTCGGCGGCGCGACCGGTGCCGCGGAAATACTCGAGCGTGCGCGCATCGACCGGGAAGTAGCCCATGGTCGCGCCGTACTCGGGCGCCATGTTGGCGATCGTCGCGCGGTCGGTGACGCTCAGCGATTCGGTGCCTTCGCCGAAATACTCGACGAACTTGCCGACCACTTTCGCCTTGCGCAGCATCTCGGTGACCGTCAGCACCAGGTCGGTCGCCGTGCAGGCAGGATGAAGCTTGCCCTTCAGGTTGACGCCCACCACGTCGGGCGTGAGGAAGTACACCGGCTGGCCGAGCATGCCGGCCTCGGCCTCGATGCCGCCGACGCCCCAGCCGACGACGCCGATGCCGTTGATCATCGTCGTGTGGCTGTCGGTGCCGACCAGCGTGTCCGGGTAGCAGATGCCTTCGCGAGACTTGTGCACGCCGGGCGCGAGGTATTCGAGGTTCACCTGGTGGCAGATGCCGATGCCGGGCGGCACGACCTTGAAGGTATCGAACGCCTGCATGCCCCATTTCATGAACTGGTAGCGCTCCTCGTTCCGCTTGAACTCGAGCTTCATGTTGAGGTCGAGCGCGTTCTTGGTGCCGAAGTGGTCGATCTGCACCGAGTGGTCGACGACCAGGTCGACCGGCACCAGCGGCTCGACCACCTTCGGGTCCCTGCCCATGCGGGCGGCGACGCCGCGCATCGCCGCGAGGTCGCAGAGCAGCGGCACGCCGGTGAAGTCCTGCAGCAGGATGCGCGCCAGGACGAACGGAATCTCCTCGGTGCGCTTCGCGTTCGGCTGCCAGCCCGCGAGCTGGCGCACGTGCTCTTCGGTCACTTTCTTGCCGTCGCAGTTGCGCAGCACCGACTCGAGCACGATGCGAATCGAAACCGGAAGCCTTTCCAGTTTCAGATTCAATTGTTTCGCAAGAGCAGGCAAAGAGTGGAACTTGCCGTGTTTGAAGGATTGCAGTGTGTTGAACATGACTACCCCTAGATGATCAGACGACGAACAGGTCGACGAACTCGTTCACTGGCGTATTCGCCAGGCGTTCGCCGTCCATGCAGAGATCGAGAATCGCGCGCTGCTGCCGCTCGGGGTAGCGGCGCGCGAGGTTGCGCTTGAACTTCTCCACCAGCATCGGCATGCCTTCCTTGCGGCGGCGCTTGTGGCCGATCGGGTATTCGCAGACGATTTCCTTCAGCTTCGTGCCGTCCTTGAACTCGACGGTGAGGGCGTTGGCGATCGAGCGCTTCTTGGGATCGTGGTAATCCGTGGAGAAGCGCTTGTCTTCGACACAAGAGATTTTGTCTCTCAAAGAATCAATTCTCGGATCCTTCGCCACGTCATCCTCGTAATCGGCCGCGGTGAGGCGGCCGAAGAGCAGGGGAATCGCGACCATGTACTGGATGCAATGATCGCGGTCGGCCGGGTTCGCCAGCGGTCCCTTCTTATCAATGATGCGGATCGCCGCCTCATGCGTGCGAATTCGAACTTTCTTAATGTCTTCAGCAGTCTTCCCGAGGGATTTCATCTGCTGAAAAGCGCTCATCGCGCATTCGGCCGCGGTCTGGGCGTGAAACTCGGCCGGGAAGGAGATCTTGAAGAGGATGTTCTCCATCACGTAGCTGCCGAACTTGCGCTGGAACTTGAACTCCTTGCCCTTGAATAGCACGTCGTAGAAGCCCCAGCCCTTGGCGGTCAGCACCGAGGGATAGCCCATCTCGCCCGTCTTGCTGATCAAAGCCAATCTGACGGCACGGGATGTCGCGTCCCCAGCCGCCCAGCTCTTCCGCGAGCCGGTGTTCGGCGCGTGACGGTAGGTGCGCAGGCTCTGGCCGTCGACCCACGCCTGCGAGACGGCGTTGACCACCTGGTCGTAGCCGCAGCCGAGCATGTGCGCGACGACTGCAGTAGAGGCGACCTTGACCAGCACGGCGTGATCCAGGCCGACGCGATTGAAGCTGTTCTCCAGCGCGAGCACGCCCTGGATCTCGTGCGCCTTGATCATCGCGGTCAGGACATCCCGCATCGTGAGGGGCGTCGAATTTCTTGAGATCCAATCCGCGGTCGCGAGGATGCCTCCCAGGTTATCGGAGGGATGACCCCATTCGGCGGCGAGCCAGGTGTCGTTGAAGTCGAGCCAGCGGATCATCGCGCCGATGTTGAACGCGGCCTGCACCGGATCGAGCTGGAACTTCGTCCCGGGGACCTTGGCGCCATGCGGCACGATCGTTTCCGGATCGATCGGCCCGAGCAGCTTGGTGCACGCCGGGTACTCCAGCGCTTCCAGCCCGCAGCCGAGCGTGTCCATCAGACAGTAGCGCGCCGTTTCGTAGGCCTCAGCGCTCTTGATCGGCTGCTTCGTCGCGTAGTCAGCGATGAGCGTAAGCACCTTGTCCGGCTTCGGCCGGACGTTGGAAATGTGCGCGGACACTATTTGTTCTCTTCGGGAGCTTTAAAGGTGCCTTCGTTGCCGCCGGCCTTGGGCGAGTGCCCCATCGGCGGGACCGGCGAGCGCTCATCGGGCCGCTTGTCCCACCAGGTGGCGCGGCCCTTCCTCTGCGATTCGATCTCCTCGGGATGCTGCTTCATGAATTCCCGCATGAACTTGGTCAGCTCGGACTCGTACATTTATCTTTTTTCCAGTGGAATCCAGGGCCGGTTTTCGGGGCCCGTGTAGTTGGCGGCGGGGCGGATGATCTTGCCGTCGGCGCGCTGCTCGATGACGTGCGCCGACCAGCCGCTGGTGCGGGAGAGAACGAACAGCGGCGTGAAGTGCAGCGTCGGCACGCCCATCCGACTGTAGGACACCGCGCTGTACCAGTCGAGGTTGGCGAACATCTTCTTCTCCGCCCACATGATCGACTCGATGCGGTCGGCGATCCGGTACTGCACCATGTTTTCCTGCTCTTTCGACAAACGCTCCGCGACCGCCTTGATCACCTTGTTGCGCGGATCGCCGGTGGTGTAAACCGGATGGCCGAAGCCGATGACGATCTCCTTGCGCGCCATGCGCGCGCGGATGTCGGCTTCCGCTTCGTCGGCATTCCGATATCTCTTCTGGATCTCGTCCGACACTTCGTTGGCGCCGCCATGCTTGGGGCCGCGTAGCGCGCCGATGCCGCCAGTGATGGCGCTGTACATGTCGGAGCCGGTGCCGGCGATGACCCGGCAGGTGAAGGTGCTGGCGTTGTATTCGTGCTCGGCGTACAGGATGAGCGAGGTGTGCATCGCCCGGACCCACGAGTCCTGGGGCTTCTTGCCGTGCAGGAGATGCAGGTAATGACCGCCGATCGACTCGTCGTCGGTCTGGGTCTCGATCCTTTTCCCGGAATTCACGTAGTGATACCAATAGAGAAGCATCGAGCCGAAGCACGCCATCAGCCGGTCGGCGATGTGACGGGCGCCTTCGGCGGGGTGCTTCTCGTCCTCCGGTTCGAGGGTGCCGAGCACCGAGCAGCCGGTGCGCATCACGTCCATCGGATGCGCGCTCTTGGGGAGCTGTTCCAACGCACTCCTGAGCGGACCGGGAAGCGACCGGAGGGCCGCAAGCTTCTGCTTGTATTTTTTCAGTTCGTCGCGATTGGGCAGCTTCTCGTGCACGAGCAGATAGGCCACCTCCTCGAACTGCGCCTCGTCGGCGAAGTCGAGGATGTCGTAACCGCGGTAGTGCAGGTCGTTGCCGCTGCGGCCGACGGTGCAGAGGGCGGTGTTGCCGGCCGGAACGCCGGAGAGGGCGACCGACTTCTTGGGTTTAGGAGCGGCTGCGGGAGAAGAGCTCATCCAGCTTTTTCTCGTAGGAGTGGTAGTTGATGACCTCGTAGAGCTCCTCGCGAGTCTGCATCTGCCCGATCGAGCCCTTCTGCGTTCCCTTCCTGCGGATCTCTTCGTAGACCCCGAGCGCCGCCTTGTTCATCGCGCGAAACGCCGACAGCGGATAGAGGACCATCGCGCAGTTGGCCGAGCGCAGCTCATCGACGGTGAAGAGGGGCGATTTGCCGAACTCGGTGATGTTGGCGAGGATCGGCACCTTCACCGCGTCGGCAAACTTCTTGTACATCGGCAGGTCGGTGATCGCCTCGGGAAAAATCATGTCCGCGCCGGCCTTCACGTATTTCGCCGCTCTCTCGATGGCCGCGCCCAGGCCTTCGTTTGCGAGGGCGTCGGTGCGGGCCATGATGACGAAGCCCGCATCGGTACGCGCGTCGACCGCGGCCCTGATGCGGTCGGCCATCTCGTCGGCCGGGACGATCTCCTTGCCGGGGCGATGGCCGCAGCGCTTCGCGCCGACCTGGTCCTCTATGTGCATCGCGGCGGCGCCGGCCTTGATGAGCGAGCGCGTGGTGCGTGCGACGTTGAATGCACTCGCGCCAAAGCCGGTGTCGACGTCGACAAGAAGCGGCAGGTCGCAGACGTCGGTGATGCGGCGGATGTCGATCAGCACGTCCTCGAGCCCCGAGATGCCGAGGTCCGGCATGCCGAGCGAGCCGGCGGCGACGCCGCCGCCCGAAAGATAGATCGCCCGGTAGCCCACGCGCTTCGCCATCAGCGCATGGTTGGCGTTGATGGTGCCGATGATCTGGAGCGGTTTTTCCTCCGCTACGGCCTTGCGAAACTGTGCGCCCGCGCTCATTTCCCGAGGAGGTGTTTCACTCCGTCTCGCTCTTCATGGAGCTCTTTGAGCGTAGCGTCCATGCGCTTGCGGCCGAACTCCGAGACCTCGATGCCCTTGACGATGGTGTAGCTCCCGCCGCGGCAGGTGACCGGGTAGCCATAGATCACGCCCTCGGGAATGCCGTAGCTGCCGTCGGAAGGAATGCCCATCGAGACCCAGTCGCCGTCGCGCGTGCCGGAAACCCAGTCGCGCACGTGGTCCACCGCGGCATTCGCCGCGCTCGCGGCGGAGGAGAGGCCGCGCGCTTCGATGATGGCCGCGCCGCGCTTCTGCACCGTCGGAATGAACGTCGACTCAAGCCAGGCCTGGTCGTTGATCATGGGCCAGACCTTTTTGCCGTCGCGCATGTCACCAACTTCGGCCTGGAAAACATCCGGATATTGAGTGGCGGAGTGGTTGCCCCACACGGCCATTTTTCTGATTTCAGTCACTTTCTTGTTTATTTTCTGCGCGATCTGCGACGTGGCCCGGTTGTGGTCGAGGCGCATCATGCCGGTGAACTGCGTCGGCTTGAGGCTCGGCGCGCTCTTCATGGCGATGAGGCAGTTGGTGTTCGCGGGATTGCCGACCACCAGAACCTTGACGTTTCTGTCAGCCACGCGGTCGAGCGCCTGGCCCTGCGGGCCGAAGATCTTGCCGTTCGCCTCCAGCAGGTCCTTGCGCTCCATGCCGGGGCCGCGCGGCCGCGCGCCGACCAGCAGCGCGACCTGCACGTCCTTGAACGCGACCATCGGATCGGAGGCCGGCACCATGCCGTGCAGCAGCGGGAAGGCACAGTCGTCGAGCTCCATCATCACGCCCTTCAGCGCCTTCTGCGCCTTCTCGTCCGGGATTTCCAGCATCTGCAGGATCACGGGCTGATCCTTGCCGAGCATTTCGCCGCTGGCGATCCGGAAGAGGAGTGAGTAGCCGATCTGGCCGGCCGCACCGGTGACGGCGACGCGAACGGGGGCTTTGGGCATCGATTGCTCCGCGGAAGGTGACTTTCGATTTTACAGCAGCGGCTTGCTGCGCCGCGACGATATAATGATTGCGTCCGGGAAGGGGCCCGGCGCCACCCATGTCCAGCGCGGCCGCGAAGAAACCACGACCGAAATACCTGAGCCTCTCCGCGCTCCTGTTCGAAATCCGCCTGCCGCTCCCGGGTTGGATTTCCATCCTGCACCGCATCTCCGGCGCGCTGCTGGTTTTCCCGCTGGCGGCGTGGCTGCTCTATATGCTCGACGCGAGCCTCGCCTCCGAATCCGGTTTCGAGAAGATCCGCACGCACTACCTGCAGCTGCCGATCGTCAAGGCGGGCCTGCTGCTCTTCATCTGGGCGTATTGCCACCATTTCTGCGCGGGGATCCGCTTCCTGCTGCTCGATCTGAACAAGGGCATCGAGCTTCGCCAAGCGCGCGCCTCGAGCGTCGCCGTCCTGGTGGTGAGCCTGGCGTTGACCGCGCTCTTTGGAGCAAGGCTGTGGTGAACCGCCTCGCCCTATGATTGACCGCGTAATTACAGGTGCCCACTACGGGATGCGCGACTGGCTCGCGCAGCGCGTCACCGCCGCGATCATGGCGGTGTACACGCTGATCGTCGCCGCCATCGTCCTGATGAACACGCCGCTCAAGTACGCCGGCTGGCAGGCGCTGTTCGCGCAAGGCTGGATGCGCGTCGCGACGCTGCTCTTCATGCTCAGTCTCGCCTGGCACGCCTGGGTGGGCGTGCGCGACATTCTCATGGACTACATCAAGCACGACGGGCTCAGGCTGACGCTGCAGGTCTTCACGCTGCTCCTGATCGGCAGCTATCTCGGCTGGACGATCCAGATCCTGTGGCGATGAGCAATCCCCCACAGGTCCGGAAGTTCGATGCGATCGTGGTGGGGGCGGGCGGCTCGGGCATGCGCGCCGCGCTCGAGCTGGCGCGCGCCGGACTGAAGACCGCGGTGCTGAGCAAGGTGTTCCCGACCCGCTCGCATACCGTGGCGGCGCAGGGCGGAATCGCCGCGCCGCTCGCCAATTCGACCGAGGACAACTGGCACTGGCACATGTACGACACCGTCAAGGGCGCCGACTATCTCGGCGACCAGGACGCGATCGAGTACATGTGCCGCCGCGCCATCGAGTGCGTGGTCGAGCTCGAGCACATGGGCATGCCCTTCGACCGGCTGGAGAACGGCAAGATCTACCAGCGGCCCTTCGGCGGCCACACGCAGGACTACGGCAGCCCGAAGATGGCGATGCGCGCCTGCGCCGCTGCCGACCGCACCGGTCATGCCATGCTGCACACGCTGTACCAGCAGAACGTGCGCGCCAACACCCAGTTCCTCATCGAGTGGATGGCGCTCGATCTCATCCGCGATCCGCAGGACGGCGCGGTCACCGGCGTGACCGCGCTGGAGATGGAAACGGGCAATCTTTTCTACCTGCAGGCGAAGGCCGTCCTGCTCGCGACGGGCGGCGCGGGACGCATCTATTGGGCGACCACCAACGCCTTCATCAATACCGGCGACGGCCTCGGCATGGTCGCTCGCGCCGGGCTGCCGCTCGAGGACATGGAGTTCTGGCAGTTCCATCCGACCGGCGTCGCCGGCGCCGGCGTGCTGATCACCGAGGGCGTGCGCGGCGAAGGCGGATATCTCCTCAACAAGAACGGCGAGCGCTTCATGGAGCGCTACGCGCCCAACGCCAAGGACCTCGCCAGCCGCGACGTGGTGTCGCGTGCCATGACCACCGAGATCAAGGAAGGCCGCGGCTGCGGCGAGCACGCCGACCATGTGCTGCTCAAGCTCGATCACCTCGGCCCGGAGGTGATCACGCATCGCCTTCCCGGGATCCGGGAGATCGCCATGAAGTTCGCCAACGTCGATCCCATCCGCGATCCGATCCCGGTCGTGCCGACGGTCCACTATCAGATGGGCGGCGTGCCGACCAACTACATGGGGCAGGTGGTCGCGCCCGAGGGCAACAGCAAGGAGGCGATCGTCCCGGGCCTGTACGGTGCGGGCGAGTGCTCCTGCGTCTCGGTGCACGGCGCGAACCGGCTCGGGACGAATTCGCTGCTCGACCTGCTGGTGTTCGGCAAGGCGTCTGGCGAGCAGATGATCAAGGACATCAAGGGCCAGCCGAGCCCGCACCGCGCGTTGCCCAAGGGCGCGGGCGAGAACACTCGTTTCAGATTAAATAGATTGGATACGGCGACTTCCGGCGAGCGGGTCGTCGACGTGCTCAACGACCTGCGCCGGACGATGCAGGCGCATTGCAGCGTGTTCCGCTTTCCCGATGACCTCGCGAAGGGCGTGCAGAAAGTAAAAGAAATTTCCGAACGGCTGAAAAAGACCTTCATCGCGGACAAATCGAAGGTGTTCAACACCGCCCGCATCGAGGCGCTCGAGCTCGAGAACCTGGTCGAGACGGCGATGTCCACGATCGTCTCGGCGGAGGCGCGCAAGGAAAGCCGCGGCGCCCAGGCACGAGAGGATTTCAAGGAGCGCGACGACAAGAACTGGATGAAGCACACCCTGTGGTACAAGGAAGGCAACCGCCTGGAATACAAGCCGGTCCATACTCGCCCGCTGTCCGTCGAAACCATGGAGCCGAAGGTTCGGACCTACTAGATGAAACTCTCCATATACCGGTACGACCCCGACAAGGACGAGAAGCCGTACCTGAAGGACTACGAGGTCGCGCTCGACTCGCACGACCGCATGCTGCTCGACGCCCTGGTCAAGGTGAAGGCGCAGGACGACTCGATCGCCTTCCGCCGCTCGTGCCGCGAAGGCGTGTGCGGCTCCGACGCGATCAACATCAACGGCAAGAACCGCCTGGCGTGCATCACCAAGCTCGCCGAGCTGCCCGAGCACGTCACGCTTCGCCCGCTGCCCGGATTGCCGGTGATCCGCGACCTGATCGTCGACATGACGCAGTTCTTCAAGCAGTACCACTCGATCAAGCCGTACGTGATCAACAACGATCCGCCGCCCGAGCGCGAGCGTCTGCAGTCGATCGCGGATCGCGAGGAGCTGGACGGCCTGTACGAGTGCATCCTCTGCGCCTGCTGCTCGACGTCCTGCCCGTCGTTCTGGTGGAACCCCGACAAGTTCGTCGGGCCCGCCGGCCTCCTGCAGGCGTACCGCTTTCTCGCCGACACCCGGGACCAGGCGACCAGCGAGCGCCTCGACAACCTCGAAGACCCGTACCGCCTGTTCCGCTGCCACACCATCATGAATTGCGTCGACGTCTGCCCGAAGAACCTCAACCCGACCAAGGCGATCAACAAGATCAAGGAAATGATCGTCAAGCGCGCCGTGTGATGGAGAAGGCCGCCGACCGCCTGAAGTGGAAGTGCCGCCGGGGACTCCTCGAGCTGGACATCGTCCTTGAACGATATTTGCAGAAACACCCCGTCGATCCCGAACTTTCCGCGTTGCTGGACCTCCCGGACAACGATCTCTGGGATATCGTGAACGGCCGCAGCGAGCAGTACGAAACCCGTTTTGAGCAAGTCGTGGCGCGCCTTCGCGCCGCCTAGGGGAAACACATGGACAAGAAAGCCACGCTCACCCTGCCCGATGGCAAATCGCTCGACCTGCCGGTGATGCCGGGCTCGGTCGGCCCCGACGTGATCGACGTGCGGGCGCTGTACGGCAAGACCGGGGTCTTCACCTACGACCCGGGCTTCATGTCGACGGCGAGCTGCACCTCGACCATCACCTACATCGACGGCGATGCCGGGATCCTGCTCTACCGCGGCTACCCGATCGAGCAGCTCGCGCAGCACTGCGACTTCCTCGAGGTCTGCTACCTGCTGCTGAACGGCGAGCTGCCGAACCAGAAGCAGAAGGACGAGTTCGTCGACATCGTCACCCATCACACGATGGTGCACGAGCAGCTGGCGCGCCTCTACCAGGGCTTCCGCCGCGACGCGCACCCGATGGCGGTGATGGTCGGCGTGGTGGGCGCGCTCTCGGCCTTCTACCACGACGCGCTCAACATCAACGACCCGCAGCACCGCATCATCTCGGCGTTCCGCCTGGTGGCGAAGATGCCGACCATCGTGGCGATGTCGTACAAGTACTCGATCGGGCAGCCGTTCATGTACCCGAGGAACAACCTGTCCTACACCGCCAACTTCATGCGCATGATGTTCGGCGTGCCGACCGAGGAGTACAAGGTCAACGACGTGCTGGTGCGCGCCATGGACCGCATCTTCATCCTGCACGCCGACCATGAGCAGAACGCCTCCACCTCGACGGTGCGCCTGTCGGGCTCGTCGGGGGCGAACCCGTACGCCTGCATCGCCGCCGGCATCGCCTGCCTCTGGGGTCCGGCGCATGGCGGCGCCAACGAGGCCTGCCTCGAGATGCTCGAGGAGATCGGCGACGTTTCGAAGATCCCCGAATTCATCAAGAAGGTGAAGGACAAGAACTCGGGCGTGCGCCTGATGGGCTTCGGCCACCGCGTCTACAAGAACCACGACCCGCGCGCCAAGCTGATGCGCGAGACCTGCCACGAAGTGCTCGACGAGCTCGGCCTGCACAACGATCGCCTGTTCAAGCTGGCGATCGCCCTGGAGAAGATCGCGCTCGAGGACGAGTACTTCGTCAGCCGCAAGCTGTATCCGAACGTCGATTTCTACTCCGGCATCGTGCAACGGGCGCTCGGCATCCCGGTGGCGATGTTCACCTGCATCTTCTCGCTGGCGCGCACCGTGGGCTGGATCGCGCAGTGGCAGGAGATGATCTCCGATCCGGAGTACAAGATCGGCCGGCCGCGCCAGCTCTACAAGGGCGCGACGCGCAGAGACGTGAAGCCGATCGCGAAGAGGTAGCGTCATGATGAAAGAGTTCCTCAACAACTCGTATCTCTTCGGGGGCAACGCCCCTTTCATCGAAGAGCTGTACGAGAAATACCTCGTCAACCCGGGCAGCGTGCCTGACGAGTGGCGCGAGTACTTCGACCGCATGCAGGTGCTGCCGGGAAGCACCACCAAGGACGTGGCGCGGGCGCCGGTGGAAGAGTCCTTCGTCCAGCGCGCGAAGAAGGGTGAATTCGCCAGCCCGCGGACGATGCCGACCGAGCATCTCGCCCCGGAGCGCCTGCAAGTCGCGGCGCTGCTCCTGGTCACCGCCTATCGCATCTCCGGTTCCCGTTGGGCGACGGTCGATCCGCTCAAGAGGCAGACGCGGCCGTCGCAGCCCGAGCTCGAGCCGGGCTTCTACGATCTGGCCGAGGCGGATCTCGACCAGACGGTCAACTCGGGCTCCTACGTCGGGCTCGACCGCGTTTCGCTGCGCACGCTGATCCAGGCGCTGCGCGACACGTACTGCCGCAACATCGGCTTCGAATACATGTTCATCTCGGATCGCGCGCAGCGGCAATGGATCCAGGAGCGCATCGAGCCGACGCGCGGCACCGCGGCGCTGTCGAAGGAGCAGCAGAAGCGCCTGCTGCAGAAGCTCACCGAGGCCGAGCAGCTCGAGCGTTATCTGCACACCAAGTACGTCGGCCAGAAGCGCTTCTCGCTCGAGGGCGGCGAGAGCCTGATCCCGTCGATCGACGACCTGATCCAGCGCGCCGGCGCCGCCGGCGTGCAGGAGATCGTCATCGGCATGGCGCATCGCGGCCGGCTGAACGTGCTGGTGAACGTGCTCGGCAAGATGCCGAAGGACCTGTTCCTCGAGTTCGAGGGCAAGCACGCCGCCGAGCTTGCCTCGGGCGACGTGAAATACCACAACGGCTTTTCGTCCGACATCACCACGCCGGGCGGGCCGGTGCATCTCTCGCTCGCGTTCAATCCTTCGCACCTCGAGATCGTCAACCCGGTGGTCGAGGGCTCGGTGCGCGCGAGGCAGCGCCGCCGCGACGACAAGACCGGCGACCAGGTGCTGCCGATCCTGGTGCACGGCGACGCGGCTTTCGCGGGGCAGGGCGTGGTGATGGAGACGCTCAACCTCTCCGGCACGCGCGGCTACGGCACCGGCGGCACCGTGCACCTGATCGTCAACAATCAGATCGGCTTCACCACTTCCGATCCGCGCGACGCCCGCTCCACCATCTACTGCACCGACGTGGCGAAGATGGTCGAAGCGCCGATTTTCCATGTCAACGGCGACGATCCCGAGGCGGTGCTGTTCGTGACGCAGCTCGCGCTCGACTTCCGGCAGAAATTCCACAAGGACGTGGTGATCGACATCGTCTGCTTCCGCAAGCTCGGCCACAACGAGCAGGACGAGCCGTTCGTCACCCAGCCGCTGATGTACAAGAAGATCGCGCAGCACCCCGGCACGCGCAAGCTGTACGCCGACAAGCTGGTGGCGCAGAACGTCGTCGGTCAGGACGAGCCCGAGGCGGCGATCAAGCACTACCGCGACACGCTGGACGCCGGGCAGCAGACCGTCAGCCCGGTGCTCTCCAACTTCAAGAGCAAGTTCGCGGTCGACTGGGCGCCGTTCCTCAATGCCAAGTGGACCGACGCCGCGGACACCCATGTCCCGCTGGATGAATTGAAAAGGCTGTCCGAAAGGGTGACTTCGGTCCCTGAAGGCTTCAAGGTGCACCCGACCGTGGCGCGCGTCATCGAAGCGCGCAAGCAGATGGCGGAGGGCAAGCAGGCGGTCGACTGGGGCATGGCCGAGACGCTCGCCTACGCCTCGCTGCTTTCCAACGGCTACGACGTGCGACTCTCGGGGCAGGACATGGGTCGCGGCACTTTCGCGCACCGTCATGCGGTACTGCACGACCAGGACCGCGAGCGCTGGGACCAGGGCAGCTACATCCCGCTGCAGCATATCGGCAAGGACCAGGGCGACTTCGTCGTCATCGACTCGGTACTGTCGGAAGAGGCGGTGCTCGGCTTCGAGTACGGCTTCTCCACCGCCGAGCCGACCGCGCTGGTGGTCTGGGAGGCGCAGTTCGGCGATTTCGCCAACGGCGCGCAGGTGGTCATGGACCAGTTCATCTCCTCCGGCGAGACCAAGTGGGGGCGCGTCTGCGGGCTGGTGCAGCTGCTGCCGCACGGCTACGAAGGACAGGGGCCCGAGCATTCTTCCGCCCGCCTTGAGCGCTACCTGCAGCTTTGCGCCGAGCACAACATGCAGGTGTGCGTGCCGAGCAACGCGGCGCAGATCTTCCACCTGCTGCGCCGGCAGATGCTGCGGCCGTTCCGCAAGCCGTTGATCGTCATGACGCCGAAGTCATTGCTGCGGAAGAAAGAAGCGGCGTCCTCCATCCAGGAGCTCGCCAGCGGCGCGTTCCAGACGGTGATTCCGGACACGACGACTACGGATGAGAAGGGCGTGAAGCGCGTTATCGCGTGCTGCGGCAAGGTCTACTACGACCTGGCAACGAAACGGATCGAAATGCAGCGCAGCGACGTCGCGATCATCCGCGTCGAGCAGCTCTACCCTTTCCCGCACAAGCAGTTCCAGGCGGAGATCGCGAAGTATCCGAACGCCGCCGAGGTGGTGTGGTGCCAGGAAGAGCCGCAGAACCAGGGCGCGTGGTACCAGACGGCGCACTATTTCCGCGAAAACATGCGCGAAGGGCAAAAGCTTTACTATGCCGGCCGTCCGGCTTCGGCCTCGCCGGCAGGCGGGTACAAGGCAAGGCACGACGAGCGCCAGAAGGCGCTGGTGGAGCAGGCATTCGGTAAATACAAGTAGCTTTCATCAACCCGGCGCGTTACGCGCCAGGCCTTTCTCAACCCGGTGGATGCTTAGCGGAAGCCGGGGAAGGGCCTAACGGGAGCACAGATGGCCATCATCGAAGTGAAAGTGCCGCAGCTTTCCGAATCGGTCTCGGAAGCCACGCTGCTCGACTGGCACAAGAAGGAAGGCGAGAAGGTCTCGCGTGACGAGAACCTGATCGACATCGAGACCGACAAGGTCGTGCTGGAGCTGCCGGCGCCCTCGGACGGCGTGCTGGTGAAGATCCTGAAGAAAGCCAAGGACTCGGTCGGCTCGGGCGAGGTCATCGCCCAGATCGATACCGAGGGCAAGGGCGTGGCCGCGCCGGCCGCCGCCCCTCAGGCAAAAGCGCCTCCCCAGAAGCCTGCGACCCCAGCCGTCATGCCTGCTGCCCAGAAGATCGCGGCGGAAAAGGGCATCGACACCTCGAAAGTTCAGGGCACCGGCCGCGATGGTCGCGTCACCAAGGGTGACGTGCTTCAGCCATCGAAGCCTCTTCCGCAACCGGCGCCGCCGATCAATATCGACCAGCTCACTTCAGGCCGCCCGGAGCAGCGCGTGCCGATGTCGCGCCTGCGCCAACGGGTCGCCGAGCGCCTGGTCCAGTCGCAGGCCACCGCCGCCATCCTCACCACCTTCAACGAGGTGAACATGGCCCCGGTGATGGAGATGCGCAAGAAATACCAGGAGCGCTTCGAGAAGGAGCACGGCGCGCGCCTCGGCTTCATGTCGTTCTTCGTCAAGGCCGCGGTGCACGCGCTGAAGCGCTACCCGGTGGTGAACGCCTCGATCGACGGCAACGACATCGTCTACCACGGCTACTTTGACGTGGGCGTCGCGGTCGGCAGCCCGCGCGGCCTGGTAGTGCCGATCCTGAGAGACGCCGACCGCATGAGCTTCGCCGAGATCGAGAAGAAAATCGGCGAGTTCGGCAAGAAGGCGCAGGACGGCAAGCTCGCGCTCGAAGACCTCACCGGCGGCACCTTCTCGATCTCCAACGGCGGGGTGTTCGGCTCGATGCTCTCGACGCCGATCATCAACCCGCCGCAGTCGGCGATCCTCGGCGTGCACGCGACCAAGGACCGCGCGGTGGTGGAGAACGGCCAGATCGTCGTGCGGCCGATGAACTATCTCGCGCTTTCCTATGACCACCGCATCATCGATGGCCGGGAAGCTGTCTTGTTTTTAGTAAGCATTAAAGATGCGTTAGAAGATCCTGCGCGGCTCATCCTCGAGATATGAAATCCTTCGACGTAGTGGTGATCGGCGGAGGTCCCGGCGGATACATTGCAGCGATTCGCGCTGCCCAGCTGGGGCTCAAGACGGCGTGCGTCGACGAGGCGAAGGGCGCGGACGGCAAGCCCGCGCTTGGCGGGACCTGCACCAACGTCGGCTGCATTCCCTCGAAGGCGCTGCTGCAGTCCTCCGAGAACTACGAGCAGGCCGGGCACCACTTCGCCGAGCACGGCATCAAGGTGAAGGGCCTCGACCTCGACCTCGCGACCATGCTGAAGCGCAAGGACAAGGTGGTGAAGGCGAGCAACGACGGCGTACTCTACCTTTTCAAGAAGAACAAGGTCGAGTTCTTCAATGGCCGGGGAAGTTTCGGCAAGTCGCCATCGGAAATCGCGGTCAACGGGGAAACGCTGCAGGCGAAGAACGTCATCCTCGCCACCGGCTCCAACCCGCGACCGCTTCCGGGCGCGGACTTCGACGAGAAGCTGATCCTGAGCAACACCGGGGCGCTGGCGATCCCGGACGTGCCGAAGCGTCTAGGTGTCATCGGGGCAGGGGTGATCGGCCTGGAGATGGGCAGCGTGTGGCGCCGACTCGGCTCCCAGGTGACCATCCTCGAGGCCCTGCCGACGTTTCTCGGGGCCGCCGATGAATCGGTCGCCAAGGAGGCCGCCAAGGTCTTCGCCAGGCAGGGCCTGAAGATCGAGACCGGGGTGAAGATCGCCAAAGTCGAGAAGAAGAAAACCGTTACTGTTCAATATACTGCACCCGATAACTCATCCAAAACATTGGAGTGCGATCGGCTGATCGTTTCTATTGGTCGGCTGCCCAACACCGACGGTCTGAACGCGGCTGGTGTTGGGCTCAAGTTAGATGAGAAGGGCTTCATCGCCGTGGACGGCGACTGCCGCACCAACCTGCCCGGGGTCTGGGCGATCGGCGACGCGGTGCGGGGGCCGATGCTGGCGCACAAGGCCGAGGAAGAAGGCGTGGCGGTCGCCGAGCGGATCGTCGGCCAGAAGCCGCATATCGACTTCAACACCGTGCCCTGGGTGATCTATACGACGCCCGAAATCGCCTGGGTCGGCAAGACCGAGCAGCAGCTGAAGGCCGAGGGCGTCGAATACCGCGCCGGCAGCGTCCCGTTTGCGGCCAACGCGCGGGCGAGGGCGCTCGGCGACACGACCGGGCTGGTCAAATTTCTGGCTCACGCAAAAACCGACGAAATCCTTGGTGTCCATATCATCGGTCCGTTCGCCGGCGAGCTGATCGCCGAGGCGGTGGTGGCGATGGAGTTCCGTGGCTCGGCCGAGGACATCGGCATGATCTGCCACGCGCATCCCTCGCTTTCGGAGGCGATGAAGGATGCCGCGCTCGCAGTCGACAAGCGAGCGCTCAACGTCTAGCCAGCAGACCAACCCATCGAGGTGGCAGGGAGCCGGCTGGCCTGCATTTGTCTCGTCTTTGAAAGACGTGGCAGTCATCGAAGACGCGCCGATGCGCGGAACCTTTGCCACCGACGCCGGTGGGACCTCGTACGGCATGCCGCACGGCGTCGTCATCGCGCGCAGCGCCGCGCAGATCTCGGCGCTGCTCAAGGCTGCGCAGGCTCACCGCGTGCCGGTGACCGTGCGCGGCGGCGGGCTCACCACCGAGGGAGAGTCGGTCGCCTTCGGCGGCGTACTTCTCGATATGACCGGCATGAGCAAATGCCTTTTCATAGATCCCCAGAAACTTGAAGTTCGCGTGGAGGCGGGCATTTTCTGGGCGAGCCTCGCGGAGCACCTGCGGCGGCAGGGCATGGACTACCTCTCGGCACCGCTCAACCTCACCTCCTCGGTCGGCGGCACGCTCGGTGTCGGCGGGATCGACGTCAACTCGGCCCGGTTCGGCTGCAGCGCCGACCAGGCGCTCGCGCTGCAGGTCGTGACGCCCACGGGCGAAATCGTCGAATGCTCGGACGAAGCGAACCCGGAGCTTTTCCGGCGCGTGATCCTGGGTTACGGCCAGTTCGGCGTGATCACCGAGGCGACGCTCAGGATCAGGCGCTACACGCCGATCCGCATGCGGTATTACTACTACGCATCGCTACGCACCGCGATCGAGGACTTGCAGATGCTCGATCGCGAGCAGGCCGCCGACTACACCGGCATCCTCACCATGATGGACGCGGCGATCAATCTGCTCGTCGCGTTTGATTCCGGCGAGCGCGAAGCCGCCTTCGACGCGAAATGGCATTCCCGCGTGCGCGGCATGGGCGAGGCGGCCTTTTCGGCCCGGGCATTTCTTTCGTATCTCGTTCGGCCGTGGCGCTGGGGCGAGGCGCTGTTCCTGCGGGACAGGAAGCGCCAGCTGTTCCCGGAGTTTCGCCGCCCAGAGCACACGCGCGACGGAAAGATGGAGGACCGCAGCGTGGTGTTCTCGCGCGCGGTGTGGAAGTTCTGGGGCGGCCGGCAGATGGTGATCCCGGACCTCGCCACCTCGAGCGCGAAATTCGCCGAAGCCGTCGAGCGCGGCAACGCGGTCTGCAAGCGGTTCTTCCCGCGCTACACCCTCTATTGCGTCGGCATCCGGCTGCGCGAGGAGCATCGGCCGCACTACGAGATGAGCTGCATCCCGCCGGACGCGGCGGGCTGGGCGTACGGCTGCGAGTTCGAGCCGATGATCGGCGACGGCACCTGGAGCCGCGACCACCTGCAATCCTTCAAGAACGCGATCTATGACATCGGCGTCGAGATGGGGGCGAGCTACTATCGCTTCGGCGGCATGATGAAGGGCTATGTCCGCCGCGTGTTCGGCGACCCGCTGGTGGATCGCCATCTCGCGATGAAGCGCGCCGCCGACCCGGCCATGATCCTCAACCGCGATGTGATATTTTGACTCGTGGAATTTTCTTCCTGCCACGGCTGCAGCCTGTGCCTGCTCTCCTGCCCGGTGTGGCGGCAGACGCGCGACGTGCGGCTGACGCCCCACGGCCGCGCCAAGGCACTGCAGAACGGGGCGAGCGCGGCTGACCTGCAGGCCTCGATCGCAAGCTGCACGCTATGCGGAGCGTGCGAACCCGCATGCCCCGAGGAGATTCCGCTCATCGACATGATCCTCGAGCTGCGCCGGCAGCAGCCCATACAGGTTGCACGAGGAGACGTTCCCTCGGAGAAGGAAATCTCTGTTGGAAACGTTCTCCTCGCGGGCGAGGTATTGAGACAGGACCCCGAGCGGCTGAAGCGCATCGCGTCGCTGCTCGATATCGCGGTCGCGGCGGATGACGGATCGGATATCTCCCGCGCCATCGAATGCGGCGCCGCGCTGTCTTCCGAGAGGCTTTCGAGCTTCATGGGTTCTTTCAGAAATGCCAAACGACTGGTCGTCGCCGACGGCTTGTTGCTGCGCAAGCTGCGCGAGTGGCTGCCGGAGGCGCGCGTCGTGAGCCTCGGCGAAGCGTTGAGCACGCTCGAGGCGGTACGCGCGAGGCTGCGCGCGACCGATTTGTACGTGATCGAGCCGCGCGCGTTCCATGCCGACCACGCCCGGCTGGTGCGCCATTACGACGCGCTGATCAAGGCCCGAAACCTGAAAACGAACCTGGATCTGCAGCGCCTGGCTGTCCCGACCGGCGCGTCCAGTGCGGCGAAGCGCGTGGATCCGCTCGATCAGGCGCGCTGGATTCTCGACGGGCGCGCCTTCGAGCGCGTGGTGGTGGAAGACGCGGCCGACTGCGCCGTATTCGCGCGAGTGACGGACCGCCAGGTCCTGCATCTGGGCGATCTGTGAGAACTGTCGACACGCTCATCGTGGGCGCGAGCCTGGCCGGCGCGGCGGCGGCCAAGCGTAACGTGGACGCGGGACTGGAAACCGTGATCCTCGAGCGCAAGGAATTGCCGCGCCACAAGATCTGCAGCGGCATCCTCTCGCCGCGCGGCCACCGCTTCCTGATCGAGAATTTCGGCCCGCTGCCGCGCGAGGCGCTGCACGAGCCGACCTCGTGCCGCGGGGTGACGTTCCATTTCCCCTGCCTGATCCCGCTCTCCATGGATTTCTTCGGCGGACCCACGCCGCACCTGCACCGAAGGTATTCCGACCACTGGGCGATCAAGCGCAGCGGGGCCGAGGTCCACGACCGCACGTCCTTCGTCGGCCTGGAAGATCACGGCGATCACGTCATCGTCCATGCCAGGCAATCTGGAAACCCCGTTACCTATAAAGCGAGGCAGGTGATCGGCGCCGACGGCCCGAGCTCGCTCGTCATCCGCTCGATCTATCCCGACTATCCGAAGCAGATCCCCTGGTTCTTCGTCGGCCAGAAGTTCCACGACATCGTCGACTGCCCGCTCGACCCGCAATACTTCCACTTCTGGTTTCACCCGCAGCTCGGCCACTACACGTGGAGCCACGCGCGCGACGGGCGGCAGATCGTCGGCGTCGGCTTCAAGCGCGGCGACAATTTCGAAGCGCGTCATCGCCAGGTGAAGCAATACCTGGAGGACAAGCACCAGGTGCGGCTCGCCCGGCACGAGGACGAGGAAGGCTGCGCCGAGAATTTCGGTCCGTCGCTCGTCAACCGCTATGTGTTCGGCAAGGGCAACGTGCTGATCACCGGCCAGGCGACCGGCTTCCTCAACATGATCGGCGAAGGCATGAGCTGCGCACTGCATTCCGGCGCGATCGCCGGCGAGGCGGTGGTCGAGGCGCGGCTGCGCGGCCGGCCGGTCCAGGAGATGTACCGCAGGATGATCGCCTCGGAAGTGCGCCGCACCACGGACCAGTGGAACCCGCTCAAGATCGCATTCGGCAAGCCGCATGAAGCGGACTTCCCCCAGGCGCTGATGAAGCTCTCCTGGCGCGAGCGCGGCCTGGTGCTGCGCGACATGTGGAACTTCCTGCTCCTCTACAAGGAGTTCAAGTGGGGGCGGCAGATCGCCGCGCTCGCCGGGCAACGGCTGTTCAGCGCCGGCTATTCGGCGCAGCGCTGGCTCTGAGCGACGTCGTTTCCCTGTATGAGGAGAACCTCGCGAAGCGGGGCTTCGTCGTCGATCCCTCGCAATGGCGCGCGGTGGAGCGGCTGCAGCAGCTCTACGAGGAGTGGACCGCCTACAAGGCGCGCCGCAGCAACGCGCTGAAGCGGCTGCTGGTGCGGCCGCCGCTGCCGAAGGGCGTCTACCTCTGGGGCCCGGTCGGGCGCGGCAAGAGCTTCCTCATGGATGCGTTCTACCTCTGCGTGCCGCTCGAGCGGAAGCGCCGCGTGCACTTCCACCACTTCATGCGCGAGATCCATCGCGAGATGAACGAGCTGAAGGGCACCGAGGACCCGATCGCGGCGGTCGCCGAGCGGACTGCGCGACGTTACCGATTGGTTTGTTTCGATGAATTCCACGTCTCGGACATCGCCGACGCGATGATCCTCGGCCGCTTCCTCGAGCAGGCGATGGAGAAGGGCGTCGAGTTCGTCATGACCTCGAACTACCATCCCGATGCCCTCTATCCCAACGGCCTGCAGCGGGAGCGCTTCCTGCCGACGATCGAGTACATCAAGTCGCACCTGGACGTGGTCGGCGTCGACAACGGCACCGACTATCGGCGATTGAAGATGGAAAAAGTGCAGGTGTACCACCTCGACAACGAAGCCGCCTTCGAGAAAATATTCTCGGACCTGAAGGACGTCGAGGAGGAAAAGCACCCCTTGGATGTCGAGGGGCGGCAGATTCCCTACCGCAAGCGCGCCGGCGGGCTGGTCTGGTTCGACTTCCAGGCCCTGTGCGCCGGGCCGCGTTCCTACACCGACTATGTCGACCTGGCGCGGCGCTTTCACACCGTGATGCTGTCGGGAGTGCCGAAGCTTTCGGCGAAGCAATCCGACGCGGCGCGGCGCTTCACCTGGCTGGTCGATGTGTTCTACGATGACCGGGTCAAGCTGATCGTCTCGGCCGCCGCGCCCCCCGAGGAACTGTTCACCGAGGGCGAGCAAGCCGCCGAGTTCCAGCGCACCGTCAGCCGCCTGCACGAGATGCAGTCGGCCGAATACCTGAAGAGCGAACGGAGGAGAGCGAGTGGAGAAGTTCAAGGCGTTCCTTCTCACTGAGACCCCGGAGAAGAAGATCCGGGCGGAATTCGTCGAGCGCACGCTCGACGACCTGGATCCGGGCGACGTGGTCGTGCGCGTCGCCTACTCGGACATCAACTACAAGGACGCGCTGGCCGCGACCGGCAAGGGAAAGATCCTGCGCCGGAGCCCGTGCATCGGCGGCATCGACTTTTCCGGTACGGTGGTCTCGAGCGGCGATGGCCGCTTCGCCAAAGGCGATGCGGTGCTCGGCGTCGGGTTCGACATCGGCGTCTCGCATCACGGCGGCTACGCGCAGTACGCGCGGGTGCCGGCGGCGTGGCTCACCAAGCTGCCGCAGGGCATGTCCCTCTGGGATGCGATGGCGTTCGGTACCGCCGGCTACACCGCAGGCATCGCCGTCGTTCGCATGGAGCATGAAGGGCTCAAGCCCGGCAACGGCCCGGTGGTGGTCAGCGGCGCCACCGGCGGCGTCGGCTCGATCGCCGTCTCCGCGCTGGCGCGCAGCGGCTACCACGTGGTGGCGCTGACCGGGAAGGAGAGCGAATCGGACTGGCTGAAGAAGCTGGGCGCGAAGGAGATTCTCCTGAGGCAGACCTTGAACCTGGAGAAGATCAAGCCGCTGGACAAGTCGACCTGGGCAGGGGCGGTCGACAATCTCGGCGGCGACGTGCTGGCTTGGATGTGCAGCACCATGAAGGACAACGGCGTCATCGGCTCGATCGGCCTCGCCGCCAGCCACAACCTGAACACGACGGTGATGCCCTTCATCCTGCGCGGCGCGCGGCTGCTCGGTATCAATTCCGGTGAGAGCTCGAACGACGTGCGGGAGACAGTCTGGAAGCGCCTCGGCAGCGACCTCAAGCCGCCGCTCCTCAAGGAGATGTGCCGCACTATCCCGTTCGACAAGCTGCCTTCCGCCTTCGACGATTTCATTGCCGGGAAAGTGACGCGCCGCATCGTCGTCGACCTGAGCGAATGAAGTACCAGGAATTCCATCGCCGTTCGCTGCAAGACCGTGAAGGTTTCTGGGCGGGGGAAGCGAAGCTCGTCGAGTGGCACAAGCCGTTCAAGCAGGTCCTGGATTATTCGAAGCCGCCGTTTGCGAAATGGTTCGTCGGCGGAGAAACCAACCTCTGCCACAACGCCGTCGACCGGCATCTGGCGAAGCGCGCCGATCAGAAGGCGTTGGTCTGGATTTCGACCGAGGTGAACGAAGAAAAGTCGTTCACTTACAAAGAACTTCACCTTGAGGTAAACCGCGTGGCCGCGATGATGCGGTCGCTAGGCGTGAAGCGCGGCGACCGCGTCATCGTCTACATGCCGATGATCCCGGAGGCGGTGTTCGCGATCCTCGCCTGCGCGCGCATCGGCGCGGTGCACTCGGTGGTGTTCGGCGGCTTTGCGGCGGCGAGCCTCGCGGCGCGGATCGACGACGCGAAGCCCTCGCTCATGATTACGGCCGACGGCGGCAGCCGGATGGGCAAGGTGGTGCTGTACAAGGCGCTGGTCGACGAGTCGCTCAGGCTCGCCCAGCATCCGCCGAAGAAGGTGCTTCTCTTCAATCGCGGATTGGATCCCTCCCTCTCGTTCGTGAAAGGACGGGACGTCGACTGGAACGAGGCGAAGCCGAAGCGCGCTTCGGTCCCGTGTGAATGGCTCGAGTCGAGCACGCCGTCCTACATCCTCTACACCTCCGGTACGACCGGCCATCCGAAGGGTGTGCAGCGCGACGTCGGCGGCTATTGCGTGGCGCTCGCCTCGTCGATGAAGCGAATCTTCTGCGGCGAACCCGGCGAGACGATGTTCACCACCTCGGATATCGGCTGGGTGGTGGGGCATTCCTACATCATCTACGCACCGCTCATCGCCGGCATGACGACCATCCTCTACGAGGGCGTGCCGATCCGGCCCGACGCCGGCATCTGGTGGAAGATCGTCGAGGACCACAAGGTGGCGGTGATGTTCTCGGCGCCGACCGCCATTCGCGTGCTGAAGAAGCACGATGTTTCATTCTTGAGAAAACACGATTTGTCGTCGCTCAAGCACTTGTACCTGGCCGGCGAGCCCCTCGACGAGCCGACCCACACCTGGATCACGCAGGCGCTCGGCCGGCCGGTGATCGACCATTACTGGCAAACCGAAACCGGCTGGCCGCTGCTTTCCGCGGTGCCGGGCGTGGAGAGGACACCGCTCAAGATGGGTTCGCCGAGCTTCCCGGTGTACGGCTATGACGTTCATCTTCTTCACGAGCGGACCGGCAAGCCGGTCGCCGACGGCGAGAAGGGCGTGGTGACGATCACGCCGCCGTTGCCGCCCGGCTGCATGACGACCGTGTGGGGCGACGACGAACGCTTCGTGCGGACCTATTTCAAGGATTTCAAGAACATCTATTCGACGTTCGACTGGGGCATCCGCGACAAGGACGGCTACTACTTCATCCTCGGCCGTACCGATGACGTGATCAACGTCGCCGGTCACCGCCTCGGCACGCGCGAGATCGAGGAGGCGGTGAGCATGCATTCGAACGTCGCGGAATGCGCCGTCGTGGGCGTTGTTGACTCCCTGAAGGGTCAGATGCCTCTTGCCTTTGCGGTCTTGAAAGACGCCTCGAAAGGGACTTCGCAACAGGAAATCATGGAGACCGTCGACAAGCAGCTCGGGGCGATCGCGCGGCCGAAGGCCGTCCACTTCGTCACCCTGCTGCCGAAAACGCGCTCGGGCAAGACCCTGCGGCGCTCGATCCAGGCGCTCGCCGAAGGCCGCGATCCCGGCGACCTGACTACAATCGAGGATCCCACCGCACTCGAACAGATAAGGAAAGCCCTGCAATGAAGAACCGGCCAATGCTGACGCTCGACGACTGCCGCAAGATCTCCGCGGCGGCGGAAGCGGAAGCGAAGAAGAACAACTGGATCGTCGCGATCGCCATCCTCGACGACGGCGGTCACCTGCTGCACCTCATTCGCATGGACGGCGCATCGCCGTTCAATGCGCGCACCGCGATCGCCAAGGGCAAGACCGCGGCGGAAACGCGGCGCTCGACGCTGGTCTGGGAAGAGCGCATCAAGGCCGGCCGCAATTCGATGCTCGGCATGCCGAAGATCACGCCGGTGCAGGGCGGCCTGCCGATCGTGGTGGAAGGCGTTTGCGTCGGCGGTATCGGCGCGTCCGGCGTGCAGTCGCACGAGGACGAGCAGATCGTTGCCGCCGGCATCAAGGCTCTAGGACTGTAGTCAACCAAAGAGGGGAGTTAACAATGCTTCGCTTCAGTGCATTTGCAGCGCTCATGTTCGCGACGTCCGCAGTCTTCGCGCAGGTCCCGGCGGATCCCGCCAATCCCAACGAGCAGCTACCCGAGAAGGCGAGCTTCATGCCGTACGGCGAGCCCATCAAGCTCGAGCAGGCGAAGAAAGCCGCCGACGCCGCGCTCGCCGACGCCACCAAGCGGGGCTGGCCGATGTGCATCGCCGTGGTCGCCCCGAGTGGCGATCTGGTCTATTTCGTGAAGATGGACGACTGCCAGTACGCCTCGATCGCCATTGCGCAGCACAAGGCGAAGGCGGCAGCCACGTTCCGTCGTGCGACGGTGAACTTCGAGCGGCTGCTCGGCCGCGGACCGTTCTTCAGCTACCTGGCGACGCTCGACGGCGTGATCGCGTCGCGCGGCGGCAACCCGATCGTCGTGAACGGCAAGATCATCGGCGCGATCGGCGTTTCCGGCGGAACCGGGTCGCAGGACGACGCCGTCTCCACCGCGGGCGCAGCAGCGGTCAAGTAGGCGGTTGCACGTCCTCATCGCCGGCGCGGGGATCGGCGGGCTCACCGCCGCCCTCGCGCTGCTCAAGCGCGGCATCGAGGTCGACGTTTATGAGCAGGCCGCCGAGCTGAAGGAAGTGGGTGCCGGGGTGCAGCTCAGCGCCAACGGCACCCGCGTCCTCCACCTGCTCGGCGTCGGCGAGGCGCTGGCTGCGCTCTCCTGCGAGGCGGTCGGCAAGGAAGTCCGGCTGTGGAGCACCGGCGAGACCTGGAAGCTGTTCGATCTGGGCGCCGAGTCGATCGCGCGCTACGGCTTTCCATATCTCACCGTCTACCGGCCGGATCTTCTCTCGGTGCTCGCCGATGCGGTACGCCGCGAGAAGCCGGACGCGATCCATCTCGGCGTAAGGATCACCGGGTTTGCCCAGTCTGTCGTCGGGGTGACGGTCGACAAGGCAACAGGGGACGCGCTCATAGCGGCCGACGGCGTACATTCCGCAATCCGCCAGGCGCTGTTCGGGCCGGACAAACCGACCTTCACCGGCAACATCGCCTGGCGCGGCATCGCGCCGATGGAGAAACTGCCGGGGCACATGGCGCGCCTCGTCGGCACCAACTGGATCGGGCCCGGCGGCCACATCGTCCACTATCCGCTGCGCGGCGGTCGCCTGATGAATTTCGTCGGGTTGCGCGAGCGCGCCGACTGGAAAGTCGAATCGTGGAGCACGAAGGGGACGACCGAGGAGGTTCTCGCCGACTTTAGCGGCTGGAACGAGGATGTGCAGACGCTGATCCGCAACCTCGCCACGCCCTACAAGTGGGCGATGATGGTGCGCGAGCCGATGCCGAAGTGGAGCGTCGGACGAGTGACGCTGCTTGGCGATGCCTGCCACTCGATGCTGCCGATGCTGGCGCAGGGCGCCGTGATGGCGATCGAAGACGGGTACATCCTCGCGCGCTGCCTGGCCGAAGTCCCGGACGTGCCTGCGGCGCTCTCGCGGTACGAAGCGGCGCGGCGCGAGCGCACCCGTAGGGTGGTCGAAGGCTCTGCGGCGAACGCGAAGCGCTTCCACAACCCGAAGCTCGCCGATCCAAAGGAGGCGAAGAAGTACGTTGATCGGGAATGGGACCCGGGTCGGATCGCCGAGCGCTACGAATGGCTGTTCCGCTACGATGTGACGCAGGTGCCCGTATGAGACTGCGCGAATTTCTCGAGGGGCTGGGCCAGGACGAGCTGCACAAGATCGAGGGACAGGTCGAGCTTGCAGACGTCGCCGTTGCGCTCGAGGGCAACGCGAAGGCGGTCTGGTTCGAGCGCCTCTCGCTGGCGGGCAACGTCGCCGGCAGCCGTTCCCGCCTCGCGCACGCCTTCCGCACCACGCCGCGCGGCCTGCTGCAGGAGGTGCTCGCCCGGCTGAAGAACAAGGGCGAGGTTGTCGAGGTGCAGAAGGCGCCGGCGCAGGAGGTGGTCGAGAAGGATCCGGATCTCACGGCGCTGCCGGTGCATCTGCAGCACGGCTTCGATGGCGCTCCCTACATCTCCGCCTCGGTCGACTTCACGCGCGACGAAGAGCGTGGCGTGACCAACGTCGGCATGCGGCGGCTGATGCTTCGCGGCCGGCGCGAGGCGGGCATCGATCTCAACGCGCCCTCCGATCTGCGCGCGATCTATCAGTCGGCCGTGAAGCGCAAGCAGCGCCTGCCGATCGCATTCGTCGTCGGCTCGCACCCGATCGACCAGGTCGCCGCGACCATGCGCCTTCCCGGCGACGAGCTCGCGCTCATCGCCGCGCTGCGCGGCGAGCCGCTGCAGGTCGTGAAGTGCGTGAGCAACGATCTGCGGGTTCCCGCCGACGCGGAGTACGTGCTCGAGGGCTACCTCGACGAGCGCGGCTATGTCGAGCCCGAGGGGCCGTACGGCGAGTTCCTGGGTTACTACGGCACACTGAAGACGAATCCGGTCTTCCACCTGACCGCGGTGACGCACCGGCGCGACGCGGTGTTCCAGACCTCCACCATCAGCGGCAAGACGCTGGCACGCACCGACACCGCCCAGCTCAACGCGATTCGCGCCGAAGTCGGCGTATGGCGAGCGCTGGAGACCGCGGTGCGCGGCACCACCGCTGTCTACGCGTCGCCGGCGAGCGGAGGAGCGTTCAACGTGCGGGTGCAGCTCGCGACGCGGGCGTTCGGCGACGCGCGTAACGCCATCGCCGCGGTGTTCGGTTGCCTGGTCAACGTCAAGCACGTTTTCGTGGTCGATCCCGACGTCGATATCTGGTCGGACGAGCAGATGGAATGGGCGCTCGCCACGCGCTTCCAGGCCGACCGTGACCTGGTCGTGCAGAGCGGCTTCCGCGCAATCCCGCTCGATCCGTCTCTGCGCAGCTCGCAGACCGGCGCGAAGGCCGGCTTCGACCTGACGATGCAGCGCATGCCGACGCCGCTGCCGCCGGCCTACGAGGGCCGGCGCTTCGATTCCGTGGAAGCGGCGTTGCGCGACGGCCCGAAGCATTTCGTCGAGCTGATGGCGGCGCGGGCGAGTCGCGATGGCCGCGAAATCGTTCGCGAGCTGGAGGCGCTTCGGCCTCGTCTTGCTCGCGATCCTGACGGAAGATACGTCCTCAAATGAGATTGCTGTTCCTGCTTTTCTTTTCGACAGGCGTGCTTGCCCAGGACTGGCCGTCGAAACCGGTTCGGTGGCTCGTTCCCTTCGCTCCCGGCGGCCCGGCCGACGTGGTGGCGCGCATCGTCGCCGCGGGGCTCGCCGAGCGGACCGGGCAGCCGAACCCGGTGGAGAACCAGGCTGGCGCGAGCGGCAACATCGCGCATGCCGCGGCCGGGAGGGCCGCGCCCGACGGCCACACCCTGGTGTTCGTCGTGCCGGCGGTGATCACCAACCCTTTCTATATGAAGGCCGCAGTCGATCCGTTCCGCGATCTCGCGCCGGTGATCCACCTCGACAACGCGTCTATGGTGTTGCTCGCCAATCCAGCCTTCCCGCCAACCAACGTTCAGGAAGTCATTTCGTTTGTGAAGGCAAATCCCGGCAAGGCGACCTGTGGGGCTTCGGGTGCGCTGCCCTCGGTCGGCTGCGAGCTGCTGCGCGCCAGCGCTGGCGCCGACCTGCTGATGGTGACGTATAAGGGCAACGCGCCCGCCCTGAACGCGCTGATGGGCGGCGAGATCAACCTGCTGTTCGACGTGGTGAACACCGCTGTCGGCCACGTGAAGTCCGGCCGCGTGCGTGCCATCGCTTCGACCGCGCCGAAGCGCGGCATCGGTCCGCTGTCCGAGCTGCCGGTGATGGCCGAGACCATTCCCGGCTTCGACCTCGTCACCTGGCACGGCGTGATGGTTTCGCCGGGTACGCCGCCGCCGCTCGTCGAGCGCGTCAACCGCGAGTTGAACGCCGTGCTGCAGAGCACCGAGGTGAAGCAGCGCTTCGCCGCCTCCGGCCTGCAAATCACCGGCGGCGCGCCGGCGGAGTTCGGCGCGGTCCTGAAGCGCGACTACGAAAAGTACGGCGCGGCGCTGCGCTCGGCCGGAGTGAAGCCCGAATGACGCGGCGTGTCGTCACGGGGCATGACGCGAAGGGCAGGGCGGTAATCCTGTTCGACAGCGCTGCACCGAACGTCAAGCACCGGCCTTCGGGGCTGGTCTCGACCCTGCTCTGGACGACCGACGAGTCCCCCGCCGAAACCGCGCGCAGCGACGACCGCTCGGCCCGCGAAGTGGGTATCCCACCGCCGCCGCGCGGTTCGATCTTCCGCATCGTCGACTTTCCACCGGGGGCGAAGGGCGAGATGCACCGCACTCGCAGCATCGACTATGCCGTGGTCATCGAAGGCGAGATCGACATGCTGCTGCCCAAGGGCGAAGTCCGCCTGCGCGCCGGAGACGTGCTGGTACAGCAGGCGACCGACCACGCCTGGGAGAACCGCGGCGGGAAGAACTGCCGCATTGCTTTCATCCTCATCGACGCGAAGGCATAATCGGTCGATGGTTCTCGCCGGCCGCCTACTGATCGCCGCGTTGTTCGTGGTTTCGGGCGTCTGGAAGATCACGCATTTCCCGACCACTGCCGCGTACTTCAACCGCATCGGCATGCCCATCGGCGAGGCCGCCACGGTGCTGGCGATCGTCATCGAGCTGGGCGGCGGCATCCTGCTCGCCATCGGCTGGCGGCGGAAGTACCTGGCTTGGTTCCTCGCCGGGTTCGTCGTCGTCGCCACCGCGTTCGGCCATCGCTTCTGGGAAGCCGATCCATCGCGCTTCTTCGGCGAGATGAACAACTTTCTCAAGAACCTCGCCATCATCGGCGGGCTGCTCGTCCTCGCGGCGCGTGACAAAGCTTGAGCGACCCGACGCGCCGCTGATCGCCGCACTGGAGAAGGCGCGGATCCATCCTCTCTGGGACCGCTACCAGCGCATCACGCCGATGGCGCCGAAAGCGGTGGACGAGCCGATGCACTGGCGATGGGGCGACATCGCGCCGTTCACGGCGCGCGCGGCGAAAGAGGTCGGCATCGAAGACGTGGAGCGGCGGGCGCTGATCCTGGCCAATCCCGCGTTCGGCGGCGCGACGGTCACCACCCAGAACCTGATCGGCGCCTTCACCGTGCTCGAGCCCGGGGACAGGGCGGTGCCGCACCGGCACACGGCCGCGGCGATTCGCTTTGCGACGCGGGCGGAGGGAGCGGTGACCATCGTCAACGGCCGGCGCTGCGAGATGCACGAGGGCGACCTCGTGCTGACGCCGCCGATGTGCTGGCACGGCCACATCAACGAGGGCAAGCGCCGCACCGTCTGGTTTGACGCCGCCAACATGCCGGCGATCTGCAACCTCGACGTGAGCTTCTTCGAGCCGGGCAAGCGGCAGGACGAGCGCTTCTGGGAGGTTGGAACGGAAGGCTCGGGCGAGTACCGCTTCGCGTGGCAGGACGCGGTGCGCGGCCTGGCGCCGGCGCCGGACGGTTCGCTCACCTACCGCTACACGAAGGACGGCCGCTCGGTCATGCCGACCCTGGATCTGTTTCTGAAGAGGGTCGGCAAGACCAGGCAAGCGCGCTCGACCTGCAGCGCCGTCTGCCTGGTCGTCTCGGGCGAAGGGCGCTCGAAAGTCGGCGAGCGCGCGTTCGAATGGTCGCAGCACGACGTCTTCACCATCCCCCATTGGACCTGGGCGAGCCACGAGGGCAACGGCGACCTGTTCATGGTCACCGACCGCGCCATCTACGAGCGGCTCGAGCTGCTGCGCGAAGAAATCCGGTGATCGGCGCCGCGCTGCGGCGCGTCGAGGACCAGCGCTTCCTCGCCGGCACCGGGCGGTTCATTGCCGACCTTTCACTTCCGGGTGAGCTGCACTGCGTGTTCGTGCGCTCGCCACATCCGCATGCTCGGCTCCGGTCGATTCGATCCTCGGGTCTGATTTTCACGGGGAAAGACCTGCAGGGCCTGCAACCGATGCGCTGCGGCTGGGTGCTGCCCGGGATGAGCGAGCCGCCGCGATGGCCGATGGCGCGCGAGGTGGTGCGCCACGTCGGCGAGCCGGTGGCGATGGTGTTCGCCGAATCGCGGCCGGCGGCCGAGGATCTCGCCGAGCGAGTCGAGGTCGACTACGAGCCGCTGCCGGCCATCGACGGCGAGCATGCTTTCACCTGGACGCGGGGCGATCGCGCCGCGGTCGAGCAGGCGATGGCGCGCGCGAGCCGCAAGGTCGAGGTCGAGCTGGTGAACAACCGGCTGTGCGGCGCGGCGATCGAAACCCGCGGCGCAGCTTCGACCGGCGACACGCTGTACGTCGGCACGCAGGCCCCGCATCACATCCGGCGCTACGTTTGCGAGGAACTGGGCATCGCCGAAGCGGAGCTGAGAGTGATCTCGCGCGACGTGGGCGGCGGCTTCGGCTACAAGGGAAAGCACTATCCGGAAGAGACCCTCGTCGTCTGGGCCGCGCGGCGCCTGCGCCGCCCGGTGAAGTGGATCGCCGGGCGGAACGAATCCTTTCTTTCGGACACGCAAGGACGTGACCACGTGACGCGCGCGACCTTGGGCCTCGATGAAGAGGGGCACTTCGTCGGCCTGCAGGTGACGACGCGCGCCGATCTCGGCGCCTACGTGTCGAGCTTCGGCGCGGCGATCGCCGGTCCGATCTACAGCGCGCTGCTTGCCGGGGTCTACCGGACCCCCGCGGTCTTCGTCGAGGTGAACGGCTTCTTCAGCAACAGCGTGCCGACCGACGCCTACCGCGGCGCCGGCCGGCCGGAGGCGTGCTACGTCCTCGAGCAGCTTGCCGACAAGGCCGCGGGCGAGCTCGGCATCGACCGCGCGGAGATCCGCCGCCGCAACTTCATTCCGCCGTCGGCGATGCCCTACAAGACGCCGGTCGGTCCGACCTACGATTGCGGTGACTTTCCCAAGGTCTTCGAGCGGGCGCTCGAGCTCGCGGACTACGCCGGGTTCGCCAAGCGCAGGAAGCCGGGCCACGGCATCGGCATCGCCTGCTACATCGAATCGTCGGGCGTCGCCCCGTCGCGACTTGCCGCCGCCATGGGCGCTCGCGTCGGCTTCTACGAGGTGGCGCAGGTGCGCGTCGCCCCCGACGGCAGTGTCACGGTCTTCCTGGGCACCCACAATCACGGCCAGGGGCACGAAACCACGTTCGCGCAGATCCTTTCCCAGCGATTGGGCGTCGCTTTCGAGCGGATCAGAATCGTCGAAGGCGATACCGGCGCCGTTCCCACGGGGACCGGCACCTTCGGCTCGCGCTCTGTCGCGGTCGGCGGCTCGGCGCTGCACGTCGCGGGCGGCAAGATCATCGCCAAAGGGAAGAAGATCGCCGCGCACCTGCTCGAAGCCGCGGAGGCCGATGTCGAGTTCGACGCCGGCGTGTTCCGCGTTGCCGGGACCGATCGCGGCATCTCGTTCCAGGAGGTGGCGCGCGCCGCCTACGCGCCGAACCGCTACCCGGACATCGAGCCGGGCCTGGACGAGTCGGCCTACTACGATCCGTCGAATTTCGCGTTCTCCAACGGCGCCCATGTCTGCGAGCTCGAGGTCGACCGCGCGACCGGCGAGGTGCGGATCCTGCGCTACAGCGCGGTGGACGACATCGGCACGGTCATCAACCCCATGATCGTCGAAGGCCAGCTCCACGGCGGGCTGGCGCAGGGCCTCGGGCAGGCGCTGTTCGAGCGCACGGTCTACGACCAGGGACAGCTACTCTCGGCATCGTTCATGGACTATGCGCTGCCGCGGGCGTCGGACCTGCCGATGTTCGACTCCGAGACGGACGAGAGCCAGCCCTGTACGCATAACCCGCTCGGCGCCAAGGGCTGCGGCGAGGCCGGCACCATCGCCGCGCCGGCGGCGGTGATGAGCGCGCTGCGCGATGCGCTCGGCGTCGAGCTCGAAATGCCGGCTACGCCGCACCGCATCTGGCAAGCCATAATGCGCAAGTGATCCAGGAGCTGAACCCGGCGAAGCTTGCGCAGCTCTACCGCAAGCAGTTCCAGCTTTGCAACGTACAGAAGGGCGAGACCATCGCCGCGGTCAGCGATCTCGGCACGCGTCGCGAGTACCTGCAGGCCGCGTTCGCGGCGGCCGACGACCTGGGCGCGGACATCTACGAGCTGTGCGTCAATTCCCTGCCGTCGTGGACCAAGGTCGGCGTGCCGACCATCGGCAAGTGCAAGGGCACCCTCGAGGCGGTGAGCGCGGCGGACCTGGTGGTGATCTTCCACGTGCCGCTCTTCACCAGCTGGCTGAAGCAGGTGATGGATCGCGGCGTGCGGGTGCTGATGATCATCGATTCGCCCGACGATCTCGAGCAGCTGATGGCACCGCGGGGATTGAAGGAGGCATGCAAGCATGCCGAGCATGTCTATCGCGGAGCGAAGCGCGTTCGCGTGCGGAGCGAAGCGGGTACGGACCTGTCGTACGAATGTGGCGAATATCCCGTCATGACGCAGTGGGGCTTCGCCGACGAGAAAGGCCACTTCGACCACTGGGGCGGCGGGCACATCCACACGTTTCCGAACGAGGGCAGCGCGAGCGGCAGCGTCGTTCTCGCGCCCGGCGACATCGTCATCCTGCCGTACTGCCGCTATGTCTCCGACCCGGTGCGGATGCAGATTCGCGAAGGTCACATCGTCGATATCCAGGGCGGTGTCGACGCGAAGCTGATGCGCGACTGGCTGGAGGACGGGCGCGAGAACGACAAGGATCGCGACCCTTATGCGGTGTCGCATCTCGGCTGGGGCATGAATCCGCAGGCGCTCTGGTATGGCATCGCGCTGCACGGCGACGACCCCGAGCGGCACCGCGCCGCCGCGCGCACCTTCCCGGGCAACTTCCTGTTCTCGACCGGACCGAATACGCAGGGCGGGGGCAAGCGGAACACACGCGGCCACTACGACGTGCCGATGCGCGATTGCACCGTCGAGCTCGACGGCAAGGTCGTCATCGATGCAGGCCGCATCGTCGACCAGAAAATGAAAGTCAACCGGGAGGCAAGATGAAACGGATTCTTTTCCTATTGTTTTTCTTCAGCCTGGCCGCGCAGGGCGCCGACAAGGTGAAGATCGGCTTCATCAGCACGCTGTCGGGACCGAACGCGTCGATCGGCACCGACATCCGCGATGCGTTCAACCTCGCGGTCAAGCTGAACGGCGGCAAGCTCGGCGGCCTGCCCGCCGAGGTGCTGGTGAGCGACGATCAGCTCAAGCCCGAGAACGCAAAGCAGATCGCCGAGCGCTACCTGCAGAAGGACAAGGTCGATTTCATCACCGGCATCGTTTTCTCCAACGTGGTGATGGCGGTGGCGCCCGACGCGATCGCGAGCAAGGTGTTCTTCATCTCGCCGAATGCCGGCCCGGCGCCGTTTACGGGCGCGCAGTGCAACCCGTTCTTCTTCGCGGCGTCCTGGCCGAGCGAGGCCTACAGCGAGGCGGCTGGCCAGTACATGACGAGCAAGGGCATCAAGAACGCCATCTTCCTCGCGCCCGGCTATGTCGGCGGCTACGACGCCGCCACCGGGTTCAAGCGGTACTACAAGGGCAAGCTCGTCGAGGAGATGTACACCAAGCTCGGCCAGCTCGACTACGCAGCGGAGCTTTCGCAGATCCGCGCCGCCAAGCCGGAAGCGCTGTACGTCTTCCTTCCGGGAGGGATGGGGGTCAACTTCATCAAGCAGTTCGTCGCTTCCGGCATGTCGCGCGACATCCAGCTCGTCGTGCCGCTGTGGGGATCCGACCAGGACATCATCCGCGCGGTCGGCGACCCGATGCTGGGGTTGTTCAGCGTCGGCCACTGGTCGATCGACTTCGACAACCCGGCGAACAAGAAATTCGTCGCCGAGTTCGAGAAGGAATACAAGCGTCTCCCGACGGGCTACGCCGCGACCGGCTACGACACCGCGATGCTGCTCGACTCGGCGATCCGCAAGGTCAAGGGCAGGATCGAGGACAAGGACGCGCTCCGCGCCGCACTCCGCGCCGCCGACTTCAAGAGCGTGCGCGGCGACTTCAAGTTCGGCAAGAACCAGTTCCCCGTGCAGAACTACTACCTGCAGCTGGTGGGCAAGGGCCCCGACGGCCGCATCGTGCACAAGACCATGGGCACGGTGCTGACCGCGCGGGGCGATGCCTACGTGCAGGATTGCAAGATGCAGTGACCGTCAGGCCTGGATGAGGGCGGTGTCGCCGGGCTTCATCACCGTCACCTTGACCTCCGGCGCGACCCGCGCCATCGCCTTGCGGAAGTCCTCGCCGGCCTGGACGCCGATCACATTCGCGTTGTGGGCGTAGTGCACCGGGATGGCGTGTGACACGCCAAGCCACTGGCAAGCGACCGCCGCCTCCGCCGGGTCCATCGTGTTGGGACCGCCGCCGACGCAGATGATGGCGACGTTCGGCTGGTAGCGCTGGCCGACCAGCCTCATGTCACCGTACAGGTCCGTGTCGCCGCTGATGTAGACGCGGGTGCCGCCGATTTCCAGGATGAAGCCCGCGGCGGGGAAGGCGTGCAAAGTCGAGTGCACCGCGGGCACCAGCCGCGCCGTCATGGCGCCGTGCCGCCCGGTGCCGCCGAAGTTGATCCCGCCGCCGCCGTTGACGACGATCTTGGCGTTGTCCAGGCCTGCCTTCTTGAAGTCGGGCACGAGCCCGAGCGAGCCGCGCATGAGGTCGCTCTGTCCGGCGGTCAGGACCGGCACGCCGGCGTCGACCAGCGCCTTCAGCGCATCGAAGTAGTCGCCCATGTGGTCGCCGTGGTCGTGGGTCAGCAGCATGAACACCGCTTCCGGGTTCTTGCCGCGCACGTACTGAGCGAAAGCCTGCGGGCTCGCGTACTCGGGCGCCTTCGGCACGTTGAAGCGCGTCCAGCCCGCGTTGCTCCAGAACCAGGCGTCGCCATAGGCGATCTGCTTGTAGTCCGGTGTGGCGATCTCGGTGATACCGCCGCCCAGCCAGCGCACCGAGATGCGCCCGCCGCTGAGACGGGTGCTGCCGCCGGTCCCTGCGCCGAGCTGCGTTGAAGTCGTACAGCCATCGAGGGCGAATGCTCCGCCGAGTGCGAGCATCCCCTGCAGGATGTTGCGCCTGCTGAAGTCCATCGGTTTCCTCCTCCTCAGGTAGGAAACGCGACTATACGTGCCTCGACAAGGCTCGCAATCTCCTTTTGTTCATAGCCGAGCTCGCGCAACAGCTCGCGGCCGTGCTGGCCTACTTCGGGTGGATCGGAGCGCTTCGCGAGTCGCTTCCCGTCCAATTCGATTGGCAGTGCAGGAACATGCGAGCGCTTTCCGTTGTACCGGGTCTCGAGCAATCCGCCCGACGCCTTGAGGTGCGGATCGTCGAGCAGGTCCCAGGGCTTGGCGATCGGCGCGAACGGCATGCCGATCTCTTCCAGCTTGGCCGCCAGCTCGGCGCTCGAGTGCTGCTTCGTGATCTCGTTGACGCGGGGAATGAGCCAGGAGCGCTCTTTCACGCGCAGGGCGTTCGTCGCGAGCCTCTGGTCCTTCGCCAGGTCCTCGACCCGGAACTCCCGGCAGAAAACTTCCCACTGCGTATCGGTCACCACGCCGACGAAGAGGCGCCCGCCGCCCGCGGTATCGAAAATGTCGTAGACGCCCCAGGCGGGACGCTTCACCGACATGGGCGGGGGCGCTTCGCCGGTGATCTCGTACTGCGCCATGTGTTGCGCGACGAGGTACGCGGTGCTCTCGAACAGCGCGCTCGTGACGCGCTTTCCTTTGCCGGTCTTGTCGCGCTCGCGCAGGGCGGCCAGGATGGCGACCGCCGCGAAGGTGCCGCCCATGATGTCGACCACCGAGGAGCCGGCACGCAGCGGCCGGTCGGGAAGGCCGGTCATGTAGGCGAGGCCGCCCATCATCTGCGTCACTTCATCGAGCGCCGGCCGGTGTTCGTAGGGGCCTTTCAGGAAGCCCTTGAGCGAACAGTAGATCAGCCGGGGGTTTTTCAGCTTCTCGTAGGAGAAGCCGAGCTTGTCGAGCGCGCCGGGGCGAAAGTTCTCGGTCAGCACGTCGGCGGTCGCGAGCAGCTTGAGGGCGATCTCTTTTCCCCGCGGCTTCGAGAGATCGACGGCGAGGCTCTTCTTGTTGCGGTTGAAGACGGGAAAGAATCCGGCGCCCGCGGCTTCCAGCCGGCGGGTGTTGTCGCCGGCGAGCGGCTCGACCTTGATGACTTCGGCGCCGAGGTCGGCGAGCACGAGTCCGCAGGAGGGGCCCATCACCATGTGCGCGAATTCGACGACGCGCACCCCTTCAAGCGGCAGCACGGAATCCTTTGGGCAGTCCAGCGTCCGGCGTGTGGCCGTAGATGGGCTCATCCGGCAAACCCTGGATGAGGATTTTTCGGGCGAGAAACAACTTCTCGAGATCGATCCCGGTCTTGATGCCCATGCTTTCGAACATGAACACCAGGTCCTCGGTGATCACGTTGCCGCTCGCGCCGGGCGCGAACGGGCAGCCGCCGAGGCCGCCCATTGAGCTGTCGAAGTGGCGCACGCCTTCCTCATAGGCGGCCAGCGCGTTGGCCAAGCCCAGGCCGCGCGTGTTGTGCAGATGCGCGGCTTCAAGCTTCGACCCGATGGCTTTTCGGACCTTGGCAAAGATTCTCTTGATCTGGGCCGGGTTGGCATAGCCCACCGTATCGGCGAGGGCGACGCAATCACAGAATTCCGCGAGCGCTGCGGCGATGCGCACCACGTCGTCTTCCGGCACTTCACCCTGCATCGTGCAGCCGAACGCGGTCGACACCGCGCCTTCGATCTCGGCGCCGGGATGGGGGAATTGGGCGCACCTGCGCACTTCCTCGATCATTTGCTCCGGCGTCATGCGCACATTGGACTCGCTGTGCTTGCGGCTCGCCGAGACCGGGAAGGTGACCTTGTGAGCGCCAGCCTCCAGGGCGCGCTGAAAACCTTTCAGGTTCGGTGCAAGCGCAACGACTTTGATTCCAGGGATCGAAACAGCATCCCTTACGATTTCCCCGGTATCGGCCATGGCGGGAATGAGCTTGGGCGGAACGAAGGAGCCGACTTCGATCTCCTTCAGGCCCGCCGCGGCGAGGGCGCGGATCCAGGCCTTCTTCGCCTCGGTGGGCATGAGGTGATGCGCGTTCTGCAGGCCGTCGCGCGGCCCGACTTCGCAGATATGGACGCCCGCGTTCACGCAGCCGTGACCGGGAGCTTCAGCTCGACGATCTTCTTCGACCACTCCGCGGGGCCGGTGGTGTGCACCGAGGTGCCATTGGCGTCGACCGCGACGGTGACCGGCATGTCCTGCACCTCGAACTCGTAGATCGCTTCCATGCCGAGGTCTTCGAAGGCGAGCACGCGCGACTTGCGGATCGCCTTGGAGACGAGGTATGCAGCGCCGCCGACCGCCATCAGGTACGCCGCCTTGTGCTTGCGGATCGACTCGATCGCCGCCGGCCCGCGCTCCGCCTTGCCCACCATCGCGATCAGCCCGGTCTTGCCGAGCATGGTGTCGGTGAACTTGTCCATGCGCGTGGAAGTGGTCGGCCCGGCCGGCCCCACGACCTCGTCGCGCACCGGATCGACCGGGCCGACGTAGTAGATGACCCGGTTGGTGAAGTCCACGGGAAGGGGCTTCTTCTGCTCGAGAAACTCCTGGATTCTCTTATGCGCGGCATCCCGGCCGGTCAGCAGCTTTCCGGACAGCAGCAGGCGCTGCCCCGGTTTCCATGACGCGACTTCCTCGCGCGTCAAAGTGTCCAGAGAAACTTTTTTCGAACTCGAATCGGGCTGCCACGTGACCGCCGGCCAGTCGGAAAGCTTCGGCTCCTCGAATTCCGCCGGTCCCGAGCCGTCGAGCATGAAGTGCGCGTGCCGCGTGGCGGCGCAATTGGGAATCATCGCGACCGGCCGGTTGGCCGCGTGCGCGGGATAGGTGCGGATCTTCACGTCGAGCACGGTCGACAGGCCGCCGAGGCCCTGCGCGCCGATGCCGAGGGCGTTGACCCGGTCATAGAGCTCGACGCGCAGCTTGTCGACGGCGGTCTTGGCGCCGCGCGTTTTCAGCTCCGCCATGTCGATCGGCTCCATCAGCGATTCCTTGGCGAGCAGCATCGCCTTCTCGGCGGTGCCGCCGACGCCGATGCCGAGCATCCCGGGCGGGCACCAGCCTGCGCCCATGCTCGGTACGGTCTTGACCACCCAGTCGGCGATCGAGTCCGACGGATTGAGCATCGCGAACTTCGCCTTCGCTTCGGAGCCGCCGCCTTTCGCCGCGACGTCGATCTCGACCTTGTCGCCGGGGACGAGCTGCACGTTGATCACCGCAGGCGTGTTGTCCTTGGTGTTCTTGCGGCCAAAGTCGGATTCGTCGAGCACCGAGGCGCGCAGCTTGTTGTCCGGATCGAGATAGGCGCGGCGCACGCCTTCGTTGATCACGTCTTCAAAGGAAGCATCGAAATCGAAGCGCACGTTCATGCCGACTTTGACGAAGACGTTGACGATGCCGGTGTCATGGCAGATCGGCCGGTGGCCCTCGGCGCACATGCGCGAGTTGCTGAGGATCTGCGCGATCGCGTCCTTCGCCGCCGGCGACTGCTCGCGCTCGTAGGCGCGGCCGAGCGCGCGGATGTAGTCGGCGGGGTGATAGTAGGAAATGAACTGCAGCGCGTCGGCGACGCTCTGGATCAGGTCTGCCTTGCGGATGGTTGCCATGCGCTAAGATTGTATGCGAGCCAAGGAGGAGAGGAATGTCTTCGAACATTGAAACGGTCCTGCAGGAAAAGCGCGTCTTTCCGCCATCGCCGGCGATGGTCAAGCAGGCCAACATTTCCGGAATGGACGCCTACCGCAAGCTGGTCGCGGAGGCGGAGAAGGACTTCGAAGGCTTCTGGGCCCGGCTCGCGCGCGAGACCCTCGTCTGGTCGAAGCCGTTCACGAAAACGCTCGACGAATCGAAGGCGCCGTTCTTCCGCTGGTTCTACGACGGCGAGCTGAACGCCTCCTACAACTGCCTCGACCGGCATCTCAAGACCCAGCCCGACAAGACCGCGATCATCTTCGAGGCGGACGACGGCAAGGTCACGAAGATCAGCTACCAGAATTTGTACAGGGAAGTGTGTCGCTTCGCCAACGCGCTGAAGGCGAAGGGCATCCAGAAGGGTGACCGCGTTCTCATCTACATGCCGATGTCGATCCAGGCGGTGGTGGCGATGCAGGCGTGCGCGCGCATCGCGGCGACGCACTCGGTCGTGTTCGGCGGCTTCTCGGCCAAGAGCGTGCAGGAGCGCATCATCGATGCGGGCGCGGTGGCGGTGATCACGGCGGACGGCCAGTTCCGCGGCGGCAAGGAGATCCCGCTCAAGCCGGTGGTCGACGAAGCGCTCGGCATGGGCGGCTGCGAAGCGATCAAGAACGTGTTCGTCTACAAGCGTTCGGGCAGCCAGGTGCCGATGAAAGCCGGGCGCGACACTTGGTGGGACGACGCGGTGAAGGGCCAGCCGGAGTCCTGCGAGCCGGTGTTCGTCAACGCCGAGCATCCGCTGTTCATCCTCTATACGTCGGGCTCGACCGGCAAGCCGAAGGGAATCCAGCACTCCACCGGCGGCTATCTGCTGTGGTGCGCGCTGACCATGAAGTGGGTGTTCGACAACAAGCCGAGCGACGTCTTCTGGTGCACGGCCGATGTCGGCTGGGTGACCGGGCACAGCTACATCACCTATGGACCGCTCGCCGTCGGCACGACCGCGGTGGTGTTCGAGGGCGTGCCGGTCTATCCGGACGCGGGACGCTTCTGGAAGATGATCCAGGACCACAAGGTCAACGTCTTCTACACCGCGCCGACCGCGATCCGCTCGCTGATCAAGGCAGGCGGCGACCAGCCGAAGAAATACGATCTCTCGTCGCTGCGCATCCTCGGCTCGGTGGGCGAACCGATCAATCCCGAAGCGTGGATGTGGTACCACGAGATGGTCGGCGGCGGACGCTGCCCGATCGTCGATACCTGGTGGCAGACCGAGACCGGCGGCCACCTGATCACTCCGCTGCCGGGCGCGACGCCGACCAAGCCGGGCTCGGCGACGCTGCCGCTGCCGGGCATCTTCGCCGACATCGTCGACGAGACCGGCCATCCGGTCGGCCGGGGCAAGGGCGGCATCCTGGTGATCAAGCGGCCGTGGCCTTCGATGCTGCGCACGATCTGGGGCGATCCGGATCGATACATCAAGACCTACTGGCCCGACGACTTCAAGCGCAAGCTTTATCTCGCCGGCGACGGCGCGAGCACCGACGAAGAGGGCTACTTCCGCATCGTCGGCCGCATCGACGACGTCCTCAACGTGTCGGGCCACCGCCTGGGAACGATGGAGGTCGAGTCGGCGCTGGTGGCGAACTCGAAGCTGGTCGCCGAGGCGGCGGTGGTCGGCCGGCCCGACGAGCTGACCGGCGAGGCGATCTGCGCCTTCGTCGTGCTGAAGGGCGCGCGGCCGAGCGGCGAGGAGGCGAAGAAGATCGCCAAGGAGCTGCGCGACTGGGTCGGCAAGGAGATCGGCGCGATCGCCAAGCCCAAGGACATCCGCTTCGGTGACAACCTGCCGAAAACGCGCTCCGGCAAGATCATGCGCCGGCTGCTGCGGGCGATCGCCAAGGGCGAGGAGATCACGCAGGACGTCTCGACGCTCGAGAACCCGGCGATTCTCGAGCAGCTGAAGCAATCGACGTGATGCAGCAGTCCGCGGTCAAGGGCCAGCGGCTGATCGCGCTGTTCGTCCTCGGTTGCCTGCTGTTCAACTACCCGGTGCTGTCGCTGTTCAACGTGCCCGCCGTGGCGTTCGGCGTGCCGGTGCTCTACGCCTACATCTTCGTTGCGTGGGCGCTGCTGGTCGGGCTGATGGCGCTCGTGGTCGAGGCGCGGCGCTAGGCGCCCGCGGGCACGATGCTGCAGGGCCACGTCATCGTTCTGGTGGCTTTCGCTTACCTGGGGTTGCTGTTCGGCATCGCGTACTACGCCGACAAGCGGGCGGACGAAGGCCGCTCGATCATCGCCAACCCGACGATCTACGCGCTGTCTCTGGCGGTGTACGCGACGGCGTGGACTTTCTACGGCTCGGTGGGGCGCGCGGCCAGCGACGGCATCGGCTTCCTGCCGATCTATCTCGGGCCGACGCTGATGATCGCGCTGTGGTGGCTGGTGATGCGCAAGATCATCCGCATCAGCAAGAACAACCGGATCACCTCGCTCGCCGACTTCATCGCTTCCCGCTACGGCAAGAGTGCTTTGCTCGGCGGGCTGGTGACGGTGATCGCGGTGATCGGCATCCTGCCCTACATCTCGCTGCAGCTGAAGGCGATCTCCACCAGCTACGCCATCCTGCTGCACTATCCGGAGATCAGCATGCCGGCGAGCGCCGGAGTGGGGCCACTCGCCAGCGACACGGCGTTCTGGGTGGCGATGATCCTCGCCGCGTTCACCATCCTGTTCGGCACGCGGCATCTCGATGCCGCCGAGCACCACGAGGGCATGGTCGCCGCGATCGCCTTCGAGTCGCTGGTCAAGCTGCTGGCGTTCCTTGCCGTGGGCGTTTTCGTCACCTACGGTATGTTCAACGGGCTGGGCGATATCTTTTCACGCGTCCGCGCATCGCCCGATCTGGCCCCCTTGCTCACGCCGCTCGAGGGAGTCGCCGGCGGCTACGCGAACTGGGTCTGGCTGACCATCCTGTCGATGCTCGCGATCATGTTCCTGCCGCGCCAGTTCCAGGTTGCAGTGATCGAGAACAAGGACGAGCGCCACCTTAGCAAGGCGATCTGGCTGTTTCCGCTCTACATGATCGCGATCAACATCTTCGTGCTGCCGATCGCCTTCGGCGGCAACCTGCGGTTCCCGGGCGGCGGCGTGGACGCCGACACCTTCGTCCTCACCCTGCCGATGGCGGCCAAGCAGGAAGGGCTCGCGCTGCTGGTCTTCATCGGCGGCCTGTCGGCCGCGACCGGCATGGTAATCGTCGAGACGATCGCGCTCTCGACCATGGTGTGCAACGACCTGCTGATGCCGGTGCTGCTGCGCTTGAAGGGACTGCGCCTCGCCGAGCGGCGCGACCTGACGGCCCTGCTACTCGGCATCCGGCGGGGCGCGATCGTGCTGATTCTGCTGCTCGGTTACCTCTATTTCAGGCTGGCGGGCGAGGCCTACGCGCTGGTGTCGATCGGCCTTGTGTCGTTCGCCGCGGTTGCGCAGTTCGGCCCGCCGCTCCTTGGCGGCATCTTCTGGAAGGGCGGCACCCGTCACGGAGCATTCTGGGGCCTGGTCGCGGGCTTCATCGTGTGGGCCTACACGCTGCTGCTACCTGCGTTGGCGCGGTCGGGCTGGCTGCCAATGGGTCTTCTCGAGCAGGGTCCCTGGAGCGTTGCATTGCTCAAGCCGCAGCATCTGTTCGGCCTCGCCGGGCTCGACCCGGTCACGCACGCCATGATCTGGAGCATGATCGCCAACATTGGCACCTACGTCGGTGTATCGCTGCTCGGCACGCGCGATGCCCAGGAGGCGCGCCAGGCGAGCGTGTTCGTCGACGCATACCGCCAGGCCGAGACTCCGGGAGCGTCCTTCTGGCGCGGCACCGCATCAGCGAGCGAGTTGCACCGATTGCTGACGCGTTTCATCGGCGCCGAATCGGCGGACGCCGCGTTTCGCGAGTTCGCGCGGGATCGCAACCTCGACTGGCCGGCGGGAACGCTGCAGGCCGACGCCAACCTGGTGCACTTCGTCGAAATGCAATTGGCCGGCGCAATCGGCGCCGCTTCGGCGCACATCATGGTGGCCTCGGCGGTGAAAGAGGAGGCGCTGTCGATCGAGGAAGTGCGCGAGATGCTGGACGAAGCCTCGCAAGTGATCGTCTACAGCCACCGGCTGGAGCAGAAGTCGCGCGAGCTGGAGCGCGCCACGGAGGAGCTGCGCACCGTCAACGAGCGGTTGAAGGAGCTCGACCGGCTCAAGGACGATTTCGTCGCCACCGTATCGCACGAGCTGCGCACGCCGCTCACGGCGATTCGGACCTTCTCCCAGATCCTGCGCGACAACCCGGACCTCGATCCGGCGGAGCGTGCGCGTCAGCTCGGCATCGTCATCAAGGAGAGCGAGCGGCTGACGCGCCTGATCAACCAGATCCTGGACGTATCGAAGCTCGAGTCGGGTAATGTCGAGTGGTATCCGGGGCCGGTGGACATGAAGGAGATCGTCGAGGACACGGTCGCGGCGATGGGCGAGCTGTTCAAGGAGAAGCGCATCGAGCTGCGCACCCGCGTCCCGGAACGCGTTCCCTTGGTGACCGCAGACCTCGACCGGATGGTGCAGGTGATGCTCAACCTGCTCTCGAACGCGGCCAAGTTCTGCGATCCGCACCAGGGCAGGGTGGAGATCGCAATATCGGAGGATTCACGCTTCCTGCGCGTGGATGTCCGGGACAACGGCCCAGGAATCAGTATCGCGGACCAGGAAGTCATCTTCGACAAGTTCCGCCAGGCGGGGGACTTGGCCGCCGACAGGCCCCGCGGCAGCGGGCTCGGGCTGCATATCTGCCGGCGGATCGTCGAGCTCCTGGGCGGGCGGATCTGGGTGGCAAGCACGCGCGGCGAGGGCACGTGCTTCTCGTTCACCCTTCCGTTGTCAGGTCAGGTTGCACTGCAACATCAAGCACTTGTGTAAGTTTCCAGTAAGCCGCTACTGCGACACTCCTGCGGGGATTGCTGTATCCACAACAAGAGGGGGAGAACCATGGCGACTCACGCAGCGGATCATCCGGATTTCAAGCCCGAAGAGAAGCGAGTCATCTTCGCGTCTTCTCTGGGGACGGTTTTCGAGTGGTACGACTTCTACCTCTACGCCGTCCTGGCGCCGTTCTTCGCGGCCCTGTTCTTCCCGCCGGGTAACCAGACCGCGGCGTTGCTCTCGGCTTTCGCCGCCTATGCCGCCGGCTTCCTCGTGCGGCCCTTCGGCGCGCTGCTCTTCGGCCGCATCGGTGACCTGGTTGGCCGCAAGTACACGTTCCTGATCACCATCGTCGTGATGGGCGCCTCGACCTTCGCGGTCGGCTTGCTGCCGACCTACGCGACCGTCGGCTGGCTCGCGCCGATCCTGATGGTGACGCTGCGGCTGCTGCAGGGCCTTGCGCTCGGCGGCGAGTACGGCGGCGCCGCGACCTACGTTGCGGAGCACGCCCCGAACCATCGTCGCGGCTACGACACGAGCTGGATCCAGACCACGGCCACGCTCGGCCTGTTCCTCGCCCTGCTGGTGATCTGGCTGTGCCGCAGCAACATGGACGCCAAAGTCTTCGCCGAGTGGGGCTGGCGCCTGCCGTTCTGGGTGTCGATCATCCTGCTCGCGTTCTCGGTCTACATCCGGCTCAAGCTCGAGGAGTCGCCGGTGTTCCAGAGGATGAAGTCCGAGGGCAAGGGCTCCAAGTCCCCGCTTACCGACAGCTTCCTCAGGTACCCGAACAACAAGTACGTGCTGCTTGCGCTGCTCGGGGCCACCGCCGGCCAGGGCGTGGTCTGGTACACGGGGCAGTTCTACGCCCTGTTCTTCATCATCATCACGCTGAAGCTCGACTACGTCTCGGCATACACGCTGATCGGCTTGTCGCTGCTGATCGGCACGCCGTTCTTTATCGTCTTCGGCTGGCTCTCCGACAGGATCGGGCGCCTGAAGATCATCCTGGCGGGCTGCCTGATCGCGGCAGTCACGTACTTCCCGCTGTTCGCCGGGTTGACGCATTACATCAACCCGGGGCTCGAGGAGTTCCAGGCGAAAACGCCGATCTCGGTGACGGCCGATCCGGCGACCTGCCAGTTTCACATCTTCGTCGGCCCGTGGAGCAAGTTTTCGGACTGCGACAAGACCAAGGACTTCCTGACCAAGCAGGGCCTGTCCTTCAAGTCGGCCGATGGCGCGCCGGGCTCGCCCGTGGTGACCGTGATCGGCAGCGGCGACTCCGCCGCCAAGATCGAGGGCTCGGACGCGAAGGTGCTGGGTGCGGCGCTCGCCAAAGCCGGCTACGCGGCGGCGCCCGACCGCGCCCGGATCAACTGGGTGATGGCCGAGGTGATCCTGGTGATCATGGTGATCTACGTCACCATGGTCTACGGCCCGATCGCCGCGTTCCTGGTGGAACTCTTCCCGGTGCGGATCCGCTACACCTCGATGTCACTGCCGTATCACATCGGCAACGGCTGGTTCGGCGGCATGCTGCCACTCACGGCGACGGCGATGGTCGCGGCGACCGGGGATATCTACTTCGGCCTCTGGTATCCGATCGTGGTGGCGCTGATGACCCTCGTCATCGGCACGCTGTTCCTGAAAGAGGTCAAGGATCGCGACATCCACCACAACGAGTCGGTGCTCGACGCGCGCTGACCGCTTCAAAAGGCAAGGATAAAAAGCCCGCCTCGTGCGGGCTTTTTATTCGCCCTTACATCTGATCGGGATCGCCCAGCTTGCCTTCCTTGATCATCCAGGAGAGGACGCCGAACACCACCGCGACGCCGCCGAGAAAGGCCCAGAACCAGGCATAGCCGAGGGTCAGGTCGCGATCTTCGACGTTGGTGATGGACGGCAGCGCAGTGAAGCCGTTGAAAGCGAAGCCGAAGCAGACGAGGCCGAACACGGCGCACATCCACATCGCCATGACGGCCGATATCTTCATGCCGAGGCCGCCTTCGTCTCGGGCTTTTCCAGGCTGTAACCCAGGCCCCTCACGGTAACGATGCGTACGCCGCCCGGCTCGAGCTTTTTCCGCAGGCGGTGCACGTAGACCTCGATTGCGTTCCCGGAGACTTCCTCGCCCCATTCACAAAGATGGTTGACGAGCTGGTCCTTCGACACCAGGCGCCCGGCGCGGTGAAGGAACACCTCCAGCAAGCCCACTTCTCGGGCGGAAAGCTCGATCGGGCGGTCGTTCAGGCGCGCGACGCGGCCGATCTGGTCGTAGGTGAGGGCGCCGTGGCTGATGAGCGCCAGGCCGCCCGCCATGCCGCGGCGCGCGAGAGCGCGCACCCGCGCCGCGAGTTCGGCGAGCTCGAAAGGCTTCGCCAGGTAGTCGTCGGCGCCGGCATCCAGGCCGGTAACGCGGTCGTTCAGGCTGTCGCGGGCTGTGAGGATCAGCACCGGCACCTTGGATCCCCGCGAGCGCAGGCGCTTCAGCACCTCGAGGCCGGATTTCTTGGGCAGCCCGATGTCGAGGATCAGCAGGTCGAATTCGTTCGCCTCGAGCGCGGCGTCCGCCTCGTCGCCATCCTTCGCGCAGTCCACCGCGTAGCCGGCCTGGCGCAGCGACCGCATCAGACCCTCGGCCACGGTCGGTTCGTCTTCGGCGACCAGTATCCGCATGCCCTCTCCCCGCGGCAGTGTAGCAAAGCGGGCTGCGGTAACATCCGCACCACGCGGAGAGATGGCCGAGCGGCTTAAGGCGCACGCTTGGAAAGCGTGTGTACGTTAATAGCGTACCGTGGGTTCGAATCCCACTCTCTCCGCCAATCCGCGACACAAAAGAAAACGCCCAACGGCTTGCGCAGTTGGGCGTGGAACCATCGCGCATCGGGCACGCGATGGAGGAGGATGCTTCAGTACGCAGAATAAGTTCCATGCGCTGACTGCAAGCTGACGGTCCGCTTTCGTACACCTTTGGTTCGCTGCCTTACAATTCATGGTGGCGGGCCTCCCCGCATTGCAGTCTGGTGAACCTGGTCAGGTCCGGAAGGAAGCAGCCACAGCCGGTCCCTGCAAGTGCCGGGGGCAAGGCTCGCCACAAATTTTCTAATCGATGAGCTATCAAGTACTTGCGCGCAAGTGGCGGCCGAGAGACTTCGGCAGCCTGGTCGGCCAGGAACATGTGGTCCGTGCGCTTCGTCACGCTCTCGAGCAAAAGCGGCTGCACCACGCCTATCTCTTCACCGGCACGCGCGGCGTCGGCAAGACGACGCTGGCGCGGATTCTCGCCAAATGCCTCAACTGCGAGACTGGCATCACGGCGCAGCCATGCAACAAATGCAGTGCGTGCACGCAGATCGATACCGGCCGCTTTCCGGATTACGTGGAGCTCGACGCGGCGTCCAACCGCGGCGTCGACGAGATGACGCAGCTCCTCGAGCGCTCGATCTACGCGCCGACGGCAGGGCGCTTCAAGGTGTACGTGATCGACGAAGTGCACCAGCTCTCCGGGCACGCCTTCAATGCCATGTTGAAGACTCTCGAGGAGCCGCCCGAGCATCTCAAGTTCATCCTTGCGACGACCGACCCGCAGAAGATCCCGGTGACGGTGTTGAGCCGCTGCCTGCAATTCAACCTGAAGCAGATGCCGCGGGAGGCCATCCGGGCGCATCTCGAGGGCTTGCTCAAGGAAGAGAGGATCGCGTTCGAAGGCGAAGCGCTCTCGCTCATCGGCCGAGCGGCTTCCGGCAGCATGCGCGACGCGCTCTCGCTTCTCGACCAGGCGATCGCACACGGCGGCGGCAAGGTCACTGCGGTCGGCGTCGGCGAGATGCTCGGCGCGATCGATCAGGGATTCCTGCTGCGCCTGCTGGAGAGCATCGCCGCTGGCGACGCCGCGGCCGCGGTGGCGGTTGCCGCCGAGATGCAGGCGCGCAGTCTTTCGTTCGATACCGCGCTCGCCGATCTCGCGAGCCTGCTGCTGAAGCTCGCGCTCGCGCAATCCGCGCCGGATGCGCTCGAAGCCGACCTGCCGGAGCGTGCGCGCGTCCTCGACCTCGCTGGCCGTTTCGATCCCGAGACGGTGCAGCTCTGCTACCAGATCGCGCTGCAGGGCAGGGAAGACTTGCCGCTCGCGCCCGATGAGCACGGCGGCTTCGTCATGACCATCCTGCGGATGCTCGCTTTCCGACCCGAGAGCGGAAGCCGCGAATTGGCGCCGGCTCCAAAGAAGCCGGGTGCCGCCGCGAAGCCGGTGACCGCCGCCGCCCCCAAGGGCGAAGGCGCGTGGCCGCAGCTGGTGCAATCGCTGTCGGTGACGGGTGCCGCTCGAGAGTTGGCGCGCCATGCCGAGCTGAAGCGCCGCGAAGGCTCTCTCTTCGAGCTGGTGGTGCCGAAGTCCCGGGCCTACCTCGCCGAGCGGAGCTACCTGGACAAGCTGAAGGCCGCGCTCGAGCAGCATCTCGGCGGCGCGGTGACGATCAAGGTTTCCGTCGGCGACACCTCCGGTGCGACCGCGGCGGCGATCGAGGCTGGCGAGCGCGACGCGTCGCGCGCCGCTGCCACCCAAGCCGTGCAGAAGGACGGCTTCGTCAACGATCTCGTCAACCTGCTCGACGGCAAGGTGGTCGACTCGAGCATTCGCAGTGAAGGCAACATCAGGCCGGAAGGCAAATGAGGCGACGATGAAAGGCAACATCGGGCAGCTGATGAAGCAGGCGCAGATGATGCAGGAGAACATGCGCCGCATGCAGGAAAGCCTGGGCACGATGGAGGTCGAGGGCCAGTCGGGCGCCGGCATGGTGAAAGTGCAGATGAATTGCAAGCACGAGGTGAAGCGGGTCTCGATCGATCCCTCGCTGGTCGGCGACGATCGCGAGATGCTCGAGGATCTCCTGACCGCGGCTTTCAACGATGCCGCGCGCAAAGTGGACGCGACCGTCAGCGAGAAGATGGCGGGCATGACCGCCGGCCTCGGCCTGCCGGCGGGCTTCAAGCTGCCGTTTTGAGCAAGAACGCCGTTCCCACGGCGAAAGGCCTGGAGCGGCTGCTGCAGGCCTTGCGGGCGCTGCCCGGCGTCGGCCCGCGCTCGGCGCAGCGGATGGCCTACCACCTCCTGCAGCACGATCGCGCCGGCGCTGGCGAGCTTGCCCAAGCGCTGGAAGGCGCGCTGACGGGCGTGCGGCGCTGCGAGCGGTGCCACAATTTCTGCGAGGAAGAGATCTGCGCGCTGTGCCGCTCTTCGCGCCGCGACCCTTCGCTTCTCTGCGTCGTGGAAACGCCGGCCGACCTGGCGATGATCGAGCAGACCATGAGCTACTCCGGCATGTACTTCGTTCTGATGGGGCGGCTTTCTCCGCTCGACGGAGTCGGTCCGCGCGACATCGGCCTCGATCGGCTGCTCGAGCGGGCGAGCGCCGGGGAAGTGCAGGAGGTGATCCTGGCGACCAACTTCACCAATGAAGGCGAAGCGACGGCCCACTACGTCGCCGAGATGTTGCGCGCCCGCAAGCTGCGCGTGAGCCGCATCGCGCGCGGCGTGCCGCTCGGCGGCGAGCTCGAGTATGTCGATGCCGGCACGATCTCGCAGGCGCTGCTGGAACGCAGGGAAATCTAGTACATTGGAGGTGCTATGAAAAACATCCTTTTCGCCCTCCTGCTGGTCGCCGCACCCGCGGCACATGCGCAGCTCGAAAAAACCGACGTTCACATCGCGGTCGGCGGTAAGTCTGCGCTGTACTACCTACCGCTCGTTCTCACCGAGCGCCTCAACTACTTCAAGGATGAAGGACTCAACGTCCGCATCAGCGACTTCGCGGGTGGTACCCGCTCGCTCGAGGCGGTGGTCGGCGGCAGCGCCGATGTGGTGGCGGGCGCCTACGAGCACACGATCAACATGCAATCGCGCAAGCAGAGTTTTCAGGCTTTCGTGCTGGCCGGCGCGGCGCCGCAGATCAGCGTCGCGATCTCGAGCAAGCTCGCCGGCAAGTACAAGTCGCCGAAGGATCTGAAGGGCCTCAAGATCGGCGTCAGCGCGCCGGGGTCGAGCACCAACATGGTGATCAACTACGTGCTCGCGCAGGGCGGGCTAAAGCCCACCGACGTCGCGATCATCGGCGTCGGCGCCGGCGCGAGCGTGATCGCGGCGATTGACCAGGGCCGCGTCGACGTGATTTCGCAGACCGATCCGGCGGTGACGATGCTGGAAAGAGACGGCAAGGTGAAACTGATCGCCGAAACGCGGACGCCGGAGGGCACGGCGAAGCTGTTCGGCGGGCCGATGCCGGCCGCGAGCCTCTACGCGCCGCTGGAGTTCATCCGGAAGAATCCGCACACCGTGCAGGCGCTGACCAACGCGACGGTGCGCACGCTGCGCTGGATGCAGGACGCCACGCCGCAGCAGATCCTCGCCACGGTGCCGGAGGAGTACCTGTTGGGCAACAAGGCGATGTATCTCTACGCCTACAACAACGTGAAGACCGCCTACTCGAAGGACGGCTACTTCAGCGAGGCCGGCGCCAGGACCACGCTCAAGGCCCTCGCTTCCTTCAATCCAAACATCAAGCCGGCCGAGATCAATCTTGCGCAGACCTACACCAACGAGTTCGTGAAGAAGGCGAACGCGAAATACGGCAAGAAGTGATGCCGGCGCTCGCGCTGGAGGACGTGCGGGTCACGTTCGTCTCGCCCGATGGCGCTCGCTACACCGCGGTTCGCGACACCACGCTGCGTGTCGAGCCCGGCGAGTTCGTTTCGGTCGTCGGGCCTACCGGCTGCGGCAAGTCGACCTTGCTGAATGTGGCGGTGGGCCTGCTGCAACCCTCGGCGGGTGGAGTCTGCGTCTTCGGCGAGGCTCTTGCGGGACTCAACCGCAAGGCCGGATACCTGTTCCAGACCGAGGCGCTCATGCCCTGGCGCACGGCGCTGCGGAACGTGACGGCCGGCCTGGAATTTCGCGGCGTGGAAAAGGAGGAAGCGAGGCACCAGGCCGAGCGCTGGCTGCAGCGCGTCGGCCTCGCGGGCTTCGGCGACCGCTATCCGCACCAGCTCTCCGGGGGCATGCGCAAGCGCGTCGCCCTGGCGCAGACCCTGATCCTCGATCCGCAGATCATCCTCATGGACGAGCCGTTCTCGGCGCTCGACATCCAGACCCGGCACTTGATGGAGAACGAGCTGCTCGAGATCTGGTCGGCGAACCGCAAGTCGGTGCTGTTCATCACGCACGACCTGGAGGAGGCGATCTCGCTCTCCGACCGCGTGGTGGTGATGTCCGCCGGTCCTGAATCGCGCCCGATCGGCGAGTTCGCCATCGACCTCGCGCGGCCCCGCGACGTGGCCGAAGTGCGCCTCACGCCACGCTTCATCGAGCTGCACACCCAGATCTGGCACGCGATGAAGGCCGAAGTGCTGAAGAGCTATGTCCGGCAGCAGGCCCACTAGGTCGCTGCGCCTCTGGCAGGCGGCGCTGTTCCTCAGCGTGATGTTCTTCTGGTACGCGGCGACCAGTCCGACCCTTCTGCCGCCGATCTATTTCGACGATCCAAACAAAGCCGCGTTTTTCTTCGGCGAGCCGGTGAAAGTGCTGGCCAGGATCTGGGACTGGTTCTCTTCGGGATCGATCTATCCGCACCTTTGGGTGACCCTGGTCGAGACCGTGCTGGCCTTTGTCGTCGGCACGGTCCTTGGTCTCGTCGTCGGCCTTTGGCTCGCGCTGAGCCCGACGGCATCGGCGCTGCTCGATCCCTATATCAAGGCGCTGAACTCGATGCCTCGGGTGATCCTGGCGCCGATCTTCGGCGTCTGGTTCGGCCTGGACATCGCCTCCAAGGTGGCGCTGGGCGTGACGCTCGTGTTCTTCATCGTTTTTTTCAACGTGTACCAAGGCGTGCGCGAGGTCAGCCATACAGTGCTGGCCAACGCCCGAATCCTCGGCGCTTCGGATCGTCAGCTCCTGCGGCATGTGTATGTGCCGAGCGCGATGAGCTGGGTGTTTGCCAGCCTCCACAACTCGGTCGGACTTGCCTTCGTGGGCGCCGTCGTCGGCGAGTATCTCGGCTCTTCCCGGGGCGTCGGCTATGTGATCCTGCAAGCCGAGGGGACCTTCGATATCAACGCGGTTTTTGCAGGAATCCTGGTTCTGACCGCGTTCGCGCTGCTCCTGGACGGGGCGGTTTCGCTCGCGGAGCGGCGCCTTCTCGTGTGGCAGCCCCGTAGCGG
>LSTF01000114.1 GCA_001644455.1 Betaproteobacteria bacterium SCGC AG-212-J23
GCACCGATTTCCAGCAGGGCGACGCGCGCACGCTGTTCCGCTCGGTGCGCGGCCGGATCTTCTCGCTGCCCGACCAATGCCTGCTCTACCCGGGCCACGACTACCGCGGCCTGACGCAGACCAGCGTCGGCGAGGAGAAGCTCTACAACCCGCGGCTCGCCGAGTCGATCGGCGAGGGCGACTTCGTCGGCTACATGGAGCACCTCGGCCTCGCGCACCCGAAGCAGATGGCGCTCGCCGTGCCGGCCAACCTGAAATGCGGCAAGCCCGACAAGACCTCGAGCGCGGAGCCCGACTGGGCGCCGCTCACCTATACGTTCGCCGGCATCTGGGAAGTGCAGCCCCACTGGCTGGAAGAGAACCTGCGCCGCGTGCAGATCGTCGACGTGCGCGAGCCCGACGAGTTCAACGGCCCTCTTGGACACGTCACGGGGGCGAAGCTGATACCGCTAGGCACTTTGACGAACAGAATTTCCGAAATCGAAAAGCAGACCCCGGTCGTCGCCGTGTGCCGTTCGGGCGCGCGCTCGGCGCAGGCGACGCTGATGCTCGGCAAGGCCGGCTTCGACAAGGTCGCGAATCTCTCCGGCGGCATGCTGCGCTGGCGCGCGCAGCGCTTCCCGGTCGACGGCGGTACGGATTGATTCGCACCCGCTTCGCGCCCAGCCCTACGGGCTACCTGCACATCGGCGGTGCCCGCACGGCCCTTTTTTCGTGGGCCTATGCGCGCCGTCACCGGGGCGTTTTTGTCTTGAGAGTGGAAGACACCGATCTCGAGCGCTCCACGAAAGAATCGGTGCAGGCGATCCTCGACGGCATGCGCTGGCTCGGCATCGACTGGGACGAAGGCCCGCTCTTCCAGATGCAGCGCCTCGCCCGCTACCAGGAAGTCGCGGAGCAGCTCCTCGCCGCCGGGCATGCCTATCGCGACTACATGCCGAAGGAAGCGCTCGACAAGCTGCGCGAGCAGCAGCTCGCCAACGGCGAGAAGCCGCGCTACGACCGCGCCATCGGCCAGAAATACAAGGGCGACGGCCCCGCGGCGATCCGCTTCAAGACGCCGCACGAAGGGCAGGTCGGCTGGAAGGACCTGGTGAAGGGCGCGATCGAGTTTCCCAACGCCGAGCTCGACGACCTGGTGCTGCTGCGCGCCGACGGCGTGCCGACCTACAACTTCGGCGTGGTGGTCGACGACATCGACATGAACATCACGCACGTGATCCGCGGCGACGACCACGTCAACAATACGCCGCGGCAGATTCATATCTATGAAAAATTGAACAAGAAAATTCCGCAGTTCGGCCATGTGCCGATGATCCTCGGCGCCGACGGCGAGCGCCTGTCGAAGCGCCACGGCGCGACCAGCGTCATGGAATACCGCGACGCCGGCTTCCTGCCGGAGGCGCTGTGCAATTACCTCGCGCGCCTCGGCTGGTCGCACGGCGACGAGGAGATCTTCTCGATGCAGCAGTTCAGGGAGTGGTTCGACCTCGAGCACGTTAACTCCGCGCCGGCGCGCTTCGACGCGGAGAAGCTGAAGTGGCTGAACCAGCAATACCTCAAGGGCGCGAGCGCCGCGCGGCTCGCGCCGCTCGTGGAAGGGCATCTGCCCAAGGATCGATCCGGCCCGCCGCTCGATCGAGTCGTCGAGCTACTGAAGGACCGCGCGGCGACCGTCCGGCAGCTCGCCGATGAGGCGATGCTCTTCTACACGCGGGACGTGGCTTATCCGAAAGATGCTATTGGAACGGAAGCGCGCCAGGCTCTACAGGATTTGAGGGGCAAACTCGAAAAAATCTCCTGGGAGCGTCCCGCGATCGGCGCCGCGATCAAGGAAACCCTCGCCGCCACCAAGATGAAGATGCCGCAGCTGGCGATGCCACTGCGCCAGGTACTCACCGGGCGCACGCAGACGCCCTCGATCGACGCGGTGCTCGAGCTGCTCGGCCGCGACACCGTGCTGCGGCGACTGAAGGAGCTTTGACCATGCGTGCGTTCGTCTTCGCTTTGATTCTCTCCGGCGGCGCCGCGCGCGCCGACATCCCGGCGGGCAACTGGGAAATGACGCTGACGACCTCGATCGAGGGCATGCCCGGCGCCATGGCGCCGGTCACGCAGGTGCGCTGCCTCACGCGCGAGGACGCGCAGGACCCGAGCCGCCTGGTCGGCTCGGCGCCGGGCTGCGAGTTCTCGAACAAGCAGGACACGGGCTCCGAAATCAGCTTCGACGTGGTCTGCAGCGGGCAGGTGAGCATGGGCGGCCGCGGCGTGATGCGCTACACGGCGCAGAGCGTCGAGGGCTCGCTCGATCTCACCGCCAATGCCAGCGGCCAGCGGATTGTTACGCGCTCGCAGCTCTCCGGCAGACGCCTCGGCGAGTGCAAGCCGTGAAATATCCCCTGCTATAATTTCGCCCCTCGGTCGGGGGTATAGCTCAGCTGGGAGAGCGCTTGCATGGCATGCAAGAGGTCAGCGGTTCGATCCCGCTTACCTCCACCAACCGACAAAGCAGTACGCCTCGTAGTCCCCATCGTCTAGAGGCCTAGGACATCGCCCTTTCACGGCGGTAACCGGGGTTCGAATCCCCGTGGGGACGCCACTTAAACCCCGGTTTCTTCAAACCGAGGGCAGCGGAGGCGGTTTCAACGTCGAAGCGCCCGCCGTCCAGTCCGATGCGATAGTGGATGCGGCCCCTGCCGGTCGCCGGGTCGAACTCGATCCGGTCCACCATCTGCGCCAGCGCGGCGCGCTGCTCCTCGATCGTACTGCCGTCCTCGGCGATCCACTGGGCAAGCATTCCCTCCGCCTGCTCGCCCGTCGTTGCGTGTAGGGCGCGGCGCGTGGCCGCAGCCCGCTCCGCGTTGGCGATCTGCTCGTCAAGCTGGCGCTGCTCCTGCTCCAGTTCATGCAGTCGCGCCGCGACGCTTGCGCTGTCCGGCGACTTCTCGGCCAGCTTGAGCAGGTTGGCGATCTTGCCGGCGACGGCACGGCGCTCGGCGGCGAGCGCCGTCGGCTCGGTGGGCAACTCGTCCGCTGCGCGCTTCAGTCCGGCGATGAACCGCTGCGTGAACTCGTGCGAATCGACCTCCTCATTCATTTGGTCCCGCACCACTGCCTCAAGTGCTTCCGCCGGAATGCGACGGCCCTTGCCCGCGCGGTAGTAGCCGTCGCCTGACGCGACTAGCTTCGCGCCGTCGGGCGTGGACAGGAATCCGCTTAGAAGGAAGTCCCCACTCGCGCAGCGGGTGCGCCGCTCGGAGCGAGGCATAGCGTGCGCCATCAGCGCCTCGGCCTCGGCCTCGGTGATGAAGGCGTCATGCGTCCCGCGCTGAAGCACCCATTCGTCGCGGGGGCGGTAACGCTGCGCGCCGTTTTCGGCGTGCCGGTTCCAGACCGTGATCCCTGCGTACACCAGCGAATTGCGCTCCATGCCGATCAGCGTGGTGACGTTCTTGACGGTCAGGCCAGTGGCGCGGGCTGCTTCGTGGCGAGCGTTGCCCGACGCTCGCAGCTTCAGGTAGCGCTTCACCTTGGCTGCCCATACCGGGTCGGCAATCAGCTTCGACTTCTGAACGGGCATGCCCTGCCTAATCGCGCCGGTTGGCGTGTGTTGCAGCACATAGCCGAGCGGGGCGCGGCCCCCGGCGCGGTGGCCGAGGCGTACGTTCGTGCGCATGCCCGCCAGCGCCTTCTCCTTGCTGATCATGCTGTGGAAGGCGTCAATGGCCCGCATCACGCCTGCTACCAGCACATCCATCGCTGCGTTGCCGCCGCTCGGCATCTTGGAATACTCCACCCGTGCGCCTGCCTTGCGGACTTCGTAGCTGATGACGCCCGCCAGGTCGGTATCACGGGCGAGGCGCGACGAGTCGATGGCGAGAATCACATTCCACTC
>LSTF01000115.1 GCA_001644455.1 Betaproteobacteria bacterium SCGC AG-212-J23
AATGACCTTCACGCGCATGTGTTTCGCGAACGTGTCCATCACCTGCTTCGCCTCGTCGAGGCGCAGCAGTCCGTGGTCGACGAAGACGCAGGTGAGCTGCTCGCCGATCGCCTTGTGGATCAGCGCGGCGGCGACCGAAGAGTCGACACCGCCCGAGAGGCCGAGGATGACTTCCTCTTTGCCAATCAGAGATTTAATTTGTGAAACCGATTCCGAAACGTAGTTCGGCATCGTCCAGTCGCCGCCCGCGCCGCAGATCTCCTTCACGAAGCGATGCAGGATCTTCGTCCCCTGCAGCGTGTGCGTGACTTCGGGGTGGAACTGCACCGCGTAGAAGCGTCGCTCCTCGTCCGCCATGGCGGCGATCGGGCAGGCGCCGGTGGAAGCCATGAGCTTGAAGCCCGGGGGCATCGCGGTGACCTTGTCGCCGTGGCTCATCCACACCCGGAGCATGCCGTGGCCTTCCGGCGTGCGGAAATCCTCGATCCCATCGAGGAGCCTCGTGTGCCCGCGGGCGCGGACTTCCGCGGAGCCGAACTCGCGCACTTTGCCGGCTTCGACGCGGCCGCCAAGCTGCTGCGCCATGGTCTGCATGCCGTAGCAGATGCCGAGCACCGGCACGCCGAGGCCGAACACCGCCTGCGGCGCCTTGCCGGTCGCTTCGTCGTAGGCCGACATGTGGCTGCCCGAGAGAATGACGCCCTGCGGGCCGAAGCCGCGCACGAACTCGTCGGACACGTCGTGGGGATGGATCTCGCAGTAGACCTTCGCCTCGCGCACCCGGCGGGCGATCAGCTGCGTGTACTGCGCTCCAAAATCCAGGATGAGGATCTTCTGGTGACTACTCGACCCTGTAATTCGGGGCCTCCTTGGTGATCTGGACGTCGTGGACGTGCGATTCGCGGATGCCTGCCGAGGTGATCTCGACGAAGCGAGTCTTGGTGCGCAGTTCGTCGATGGTCGCGCAGCCGGTGTAGCCCATGCTGGCGCGCACGCCGCCGGTGAGCTGTGAGATGACGAACAGCACGCTGCCCTTGTACGGCACGCGGCCCTCGACGCCCTCGGGCACGAGCTTGTCCACGTTCATCTCCGAATCCTGGAAGTAGCGGTCGGCGGAGCCTTTCTGCATCGCGCCGAGCGAGCCCATGCCGCGATAGGACTTGTACGAGCGGCCCTGGAAAAGCTCGATATCCCCGGGGGATTCCTCGGTGCCGGCGAACAGCGAGCCGAGCATCACCGCGTGCGCACCCGAGCCGAGCGCCTTGGCGATGTCGCCGGAGTAGCGCACGCCGCCGTCGGCGATCAGCGGCACGCCGGCCTTCTCCATCGCCTCGGCGACGTTCTGGATCGCCGTGATCTGCGGCACGCCGACGCCGGCAACGATGCGCGTGGTGCAGATCGAGCCGGGGCCGATGCCGACCTTCACGCCGTCGGCGCCATGCTCGACGAGCGCCTTCGCGCCTTCCGCCGTGCCGACGTTACCGCCGATGACGTCGACCTTGAATTTCTTCTTGATCCACTGCACGCGGTCGAGCACGCCCTGCGCGTGGCCGTGCGCCGTGTCGACCACCAGCACGTCGACACCCGCCTCGACCAGCGCAGCGACGCGCTCGTCGGTGCCTTCGCCGACGCCGACCGCCGCGCCGACGCGCAGCTTGCCCTGCGCGTCCTTGCAGGCGTTGGGATTCTCGGTTTCCTTGACGATGTCCTTGACCGTCACCAGGCCCTTGAGGCGGAACTGGTCGTCGACCACCAGCACGCGCTCGAGGCGGTGCTTGTGCAGCAGCGCCATGGCTTCCTTGCGGCTCGAGCCGTCGGGTACGGTCACCAGCCTGTCTTTGGGCGTCATGACCGCGCTCACCGGCTGGTCGAGCTTGGTCTCGAAGCGCAGGTCGCGGTTGGTGAGGATGCCGACCACCTTGCCCTGCTTCACGACCGGGAACCCGGAAATCTTGTGAGTGCGCTGCAGCGCGATGGCGTCGCGCACCTTCATGTCGGGGGGGGATGGTCATCGGGTCGCGCAGCACGCCGGACTCGAAGCGCTTCACCTTCGCCACCTCCGCGGCCTGCGCCTGCGGGGTGAGGTTCTTGTGGATGATGCCGAGGCCGCCTTCCTGCGCCATGGCGATGGCCAGGCGCGCCTCGGTGACCGTGTCCATGGCGGCCGAGACGATCGGGATGTTCAGCTCGAGATTACGGGTGAGGCGGGTTTTCAGCGAGACTTCGCGCGGCAGGATGCGCGAGTGGGCGGGGAGGAGAAGTACGTCGTCGAAGGTCAGCGCCTTCTGGATGACCCGCATAGTCTCGACTCGCAAAGCGGCATTATACTCGTGTCATCCGTTGACTGCAGTAAAGCGTTGAGACAGCCATGAACAGAATCTTTCTGCTGATCGTCGTGATGGGATTCGCCGCCAGCGCGGCTGCCCAGCAGTTCCGCTGGGTCGACAAGGACGGACGCGTTCAGTACGGCGACACGCCGCCGCCCGGCGTCAAGGCGACGCGCCTCAAGCCGCCGCCGGCGGGAACGGCGCCGTCGCCCTCTTCCGCCGCGAAGAAAGACGGCGAGAAGGGACTCTCGCCCGACGCCGCCTTCCGCAAGCGCCAGGAGGAACGCGCCGCGGAGGAGAAGAAATCCGCACAGGCTTCGGCCGAAGCCGACATGAAGCGCCAGAACTGCGAGTCGGCCCAGGCGCAGCTGCGCACAATCCAGAGCGGCCAGCGGATGAGCTCGACCAACCAGCAGGGCGAGCGCGTCTTCCTCGACGATGCGCAGATCGCCGCAGAGCGCACGCGCGCAGAGCAAGCCGTCTCCTCCTTCTGCAACTAGCGCCGGGCGCGCCTGCGCCTGGCTTCTTTCGGATCCATTCTCAGCGGGCGATAGACCTCGACCCGGTCGCCGTCGGCGAGTCGCCGGTCCGGCTTCACGGTCTTGCCGAAGATTCCCACCCTCTGAGTTCTGATCGCCGCTGCCGTCAGTGCATCGGCTACCGTCGCGCCGTCCGCCAGGCGCAGTTCGATCACCTGCGCCCCATCGGGCTGCGCGTAGACGACTTCAATCCTTAGCGCCATAGACCTCGTCCGCGCGGCGGGTGAAAGCGTCGACCATGCTGTCGGCGATCTTCTCGAAGACCGGCTGCAGCAGCGCGGCGACCGTGCGGCTCGCGAACTCGAACTGCATCGCACATTCGACCTTGCAGGCCCGCTCGCCGAGCGGCTGGAAGCGCCAGGCCGCATCGAAGCGCCGGAACGGCCCCTTGACCAGCTTCATGTCGATCGCCTCCGGAGCGCGATTCTCGTTTTGCGTGGTGAAGGACTGCTTCACGCCGCGCATGCCGACGGTCAGCGTCGCGAGCGTCGTCGCCGGGCCGCGGCTCTCCACTTCGGCGCCGACGCACCACGGCAGAAAGCGCGGGTAGCTCTCGATGTCCTCGACCAGGGCGTAGAGCTTCGCCGCGCTGTGCGGCACGATCGCCGAACGGGCGATGCGTTTCATGAATAGAATTCTTCATGTCGATCGTGCAGAACCGCAAGGCCTCCCACGATTACTTCATCGAGGAGCGCTACGAGGCCGGGCTGGTGCTGGCGGGATGGGAAGTAAAGGCGATCCGCGCCGGCCGCGCGACGATCGGCGAGGCCTACGTGATGGTGAAGGGCGAGGAGATCTTTCTCGTCGGCGCGAACATCAGCCCCCTGCCCTCGGCTTCGACGCACTACGTCCAGGACCCGACCCGCACCCGCAAGCTGCTGCTGCACGCCGAGGAGATCCGCCGCCTGATCGGCAAGGTC
>LSTF01000116.1 GCA_001644455.1 Betaproteobacteria bacterium SCGC AG-212-J23
GCGGCAGCTGATCGAATACCAGATCAAGGAAGAGCTCTATAACTGGAAGGAAGGCATTCGCGCGCCGCGCGTGGTCGGCAAGTTCGACGATAGCGGCGAGTGGAGCCGCAGCGGCGGCCAGCCCGCGGGCACGTGGCTGCTCCCCGCCCACTACGAGCATTCGCCGGCGATGGTCGCCAAGGCCATTGCCCAACGCCTCGAAAAACTCGGTCTCACGGAAAAGCTGGGTTCTCAATTCCGCGAACGTCTCGCCTTCCTGGGGTTCAAGGAAAAGCTCTTGGCCAAGCCGCGCGTGACGGCGATTCGCCAGCCCTACTTCTGCTCCGGCTGCCCGCACAACACTTCGACGCGCGTTCCGGAAGGCAGCCGCGCCACCGCCGGCATCGGCTGCCATTTCATGGCGGTGTGGATGGACCGCAAGACCTCGACCTTCACGCACATGGGCGCCGAGGGCACGCCGTGGATCGGTCAGGCGCCGTTCACCAAGGAAAAGCACATCTTCGCCAACCTCGGTGACGGCACCTACTTCCATTCCGGCCTGATGGCGATCCGCGCCGCCGTCGCGGCGAAGGTCAGCATGACCTACAAGATCCTTTACAACGACGCGGTGGCCATGACCGGCGGCCAGCACCACGACGGCCCGCTCGATCCGGCGATCATCTCGCGGCAGATCGCCGCCGAAGGCGTGAAGCCGATCGTCATCGTCACCGACGAGCCGGACAAATATCCGCGCGGCACCAACTGGGCGCCCGGCGTCACTATCCGGCACCGCGATGACCTTGATGCAGTTCAAAAAGAATTAAGGGAAATCCAAGGTGTATCCGCGCTGATCTACGACCAGACCTGCGCGTCGGAGAAGCGTCGTCGCCGCAAGCGCAACGAGTTCCCCGATCCCGCGAAGCGCGTGGTGATCAACGAGATGGTCTGCGAGGGCTGCGGCGATTGCAGCGTCAAGTCGAACTGCCTTTCGGTCGAGCCGCTCGAGACCGAGTTCGGACGCAAGCGCGTCATCAACCAGTCGTCGTGCAACAAGGATTACTCCTGCCTGAAGGGCTTCTGCCCGAGCTTCGTCACCGTCGAGGGCGGACGGCTGAAGAAAGGCAAGTCCGCGGCGAAGGCCGTCGACGAGTTTCCGGAGCTGCCGAATCCCTCGCTTCCGGACCTGCAGACGCCTTACGGGATTCTCGTCACCGGCATCGGCGGCACCGGCGTGATCACCATCGGCCAGATCATCGGCGTCGCCGCGCATCTCGAGGGCAAGGGCGTGTCGGTGCTCGACATGTCGGGCCTCGCGCAGAAATACGGCGCGGTCATGTCGCACGTGCAAGTCGCGGCGCGGCCCGAAGACCTGAGGGCGACGCGGATCGATACCGGCAGCGCGAGCCTCGTTCTGGGCTGCGACCTGGTCGTCACCGCGAGCACCGAGGCGATCGCCAAGATGGCGCCCTCGCTGACCCGGGCCGTGGTGAACGCCACGGTCACGCCGACCGCCGAGTTCGTGAAGAATCCGAACTGGCAGCTGCCGGGCTCGGACCTGTACGGCGATATCCGCGAAACCTCGCAGCAGGCCGAGTTCGTCGCCGCCACCGAGCTGGCCAGCGGGCTGATGGGCGATGCCATCGCCACCAACATGTTCATGCTCGGCTACGCCTTCCAGAAGGGCTGGGTGCCGGTCTCCGCCGAAACGCTCGAGCGCGCCATCGAGCTGAACGGCGTCGCGGTCGAGTTCAATCGCAAGAGCTTCCTCTGGGGCCGGCGCGCCGCGGTCGATCTCGAACGCGTGCGGCGCATCGCCACGCCGGCGGAAGTCATCCCGATCGACCAGCACTTCTCGCGCACTCTGGACGAGCTCGTCGCAAGGCGTGAGAGCTTCCTGACCGGCTATCAGAATCAGGCCTACGCTTCTCGCTACCGCGCGCTGGTCGAAAAAGTCAGAAGCGCGGAGAAGGAGAAGACCAATTCCAGCAAGCTGACCGAAGCCGTGGCGCGCTACTACGCCAAGCTCCTCGCCTACAAGGACGAGTACGAAGTGGCGCGCCTGCACAGCGACGGCGAGATGCGCAAGAAGGTCGAGGGCATGTTCGAGGGCGACTACAAGGTCGTCTACCACCTGGCGCCGCCGCTGCTCGCCAAGACCGACCCCCTGACCGGCGAGCCGAAGAAGATGCGCTTCGGCCCCTGGATGGGTGGAATTTTCGGAATATTGAAGAAATTGAAATTTCTCAGGGGCACCGCGCTCGATGTGTTCGGCTACACGGAAGAGCGCAAGATGGAGCGCGCGCTGATCCGCGAGTACGAGGCGACGATCGCGCGGCTGCTCGCGGAGCTATCGCCGCAGAGCCATGCGCTCGCGATCCAGATCGCCTCGCTGCCGGACGAGATCCGCGGCTACGGCCACATCAAAGCGAAAAGCGTCGTCGCCACGCGCAAGAAGCGCGACGAATTGCTGTCAGGACTTTCGCGGAAGCAGCAGAGAGCCGCCTAGACCTTCACGCTGAACGGCGTGAAGTTGGTGCTGCGGTCGTAGTAGTCCTCGCTCTCCGCCCGCTTGAGGAACGCCACCACCCGGTAGGTGACCGGGGTCATCACGATCTCCCACGCCGTCTTCAGCACGTATTGCGCGACGGCGATCTTCGCGATGTCGCCGGTCGCCCAGATCCCGTAGAAAGCGATGAAGTAGAACAAGGACGAGTCGATCAGCTCGCCGACGATGGTCGAGCCGATGGTGCGGGTCCAGAGCCACCTGCCCTGTGTCCACAGCTTCATCTTTGCCAGCGCGTAGGAGTTGGCGAAGCTGCCGCACCAGAAGGCGATGATCGACCCGCCCGCGATCCGCCAGCTGCTGCCGAACACGCCCTCGAGGCTCGTCTGGTAGCTCTTCATGAAATCGCTGCCCGCCGGCGGCAAGCTGACCACCACCCAGGCCATGAACGAGGCGAAGATCAGCGCGCCGAAGCCCGCCCAGACTACGCGCCGGTCGCGACCGTACCCGTAGACCTCGGTCAGGATGTCGCCAAAGATGTAGGAGATCGGGAAGAACAGCACGCCGGCGCCGAACGTGGTCGCACCGAGCAGCGGCAGGTCGAGGGTGGCCTGCTTGGCGGCGCCGATGAAGTTCGAGCAGAGCAGGACCGTAACCGACGCCGCCATCACGAAGTCGTAGTAGCGGTAAGTCTTCAAGGCAGCTTCGGCGAGTAGTTCTCGACGTCCGGCTCCAGCTGCACGCCCATGGCATCGAGCATGCGTCCAACCATCGCGTAGAACGCCGCGGTGATCGAAAGCTCGACGTAGTCATGATGATCGAAGTGCTGCATGGCGAGCGCATACACCTCGTCGCTGACCTTGCCTTGCGTCACCGCTTCGGCGAGCGCAAGGGCGGCCTTTTCACGCGCGCTGAAGAGCTCCGACTTTCTCCACGACGACAGTTCACGGATCTGCGCGTCGGAGATGCCCGCCTTGCGGGCCATCTTCAGGTGCTGCGCCCATTCATACTCGGAGCGCATCAGTTGCGCGCCGCGCAGGATGACGAGCTCGCGCAAGGCGCGCGGCGTGCGCGTGTCGTGACGCAACGCCTTCGAGAAATCGCTCCAGGCGGCGACCAGGCGCGGATGATTGGCGAGGCAGTGGTAGAGATTGGGCGGCGTGCCCCACAGTTCTTCGAGGCGATTCTTCAGCGCCGGCTCGAACTCCGCCAGAGGTGTGCGTG
>LSTF01000117.1 GCA_001644455.1 Betaproteobacteria bacterium SCGC AG-212-J23
TGGGAAAGATCGCCGGACGCTTGCACTACACCGGGTATGTGGTCGACGCCATCAAGAAGACGGATGCCGGTGTGGACGAAGTCCTCGTCTCGGTCGGCGGCGGCACGGTCGGCCAGCCGCTGCTCCAGGCCGCGCTCGATGCGCGCCCGCTGACCTCGCTGCGCGATCATCCGTGGCGGGTCCTCGCCGGGGTCAACGCGTCCGAAGCGGCGCTCGCTTCGCTGCGCCAGCGCGCCGGCGCAGGCTTCATCATCGAGCGTGCGCGGCCGGATTTCACGGGGCGCCTCGCCAACTGCGTGCTTTCGGTGAGCCAGGCCGGGTACAACACCGTCATGGAGACCCTCGCCGCCCGCGCGCGCGCGGTCATGGTCCCCTTCGCGGAGGGCGGGGAGGCCGAGCAGACGATGCGCACGCGCTTGCTCGTCGCGCGCGGCCTGGTGGAGATGGTCGAGGCGGACGCGCTCAGTCCGCAGAGTCTCGCCGCGGCGATCGAGCGAAGGCGCGCCCGGCCGCGGCCCGCGCCCGGCGACATCGACCTCGACGGCGCCGCGGCGAGCGCGCGGCTGCTTCGCCAGTGGCTCTGAGCTGGGATCGCTTCGTCGCAGAGGTCGAGCGCCGCAAGCCGGTGTTCTGGTTGCGCGACGATGACGCGGCCACGGTGACTCCCGCACTGGAAAGGCTTCTCTCTTTTGCAGTTCCGGTCGCCTTGGCGGTGATCCCGGACCTTGCCGAGCCGAGCCTCTTTGAGAAGAACGTCGCCTTCCTGCAGCACGGCTGCGACCACCGCAACCGCGCGGCAACGGGCGAGAAGAAGACCGAATTTCCCGCCACCGAGGCGATTCCGGACGCGCTCGAGCGCTTGCGACGGTCCCGCGAGCGGCTGGTCTCGATGGGCGGCGACAAGGTCCTGCCGGTCGTCGCACCGCCGTGGAATCGCATGCGACGCGAGCTCGCCGCCGAGCTGCCCCGCATCGGCATCCGCGGGTTGAGCGGCTACGGCGAGGCGGAATCGCTGCCGGGCGTGCTGCAGGTCAATACCCAGGTCGACATCGTCGCCTGGCGCGACGGCAAGCGCTTCATCGGCGATGAAGAAGCCGCGCGCTTGGCAATGACTTATGTCCTCAGGAACCAGCCCGTGGGTTGGCTGACGCACCACGCGGTGCACGACGCGGCGGCCTGGGAGTTTCTCGAACGTCTTTTTGCCTTGCGCGGCCCGCGCTGGGCCGGAGCGGCGGAGCTCTTCTCGTACAATCGCCCGGCCCATGTCTGATCTGCTCACCGTTCGCGATTTGAAGGTCAGCATCGCCGTCGACGCCGGCGTGATCAAGGCGGTCGACGGCGTGTCGTTCCGCATCCCGCAGGCAGGCACGGTGGCGCTGGTCGGCGAGTCCGGCTCCGGCAAGTCGGTGATCGCGCAGTCGATCATGGGCATCCTGCCGAGGATCGCGCGCATCGATTCGGGCGAGATCCTCTTCCGGGACCCCCGCACCCCGGGTAGCGAAGTTGACCTGTCGCGCATCAAGGGACCGCCGATGCGCGCGATCCGCGGCGGGCGGATCTCGATCATCTTCCAGGAGCCCATGACGGCGCTCTCGCCGCTGCACACCATCGGCAACCAGATCGGCGAGGCGCTCGCGCTGCATCGCGCCGACCTCGGCAAGGAAGAGCGGCGGGCGGCGGTGATCGAGATGCTGCGCCTCGCCGGCTTTCCCGATCCGGTGAAGGCCGTGCACACCTATCCCTTCGAGCTCTCCGGCGGCCTGCGCCAGCGGGCGATGATCTCGATGGCGCTCGTCAGCCGCCCGGCGCTGCTCATCGCCGACGAGCCGACCACCGCGCTCGACGTGACCATCCAGGCGCAGATCCTGCAGCTGATCCAGCAGCTGCAGAACGAGCTGCACATGGCGGTGCTGCTCATCACTCACGACCTTGGCGTGGTCGCCAACATGGCCGAAGAGGTGGTGGTCATGTATCGCGGCCGGGTGACCGAGGCGGGCCACATCGGCGACATCTTCCGCGAGCCGCGACACCCGTACCTCAAGGCGTTGATGCGCGCGGTGCCGCGCTTCGACATGCAGCCCGGCGAGCGCCTCACCCCGATCCGCGACATCAAGGTGACCGGCGAGCACCTGATTACGAGCGGCGGCGGCAAGTTCAAGCCTTACGGCGGCATGCTCCTGCAGGTGAAGAACCTGACCAAGCGCTACGCGATCCGCAAGCGCGGCTTCCTCGGCCGCAAGTCGGCGGCCGAAGTGCTCGCGGTCGACGACCTTAGCTTCACCGTCGGAGCCGGCGAGTGCCTCGGCCTGGTCGGCGAATCGGGCTGCGGCAAGACCACGACGGCGAAGATGATCCTGCGCTCGATCTCGCCGGACTCGGGAGAGGTCCTGTTCAAGGACAAGAACGTGCTGACGCTGAAGGGGCCGGACCTGTTCGTCTACCGGCGCAAGGTGCAATTCGTCTTCCAGGACCCGTTCGCGTCGCTCAACCCGCGCATGACCGCGTACGACATCATCAGCGAGCCGCTGGTGATCCACCGCATCGGCGATGCGGAAGAACGCTTCGCGCGCGTGAAGGAGATGATGAGCCTGGTCGGCCTCGACCTGCGCTACCTGCGCCGCTATCCGCACAGCTTCTCCGGCGGCCAGCGGCAACGGATCGGCATTGCGCGCGCGCTCGCGCTCGGCCCCGAGCTCCTGATCTGCGACGAGCCGGTGTCGGCGCTCGACGTTTCGGTGCAGGCGCAGGTGCTGAACCTGCTCGCCGATCTGCGCACCGCGCTCGGTCTCACCTACATCTTCATCTCGCACAACCTGGCGGTGGTGAACTACCTGGCCGACCGCATCGCCGTGATGTGCGCCGGCCGCCTGGTCGAGCTCGCGCCGAGCGCGGCGATCTTCAAGAACCCGTCGCACCCGTACACGAAGGCGCTGCTCGCGGCGGTTCCTGAGCCGAGCCTCGCCCGCAAGCTCGACTTCGACGCGCTGATGCAGGGCAAGGCGTCGGATCCTTCCGCCTGGGGGCCAAGCTTCCGCATCGTTGGCGCCGACCGGCCGCCCATGCTGCACCTCGGCAACGGCCACTATGTTCGCGCCCGCGACGGGGTGAGCGAGAAGGAGCTCGCGGCATGAAGCTGCTCCTGCTCGCCTGGATCGCCAGCGCTCTGGCGCTGATGGAAACGCCGATGCTGAAGGAGGACGTCGCGGCCGGGAAGCTGCCGCCCGTCGAGAAGCGCCTGCCGCAGAACCCGAGGGTCATGAAAGCCGAAGGCCACCATGGCGGCACGCTGAATTCGCTCGCTGGGCGCAGCCGCGATACGCGGCTCTTCACCATCTACGGCTACGCACGCCTCGTCACCTACTCGCCGGACCTGACCATCGTCCCCGACATCGCCGAGTCGTTCGAGGTGAAGGAGGGCCGCATCTTCACGTTCCGGCTGCGCAAGGGCCACCGCTGGTCCGACGGCCAGCCCTTCACCACCGACGACTTCCGCTACTGGTGGGAGGACGTGGCGAACAACAAGGAGCTCTCGCCCTCCGGCCCGCCGCGCGACATGCTGGTCGACGGCGAGGCGCCGAAGGTGGAGATCCTCGACGACACCACCATCCGCTATACCTGGAGCAAGCCGAACCCGACTTTCCTGCCGCGCCTCGCCGGCACCTCGCCGCTGTTCGTCTTCCGGC
>LSTF01000118.1 GCA_001644455.1 Betaproteobacteria bacterium SCGC AG-212-J23
TCATCATCGAGAAAAACCCGTTCCCGCTCGCAGCGCATTTCGACTTCCAGAACGGCGCGCTTCCCTACGTGAAGCTCAACATCAAGATGAACGAGACGTCCGACGTGCGCGCAGTGGCGATGGCGGGCGGGCGACAGTACACGGCGAGCAAGGAGATCAAGGTGACCATCGGCGGGTGCGGAGGCTGACATGGCGGGACCGATGAAAATGCGCGCTACGCTCGGCGGCGGCTTCACCGATGTGCGCGTGCTGATGACCCACCCGATGACCACCGCGCAAAGCGGACAGCCGCTGCACTTCATCCAGAACATCACCGTCAAGCAGAACGGCAAGACCGTGATCGAGGCCCAGATCAGCCAGGCGGTGTCGCGCAACCCGGTATTCACCTTCCGCATCCAGGGCGGCGCCAAGGGCGACAAGATCGAAGTGAGCTGGCTCGACAACAAGGGCGAGACGAACTCCATCGAAACGGCTGTCGCTTGAAGCGGCTCGTCTTCCTCCTCGTTGCCTTGCCGCTCTGTGCCGCGGCGCAGGACGCCAAGAAGGCGATCGAGAAATACCAGCAGATGTTGAGCGAAGGCAGCCCGGCCGAGCTATGGGAGCTCGAGGGCGAAACGCTGTGGAAGAAGCCGCAGGGGCCGAAGAACGCGTCGCTGGAGAAATGCGATCTCGGCCTCGGCGCGGGCAAGGTCGAGGGTGCGTACGCTCGCCTGCCGCGCTGGTTCAAGGACACGGACAAGGTGCAGGACCTGGAATCGCGCCTGCTCACCTGCATGACCGGGCTGCAGGGCCGCAGCCTGAAGGACGCGACGGCGCGGCTGTTCGGCAACGCCGACCGGCCTTCGGAAATGGAGTACCTGGTCGCCTACATCGTCGGCCAGTCGCGCGGGCACAAGATGGCGGCGCCGGTCGGCCACGCCAAGGAGCGCGCGTCCTACGAGCTCGGCAAGAAAATCTTCTTCTATCGCGCGGGCGCCTGGGACTTTTCCTGCGCCTCCTGCCACGGTGAAGCCGACAAGCGGATCCGCATGCAGGACCTGCCGGTGCTCTCCGAGCCCGCCGGCGCGCAGAAGGCCTATACGAGCTGGCCCGCCTACCGCGTCTCCAACAGCCAGCTGAAGACCATGCAATGGCGCATCAACGACTGCTACCGCCAGATGCGCTTCCCCGAGCCCGAGTTTGCCTCGGAGGCGACCATCGCTCTCACCCACTATCTCGCGGTTACTGCCGCAGGAGCGCCCTACCGCGGACCGGGAACCAAGCGATGAGGGCCCTGTTGCTTCTCGCTGCCATCGCTGCGCCGATTGCGCTCGCCGAACCTACCGCACGCGAAGTGCAGGACATTCACCTGCGCGACTTCCACACCAAGGGCGTCGTGAAAAAAGAAACGGTCGCGCAGGACGGCGTGCAGCGCATCTGCACCCTCGCCAACGACCACCCGAGCGCCGAGGTAACGAAGCAGCTCGAGGCGGATCAAATGAAGACCATCACTTTCCCGTCCGGCAGCCTGATGGGCGACTGGAAGCGAGGCGAGGACATCGCCCAGAGCGGCCGCGGCATGACCTTCAGCGACGCGCCCGGCACGCCGAATGGCGGCAGCTGCTACAACTGCCACCAGATGGCGGCCACGGAAATCTCGTATGGCACGCTCGGTCCGAGCCTGCACGGCTTCGGCAGCAAGCGCGGCAGCGGCGAAGACACGCAGAAATACGTCTACGGCAAGATCTATAACGCCAAGGCGTACAACGCCTGCTCGCAGATGCCGCGCCTCGGCTTCTCCGGCACCTTGACCGACCAGCAGATCAAGGATCTCGTCGCCTACTTGCTCGACCCGGCTTCTCCGGTCAACCGCTAGCGCCGCTCGCCGTCAGCCCGGTTTCGGGATCGGGTTTCGCGCCAAGAGGTCGGTGCAGTCGACCTCCGCCGGCAGTTCTATAGGCGCCAGCAAGCCTTTGCCCGGCGTTTCGATTCGCATCAGCCGATGCTCCGCCGCGCGGAAGTGCATGCCGACCGCCACCCGGTACTGCGCTTTCGCCTCTTCGCGACAGCCGAGATTTTCCAGAACCAGGCCGAGGTGGTGGCGCGATGCCCCATCCTCGGGCCGCAGCGCGATCGCATAGAGGATGCTCGGCAGCGCCTTCTGGTACTGCCTCGTCTCGATCTGGATCGCAGCCCGGGCGAAGGCGCAGTCGAACATGCGGGGGTAGAGCCTAAGGCACCGCTCGCTCACCTCGATTGCGTCCGCGGTGCGGCCGGCGTAGAGGTATTCGCGCCCCAGCTCGTAGAGCGGCCGATATCCGCCCGGCACCGGCCCGGCCGGCAACTTCTCCGCCGCATCCTCCCAGATGGCGAGCCCGCTGGAGAAGGACTTCAGACGATCGTGCGCCTGCCAGGAAAGGAGCGCGAGCGCGGGCACCAGCGAGACCGCGAGCACGCGCACCGGCAGCCGATCGAGCACGGCGGCGACGACGATCGCGAGACCCGGTGCCCACAGGTAGCTGCGGTAGAGCACGAACGGCTCCTGAAAGCGAACCGCAGTGAATTCGACTCCGAACATGATCCAGAAATAGAGAAATCCCCAGGCCGGCAGCGCCCATCGCCCGCCGCGCAGCACCAGCCAGGCGGCAGTGCCGCCGAATGCGAAGAAGCCGAGGACGGCGGGCAAGGCCACGCCGGGTGCCCAGTACTGCATGAAGTCGACGCGAAGGTCGAGCGCCATGTCGGCAGTGCTGGGCGCGAGCCAGGTCGCGAGATATCTGAAGAAGAGGCCCGCCTGCGTAAGCGCGCTCGCCGCCCAGGGCGACGACACGCTCTCGGTCGTTACCTGCGACATGATCGAAGCGGCATGCGGCTCGTAGACCTGGCCGATGGAGCCGACGCCGCGTGCGAGGCCCAAGACAAGGATCGCCGCCGGTGCGCAGGCGGCGAAGAAAAGGCCGACATAGCGCGCCGCGTAGCGCAGCTTGGCGCCTCTCAGGGGCACGAGCGCCGCCGCTGCGGCCGGTAGCAGGATCGCGTGCTCTTTCGAGAGGACCGAGAGCGAATAGAGCGCTGCCGCGACGATCGCGTCGCTCAGGCTGCCGCTACGCAGGCCGCGCAGGAACATTAGCAGCGCAAGCAAGCCGAACAACGTGGCGAGGACGATCGAGCGCTGGGTGAGGTAGGCGGCGCCATAGACAGCGACGGGATGCAGAGCGAAGAACGCCGCCCCCGCGAATGCTGCAAGACGTCGCAACTGCATCGAGCGCAGCAGCGCGAAAAGGGACCAGGCACAAGCCGCATGGAGCAGGAGGCTGACCAGTCGGTGCGCCTCGATGCTGCCGAAGACCACGTGCGTCCACGCAAGCGAGAAATAAGGCGGGATGCGCTGCGCGAGGCGAAGCGGAAAGCGCGCGTACTCGTAGAAGAGGTGGCCGGAGAAGAAGATGTGATCGTCGAAGATCGGCGGGTTGCCGAGAAACGGGAGGTACAGCGCCGCGACCAGCGCCGCGAGAACCGCGAGAGCCGCCGCCGTCAGCGAAGTCGACCTGAGCCGATCCGGGAGCATCACGAAA
>LSTF01000119.1 GCA_001644455.1 Betaproteobacteria bacterium SCGC AG-212-J23
CGAACGATGGCGCGTCGCAGACGCATCCTAAGGTATTTCGGGTACGCGCTGCTCGCCGGCGTGGGCGCCCTGCTCGCCTTCGCCATCTACTGCGACCTGCGCGTCACGGGCGAATTCGAGGGGCGGCGCTTCTCCCTGCCGGCCCGGATCTACGCCCGGCCGATCGAGCTGCATGCCGGCATCCGCATCCGCCAGGTCGACGTCGAGGAGGAGCTGCGCATCCTCGGCTATGGGGTCGGCGAGCGCGACGCACCGGGCTGGTTCCTCAGCGCGAAAGACCAGGTCGAGGTGATGACCCGGCCCTTCGTCTTCTGGGACGGCCCGCAGCCGGCGCGCCGCCTGAAGGTCGAGTTCGACGCGGGCGCCGTGAAGAACGTCACGGACGCCGAGGGCAAGGCGGTATCGCTCGCTCGCCTCGAGCCGCTGCTGGTCGGCGGCATCTACCCCGCCGGCAACGAAGACCGGGTGCTGGTGCGCCTTGGCGAAGTGCCGCGCCATCTCGTGCACGAGCTGATCGCGGTCGAGGACCGCAACTTCTTCTCCCACTTCGGCTTCGACCCGCGGGCGCTGGCGCGCGCGGCGGTGCGCTCCGTCACCGGGCGCACCGAGGGCGGCAGCACCATCACCCAGCAGCTGGTGAAGAACTTCTTCCTCACGCCCGAGCGGACGCTGAAGCGCAAGTTCACCGAGCTCGTCATGGCCATCCTGCTCGAGGCGCACTACGGCAAGGAGGAGATCCTCGAGACGTATCTCAACGAGATCTACCTCGGCCAGGACCGCGACCGCGCGATCCACGGCGTCGGCCTCGCCGCGCAGTTCTACTTCGGCAAGGAAGTGCAGCACCTGAACGCCGCCGAGACGGCGCTGCTCGTCGCCATGGTGAAGGGCCCGGCGGTGTACGACCCGCGCCGCCACGCGGCGCGCGCGCTCGAGCGGCGCAACCTGGTGCTGCACGAGGCGAAGGAGCAGGGCTACCTCACGGTCGAGGAGTATTCGGCCGCCCGCGCGCTGCCGCTCGGCCTCGTCTCCAAGCCGGTGATGGGCACCACGCCCTACCCCGCCTTCGTCCAGCTCGTGCACCGGCAGCTGCGCCGCGACTACGACGAGAAGGACCTGCGCTCGGAGGGCCTGCGCATCTTTACCGCGCTCGATCCGCGCGTGCAGAACGCCGCCGAGCACGCGATCGCCAACCGCCTGGCGCAGTTCGACAAGGACAAGCGCTTCGGCCCGCCCGGGATGGAGGGCGCGGCGGTGGTCGTCGACCCGCAGAGTGGCGAGGTGCAGGCGCTCGTCTCGGGCAGATAAGCATGAAGTAACCCGCGCCTGCGCCAGTTGGACCGGCCGAGGAGGTGGCCCCCCAATCCCGGGGCCAGCATCCTCTGCAGGTGCGGGCAGTTGTCTTCCTCGTAGGTCTCCTCGTGTCCGGCGTGGCGCTCGGTCAGCAGCAGCCGTCGCCGGCACTGCCGGCGCTCGGCGCGCCCGAGAAGAAGGACGAGAAGAGGGACGAGACGAGGGACGAGAACAAGAGCTACGGCATTCCCGCGGCCGAGATCTTTACTTTCGACCTGCTGCTCAACCGGATCGACAAGCGCATCTACGGCGAGCCGTACGACGTCAGCGCCGATTCGATCAAGCGCAACCTGCGCGGCCCGTGGGTCGTCGACAACGATCCCTACAAGATCAACCAGCTCCTGCATCCCTATCAGGGATCGATGTACCACGGCTTTGCGCGCTCGGCCGGCCTGGGCTTCTGGGAGTCGATGGGCTACACCTTCGCCGGCAGCTTCTTCTGGGAGATCGCCGGCGAGACGACGCCGCCGTCGAAGAACGACCAGGTGGCGAGCGGCATCGCCGGCAGCTTCTTCGGCGAGTCGCTGTATCGAATGGCGAGCCTCATCCTCGAAAAAGGCGAGGGCCCGAGCCTGTGGCGCGAGGTGTCGGCGGCCGCGGTTTCGCCCTCGACCGGCTTCAACCGCTACGCCTTCGGCGATCGCTTCTCGGCGATCCTGAACAGCAAGAACCCGGCGTACTACAGCCGCGTGCAGGTCGGCGCGAGCAGCACGATTTTCCGCGAGGAAGGCGATACGAGCGACATCAAGCGCAACGAGATCCTCGCCGATTACCTCATGGACTACGGGCTACCCGGCAAGCCGGGTTACCACTACGACCGGCCGTGGGATTACTTCCACTTCCAGGTCACCGCCTCGAGCGCGAGCGGCATCGAAACCCTGACCACGCACGGCAACCTGTTCGCGAAGGAGTACGAGGCAGCCGAGCGCTACCGGGGCATCTGGGGACTGTTCGGCAGCTACGACTACTTCGCGCCGCAGATCTTCCGCGTCTCGAGCACCGCGCTGTCGCTCGGCACGGTCGGCGAGGCCCGCTTCGGCGACGTGCTGGCGCTGCAGGGCGCGGTGCTCGCGGGCGTGGGCTACGGCGGCGCGAGCAACCCGCACGGCGGGACCGACACCGATTATCACTACGGCACGGTCCCGCAAGGGCTGCTCGCGTTTCGCGCCATCTTCGGCGACGCGGCCGCCCTCGATCTCACGGCGCGCGAGTACTTCGTCAGCCGCATCGCCGGCGCGGGCAACGGCGGCCGGGACAACATCGCGCGCTTCGACGCGAGTTTCACCGTCCGGGTGCACAAGGAGCACGGCCTCGCGCTCAAGTACCTCTGGTCGCGGCGCGACGCCACCTTCGAAACCCAGCCCAACATTTCGACCAGCCAGGCGACGCTCGGCCTTTACTACGTCTATCTGGGAAAGCAGCACTTCGGCGCCACCGACTGGCGCTAGACTGGCCGCATGTCCCTGCGTTTCTGCGTGCTGCTGGTGTCGCTTCTCCACCCGCAGTGGGCGGGCGCCGCCAGCGACTGGGAGCTGAAGGTCGCCGACAGCGAGGCGGACATCCAGATCTTCAGCCGCGTCAACGAGCAGGGGTATCCGGAATTCAGGGGCGTGACCCGGGTGCAGAGCCGGCTGAGCGGATTCGTCGCCCTGTTCAAGGACCTCGAGCGCATGCCCGAGTGGGCCTTCCGGGTCCGCAAGGCCGAGCGGCTGAAGGTCATCAGCGAAACCGAGAGCTATGTGCACATTGTCAATTCGCTTCCCCTGCCTCTCTATGACCGCGATGTGATCGTGCATTCGACGATCACCCAGGACGCCCGGACGCTGCAGCTGACTTTCCGCGGCAGCGGCGTGGCGGACATCGCGCCGAGAGATGACCGCTATGTCCGCATGCCCGTGGTCGAGTCGTCATGGACCTTCACGCCGCTCGCCGATGGAATGGTCGAAGTGGTCTTCCAGGGCCACGGTGACCCGGGCGGCAGCCTTTCTTCGGTGTTCCTGGCGTGGTTCGTCCGGCTTTCGATCAACGAGGCGCCGCACCAGACGATGCTGAACATGAAGAAGTTCCTCGCCCGCCTTGCGCCAGTCGCGCAGGATGTCGTGGCCGCCGACGGTCACCGTGCCGCCCGAGGGCGTGACGATGCCGCAGACG
>LSTF01000120.1 GCA_001644455.1 Betaproteobacteria bacterium SCGC AG-212-J23
AAGACCTAACCGGGCGCGTGCTAAATGGTCGTCTCTACGACGAGTTGCCCGACCGTCGCGTAATCGCGCTGAAAGCGGCCTAACATTGCTCTTAGGCGGTGTACCCGGCAGGGGTTGAGGTGGCCCTAAGCGGGGTATTGGAACCCTGCGCCCTCGCGGGCGTTTGCGACAAGCCCTTCACGGTGGCGGGCCGGAACCTCGCTCACCGCCTCTAGACCGTCGCCCGCAGTCCGCCTCGCAGCGGAACCCGGAACAGGCCCCCGCTGAGGCGGACCACCAGCCGGGTAGACTCAGGGGCATTGCGCGCCCCTCCGTGGGGACGCCAACTTCGGTAAGGCACAGTTTTCTGATGGCAACTGATTCACCCGAGACGACCCGCAAGGCATCGATCGACGCCGTTGTCCTCAAGCTTCCGGGGGTGGTCGCCAAGAAGCTCAACAAGCTCGACGCCTATTTCGTCAACGACCGGATGTTCGCCTGCATCAACGGCGCAGGCCTGGGGCTGCGCCTGCCCGTCGCGACCGTGACCGAGCTGCAGTTTTCGAGGAGTGACGTCGTTTCGTTTCAGCCCGGCAATCTCAGTGCGGGAGCCACGCGGGAGTGGGTCCAGATCAACCGACCGGATGCGGCCGACTACGAGAAGGACCTCGAGCTGATCCGGGCTTCGCTGGACTTCGTGAAGGCCGGCAGAAGGTAGCCGCTACATCAGCAGGAACATCGCGCCCACTGCCGCCGCCATGACGCCGGTCGCGAGCCAGCCCAGGCGCTTGAGGCGCCGCCGCGCGACGAACGGCCCCATGACGGCCGGGTCCGTCACCATGAGCATGAGGACCACCATGATCGGCACCGAGACGATGCCGTTCACGATGGCGGCGACGATGAGCGCCTTGATCGAGTCGATGCCGGAAAGATCGATGATCACGCCGAGGATCGTGGCCGCGGCGACGATGGAGTAGAAGCCGCGCGCCTCGGCGAGGGTCAGGCCAAGCCCGATCCTCCAGCGGAAGGTCTCGGCGACGGCGTACGCGGCCGACCCGGCGAGGATCGGCACGGCGAGCAGTCCGGTGCCGACGATTCCCGCCGCGAACAGGAGAAACGCGAAGTCGCCCGCCAGGGGGCGGAGCGCTTCGGCGGCCTGCGCCGCACTGTCGATCTGGGTGACGCCCGCGGTGTGGAGGATCGCGGCGGTCGTCAACATGATGCAGAGGGCGATGACGTTCGAGAGCGTCATGCCGACGTAGGTATCGATCTTGATGCGGCGGAAATGCGCCTTCGCCTGCTCGGGAGCTTCCCTGAGCGGCTCGTGCCCGGGAGTGGCGCGCTGCTCCTCGACCTCCTGCGACGCCTGCCAGAAGAAGAGATACGGGCTGATCGTCGTGCCGAGCACCGCGACGAGCATCGAGACATAACTCTTGTCCCACGACAGCGTCGGAATGACGGTATCCGTGAGCGCCTGGAAGGGCGTATGCACGACCAGGAGCGTGCCCACGTAGGCAAAGAGCGCGAGGGTCAGGACCTTGAGGAAGGGCGCGTAGCGGGGGAAGGGGATGAAGATCTGCAACACGAGCGAAAGGAGCGCGAAGAACACGATGTAAACGCTGCTGTTCCCGCCGATGATCAGGACCATCGCATCGCCCATGGCGCCGAGGTCGGCGGCGATGTTGATCGTGTTCGCAAAGACGAGCAGGCCGACGATGAAATAGAGGACCGGCTTCGGGAACCGCTCGCGAATGTTGGCGGCGAGGCCATGCCCGGTCACGCGGCCGATCCGGGCGCTGACAATCTGGATGCCGATCATCAGCGGCGTGGTGAAGAACACGGACCAGAGCAGCCCGTAGCCGAACTGCGCTCCCGCCTGGGAGTAGGTGGCGATGCCGCTCGGATCGTCGTCGGCGGCGCCCGTGATCAGGCCGGGGCCGAGCTGCTTCAGGAGCGGAACGTGCGCCCGCTCGCGCTCGAGATCGGTTTCATCCGTATTCACTGCGCACGCTTATACAGGTGCCGCCTTGCACGAACCTGAGCGCTACGGGGCCTTCACAGGCACTTGACGTTGGGGTTGTAGCCCTTGCTCCGCGCCGCCGTGACGCACTCGTAGAAAAGCGGATAGGTTTTACCGGAGGTTTGCTTCAGCTTCCCGGGCTCGCTCAAGCTGCGCCACTGCCAGCCCTTGGCGCTCTTGATGTAGATGATTTCGCAGAGCGGCATTCATTCGTTATACGTGGTCTGCGTGCTGCAATCGTCAGGACGCGCAGAATCGATGAATCGCCACGTGCCGAGAACGCGAACGGCGACGTCGGGTTCACCGCGCGGTACCGGACTTACTGACGGGGGTGTAAGGCGGATACTGGGCACGATGCCACATATCCCGATTTGCCTGCCGGACGCGGCCTCGAAGGAAGTCCGCGCCGTGTACGCAGACTTCGCTGCCCAGATGCAGTTCCCGTCCGCGCCCAACTTCATCATGACGCAGGGACACTCGCCGGTGGCGGCGCAAGGGACGTGGGAGCTCGTTCGCAGCGTGCTGGTCTCCGGAGCGTTGCCGCGCTGGATCAAGGAGATCATGTTCGTCGCGATCTCCCATGACCGGAACTGCCTCTATTGCAAGGCGGCGCACATGGCCTGCTGCCGCATGTTGAAAGTCGACCCCGCGTGGATCGAGTATGCCGCAGGCGACGTCGATCTCATTCCCGATCCTCGCCGCTGCGCCGAATCGCGAGCGGGTGACGAAGATCACGAGCCCGGTGCTGATCTCGGCGCAGCTCGGCTTCGCCGGCGCGAAGAGCCTCACCTACCTGCGCGCCGGCTGGGCGTACGCGCAAATCGAGCTGCAGGCCATCAACCACCAGGTCGGCAACGTCGCGACCTGGGAGAGCGGCGCCACCGGCTGGAGCGGCGGCGCGGGCTTCGAGTACCAGGTGCGCAAGCACTTGAGCCTCGGCTTCGAGTACGACTACCTGCGCCTGCGCACGCCCGATATGACGACCGTGAACAGCGGCGGGGTCACCGTCCACGCAGCCGACTTCGAGACGCGCCTCAACCTTTTCCTGCTGCGCGCCAACTACCGCTACTAGCTAGCGTCCGACTTCGAATCCTTGTTGCGCCGGTCGGAAAGGAAATCGCGCAGCTTCCGCCGGGTCATGCCGCCGGCGATCAGGCGCTCGAACGTTTCCGGTGAAACCGGCTTGCGCAACACGTCGTCGCATCCGGCATCGAGCGCGATCTGGTGGTCCATCATCCGGCTGCTGGCGGTAATGCCGATGATGCGCGTGTTCTTCGTCTCGGGTTGCTGTCGCAGATCCCTGCAAACCTCCGCGCCATGGCCATCCGGCAGCAGCAGGTCGAGAAAGATGATGTCCGGCCGAAAGCGTTGCGCCATTCC
>LSTF01000121.1 GCA_001644455.1 Betaproteobacteria bacterium SCGC AG-212-J23
GCCGGTACCGTTGCGAGGTCGCGGATGCGATGGATCACGCGGTTGTCCTCAACGCTCGTACCCATCCAGACATTGTCGGGCCATGGAAGTTTCGGCGCGAGTTCGGCAAGGCGATCGCTCCGCTTCGTTAGCACCTGAAAGGTGTGCTGCGGGCAATCGACCATCGTCTGGAAAACCTCCGCGATGTAGTCGGCAGGAATCTCCGGATGGAACAGGTCACTCATCGAGTTCACGAACACCAGCCGAGGCGACCGCCAGCGCTTCGGCAGGTCGATCAGGTCGGGGTGCAGCGTGATGGCGAACTCGTTGCGGTAGCGGTCGCTACCCATCGCCTTGAGGCGCTTCGCCATGCGTGCTGCGTAACAGTTCTTGCAGCCTTGGCTGATCTTCGTGCACCCGGTCACCGGGTTCCATGTCAGCTCGGTCCACTCGATGTTGCTGCGGGTCCCCATTTCATATTCCCTTCAGCAAGTGATCCGCGATCTTCACCGCGGGCTTCGCGCCCTTCGGGTTGCCGGCGGCGAAGCATAGCAGGTACATGGGATTGTTCATGCTGTTGAAGAGCGGCATCGCGTGCGGAGCGACTCCCGCAAAGACGGTGCCGAGGCGCTTGATGAAGAAGTCGCCCATCGACTTGAAGTCTGCCACCTTGATGGCCTTCGGATCTTCTCCGCCGAACAAATTCTGCTGCGTGCTCTGAGCGTAGAACGCCGGTTGCCAAACATCCTGCGGCACCCCTAGGATGCGCGTCACCTTCTCCGCCCAGTCCTTGGGCGGCAGCGCGCCGCGCGTCAGTAGCCGGTTGATCCCGGTCCCAAGAGGAAACAGCAGCCACATGTCGATCGCCTGCGTTCCCGCGATGCGCGAGATGGTCTCCCAGTCGACGCTCATGCCGTAAGGGTCCAAGAATACGACGGCGCGCTGCTTGTGCCAGTCCGTACTAGCGCACCAGTCGCGCAGGAATTCGTTCGCCTCGCCCCTGAACACTTTGCAGCGAGATTCGAGCGCGGGGAAGTCCGTCTGGATGAGCATGGCCAGTTCCTCGGCCCGCCTCATTACCTTCTCCACGAACACATACTGATCGAACGGTGAGGTGAGGCCGAGCGCCACGGCAGCGCTGCCGCGCTTGTACTTCTGAATGTCGGCGTCCAACTCGGCCGACAGCGAAAGCTGCTGGTCATCGGATGCCTTGGCCGAGTCCTGGCGCGCGCCAGTGCCCGCGAATCCATCGAGATAAATCGTCTTGAAGTACTTCGCCCTCTCGTTCGTCCTGAAGATGAGCCGATATTGCGTCAGGTACTCGGAGAGTGCCTGCAGCTTCTTGTCCGTCCATGCTCCGCCGAAGCGATGCGCGTTCATGTCGGGCCGAAGCTTATGCGCGTGAACGACCATTTGCTTCCCGGGTCCCATGTACTGTATATACGTACAGTACAGGACTCTTATCGCTCTGTCCATACGCCTATGGCGCACCAGCGACCCGCTGCCGATGACTTTCCAGCCGTGCACGGCTGGCGCTGTCCGCTTTGCAACTCGACGGCGTACGCGCAGGCGGTTGTCGCGCGGCCCGATGGCAGCGCCTACAAGACGGAGTTCTTTCAGTGCGAGTCCTGCACGGTGATGTTCCGACATCCCGGCAGATTCTCGCGCCTAGGGCTGCCCGTGCGGAGGTGGGCGGCGGATGTCGAGCCGAGCTCGCTGCGCGATGTGCACCGCTTCATCAAGGAATCCGCCAAGGGCGAATGAGATAGGCTGCCTACTCGCTAGGGGAGAATTGCACTCATGGCCTGTCCGCAAACTGCTGCTTCTGAATACTGGTGGGTCCCGCTAGTCAGCGTGGTCATAGGCGCAATAGTCGGCTTCGGAATCTCGGAACTACGCGAGCGATTGCAGCGCAAGCGTCAGCGCACCGGGCATCTGGAAGCCTTAACCGTCGAGGTGAGCGTATGTGGTGATTTAGCGCAGGGCTATTGCATCGGTAAGGTCATGGCCCCTGCCTACCGAATGCCGTTGCTCGCGTATCAACGAGTCTTTCCGGAACTGGTCTCCGCGGGAATTCTGAATTCGACCGAGACAAACGCCTTAATGCGCTTCTTCTTCAACGCTGCGGCCTTCAACTTCGCGCTTGATCAGGCGCAAGCCGTCCTCATGAAGAAGTCGGAGGACAGGCCACCCAATCGCCTTGAGCTCGAAACGCGAAGAGCGATGTTGAAGGCGCAAAAACTAGCGAAGGGCGGCACGTCAAATCACTACACCGCAGCCATCGACGCGCTCCGTAAGCATCTGCCAGAGGACGCCGCCATGCGGTTGAACATTCCGAGCGAGGACGTTCAGGAGGAGGTGGGTACGGAGGACGGCTAGACTCTACCTTCTGACGCGGCAGCCCACAGCAGTAAGTAAGTGTAGGTATCCAGGCCGATTGCAAGGCCGCCAAAGTGGCCGTCAGGCTTCGAATGAAAGATCCCCGAAGACCAATCCTGCAGGTGAATAGTGCAGTAGTCCCTCGAGTGTCGCCCGGTAGTAGCCCCCAGCTTCATGGAATCGCTCCGCTAGTGTTCGGGGCAACCGTAAGTACCTGAAACGCCCTGCGCTAAAAACTACTTCAACGGTCTTGGGAGTGCTTCCGACCTCTGCCCGATATGAAGCGATCGCACCGAAGTCCTGTTTAACTGCTAGGCCAAGAAGATCTTCCCGGACGCCGAGAAAAAAGAGGAGGCCTTCGTCGAGCATCAAGGTTATCCCTCCCGCGGGGCCGTTCGTCACGGTTGATCGGGTCTGAAAAAACCTTGAGTGCCCGTAGTCGTCCACTGGCATGAGATCGAACTCTTCACCGTTGCCCCGCACCAAGTTCACACCATCGAGCTCCCGAGGGTTGTCCAGTAAGTGCAACGCGCGGAGTCTATTTGATAGCGCGGTCACGACTTCCGATCGTGGCGCAATTAGCCTCAACCAAGCTAGCAAGAATGATTGGCGCTTAAGCAAGCGAAGATTCTTGGCGTTCTCACCCGGGTCATCCGACGGTGGGTCGGTTAGCAAACACCGCACGGGCCCCTTACCGAATGCAGGCAGTATCGTAATGGTTCCGTATCGCAGATTGGCCGGATACGGATAGGCATTGGCATGCTGCTTCCCTCTGATCTGCACCTTCTTCTCAGCAATACTCTTCTTGTGTGTCCTAATCGATTGAATCAGGTTGTCGCCTTCAGAAGCCGTTCCTTTTGTCTCTAGCTGGATGACATTGGTGCCATCGCTCGCGCCTTCCACATAGTCAAAGGTTGGAAGCGCGCCACGCCCCCGCATCTCGGGGATTGGTGT
>LSTF01000122.1 GCA_001644455.1 Betaproteobacteria bacterium SCGC AG-212-J23
CAAGCGGAATGGAAGCTCGCGTCGCAATGGGCGCTGCACGGCGGGCTGCGGCACAGCTCGGTGCGCTTCAGCTCCGAGGATCACTTCATCGCGCCCGGCAACCCGAACGACAGCGGCGCCAAGACCTATCACGCGAACACGCCGGTCGCGGGCCTGGTGTTCCGCGCCACCGAGACCACCAGCCTGTACGCCAACTACGGCCGCGGCTTCGAGACGCCGACCTTTCTCGAGATCGCCTACCGCAACGACCGCAGCGGGCTCAATTTCGACCTCGAGGCGAGCCGCAGCCGGCATGCCGAGGTGGGCGTGAAGCACATCGCTGCTGGAATTCGCCTCACCGCCGCGGCGTTCCACATCACCACCGAGAACGAGATCGTGGTCGACCAGAACACCGGCGGCCGGGCGACCTTCAAGAACGTCGGCCATACCAAGCGCACCGGTTTCGAGCTGGGCGGCGACAAGGACCTTGGCGGCGGCTTCGGCACCCGCGTGGCATGGACCTATCTCAAGGCGGTGTTCGAGGAGGGGTTCAACACCGTGATCACCACGACCAACGCCGTGGTCGCGGTTCCGGCGGGAGCGACGCTGCCCGGCACGGCGAAAAACCAGCTCTACGGCGAGCTGCGCTACCGGCAGGACCCCTGGTTCGCGCGGCTGGAGGGCCTGTACCGCACCCGGGTGGCGACCAACGATCCGAACGACGAGTTCGCGGATCTCTATGCGGTGTTCAACGTGGTCGGCGGCCTGACGCAGCGCGCGACCCGCTGGCGGCTGACCGAGTACCTCCGCGTCGACAACGTGGGCGACCGCAACTACGTCGGCTCGGTCATCGTCAACGAGACCAACCGCCGCTACTACGAGCCTGCGCCGCGCCGCAACATGACTGTTGGCGTCCAGGCTTCGCTTCAGTTCTAATACCGGCTCCAGAGGAGAAACCCCCGAATGAAAACCCCCGTCGCATTCGCAGTCGCCGCCGCGTTCGCGCTTCCGGCGCTGGCGCAGCAAGCCGGATCGCCGCCGCCTTCCTGGCAGCAGGGCAAGCCCGCCGCCATGTCCGAATCCACCCTGCACCCGTTCGCGCCGCACATGACCGGTCGCTCGGCCAAGGACCTGCCGGTCAACACGCTCAAGGTCCCGGCCGGCTTCAAGGTCGAGGTCTACGCCGACGGCGTCCCCGAGGCGCGCTCGATGGCGATGGGCGACAAGGGCACGTTGTTCGTCAGCAACCGCAACGCGAAGAACGTCTACGCGGTGGTCAGCAAGGGCGGCCAGCGCGAGGTCAAGACTGTGTTGAGCGGCCTCGACGCGCCGAACGGCATCGTTTTCAGCAAGGGCACGCTCTACGTCGCCGAGCGCGGCAAGATCACGCGCTACGACGGCATCGAGGGCAAGCTCGACAGCCCGGGGCAGGGCAAGGTGGTGGTCGATAACCTCGATCCGAACCGCCAGGCCGGCCATTTCTGGAAATACCTGGCGATGGGTCCCGACGGCAAGCTGTACTTCAACATCGGCGCGCCGGGCAACATCGTGCTTCCGAGCTACATGGAAGCGTCGATCATGCGCGTCGAGCCGAACAAGGGCACGCTCGAGCAGGTGGCGATGGGCGTGCGCAACTCGGTCGGCATGGACTTCAACCCGAAGACCAAGGACCTGTGGTTCACCAACCACGCGCGTGACTGGCTCGGCGACGACTCGCCGAACGACACGCTGCACCGCGTGGCGGTGAAGTCGCCGGTGCCGCACTTCGGCTATCCGTTCTGCCACCAGGGCACCACGCTCGACCCGGAGTACGGCAAGAACCGCTCGTGCGCCGAGTTCGCCAAGCCCGCGCAGCTGCTGGGGACGCACATCGCGCCGCTCGGCATGAAGTTCTACAACGGCAAGATGTTCCCGGCCGAGTACCAGGGCAACATCTTCATCGCCATGCACGGCTCGTGGAACCGCACCGTCAAGCAGGGCTACAACGTGATGCGCGTGAAAATCGACGAGAACGGCAAGGCGAGCAAGCCGACGCCGTTCCTCACCGGCTTCATGACCGACGAGAAGGCCGATCCGCCGATGTGGGGCCGGCCGGTCGACATCCTGATGATGCGCGACGGCTCGATGCTGGTGTCGGACGACTACAACGGCATCATCTATCGCGTCAGCTACGCCGGAAAGAAATAGCTTGAGGCAAGTCCACAACGCGACGGCGCTAGCCGTCGCGTTTTTCTTTTCGGCGGCCGCCGGCGCGGCCGACCCGAACCTCTGCGCCGCCTGCCATGGCGACGGCGGCAACTCGACCAACCCGGCGGTGCCATCGCTCGCGCAGCAGCCGGCGCAGTTCATTTCCACGTCGCTCTTCATGTTCCGCGAAGGAAACCGGAAGGACGACCAGATGACGCCGATGGCGAAGCCGCTGAAGAACCCGGAGATGAACGAGCTGGCGGCCTACTTTTCCCAGCAGAAGGCGTCGGCGCCGGCGCACAAGAGCAAGCCGGAAAGCGTCGAGGCGGGGGCCGCCCTCGCGAAGAAGTACAACTGCAGCCAGTGCCACGGGCCGAAGATGCTCGGCCAGCAGCACATCCCGCGCATCGCCGGACAGCACTACGAGTACCTGCGCGCGCAGCTCAAGGCCTTCAAGGCGCAGACTCGCGCCGACATCGACGGCAACATGACCTCCGCCATCCAGGCGGTCCCGCCGGCGGACCTCGAGACGCTCGCCGACTATCTCGCCGGCCTCGCGCCGAACTAACGCTTAGGCGGCCTTTGCCTTAGCGGGTCCAGCGCGGCCGATCAGCTCGCGCAGCACGTACGGCAGGATTCCACCGTGCTTGTAGTAGTCGACTTCGATCGCCGTATCGATGCGCGACTTCACCTTGATTTCCTTTTTGTCTCCATTCGAATAGGAAATCCGGACGGTGAGCTCCTGCTGCGGCACGATGTGGTCGAGGCCCAGCACGTCGACGGTCTCGTCCCCCTTGATGCCGAGGGTCGCGGCCGAGTCGCTGCCGGTGAACTGCAGAGGCAGCACGCCCATGCCGACCAGGTTCGAGCGATGGATGCGCTCGAAGCTGCGCGCGATGACTGCCTTCACGCCAAGAAG
>LSTF01000123.1 GCA_001644455.1 Betaproteobacteria bacterium SCGC AG-212-J23
TTCATCTTGTCGGTGCATGCACCGTCGCCGAACGTGAACACCGCCTTCATGCCGAGCTCGCGCGCCTGCTTGAGCAGCAGGCCGCCGGTGGCGTCCATGCCGCCGTAAAACACCGCATCGGGGTTGCGCCCGCGCAGCTTGGTGAGCACGGCCTTCCAGTCAGTGGTCTTGTCGGTGCCCTTCTCGCGCGGCAGCACGTTGATCTTCCGCGCCTTCAGGGTCTTCTCCACCTCGTTGGCGATGCCTTCGCCGTAAGCGGTGGCGTCGTCGATCACGGCGACGACTTTGGGCTTGCGGTTGGTCGCGAGGTAGCTCGCGATCGCGGGGCCCTGCTGGTCGTCGCGGCCGACGACGCGGAATTGCGTCTTGAATCCCTGCTCGGTCAGCTTGGGATTGGTCGCCGAGCCGGAGATCACCGGGATGCCGGCGCCGTTGTAGATCGGCGATGCCGGGATCGAGGTGCCGGAGTTGAGGTGCCCGACCACGCCGGCCACCTTCTGGTCGACGAGCTTCTGCGCGACGGTGGTGCCGACCTTCGGATCGGCCTGGTCGTCCTCGGCGACGAGCGAGAAGCGCACGTCCTTGCCGCCGATCTTGATCTTGGCCGCGTTCGCTTCCTCGATCGCGAGGCGCGCACCGTTCTCGTTGTCCTTGCCGAGATGGGCGATGCCGCCGGTGAGCGGCGCGACGTGGCCGATCTTCACGTCGAGCGTCTGCGCGCCGAGCGGAAAGGCGGCGCCGAGCGCGGCGATGAGCAGCGTGAAGCGCAGATTCGCGTTCTTCATGGTTGTCCTCCGGATGGGGCGAATATCATACCTCCGCCTCTCGTTACACAGCCGGCGCGGCGCGCTCTACTTCTGCGACAGGATCCACTTCACCAGGGTGTGCAGGTCGGCATCGGGCACCGCGGCGTTGGGTGGCATCGGCACCTGGCCCCAGACTCCCGTTCCGCCCTTCTTCACTTTCTCGACCAGCTTCGCTTCGGCGCCCTTGTCGTTGCGATACTTGGCGGCGACGTCCTTGTAGGAAGGGCCGACCAGCTTCTTGTCCACGGAGTGGCAGGCGAAGCAGGCGTGCTTCTTGGCGAGCTCCTCGTTGGCCGAGGCGGGGAGAGCCGCGGTGGAGGCGGCAAGCGCGGCGATAAAGACTAGGCGTTTCATTCGTTCTCCTTGCAAGTCCTGATGAGCGTTGAAAGCTCCGAGATGGGCTCGAGGCAAGTAACGCCCCGGCATACCCATGCGTTGACCCCTCCCGGCCGGGCGGGCTTGTCGAGCACGCCCGGCACACCCTTGGTTCCGTCGGGAACGGCGAGCAGGAGAGTAGCGGGAAGATATTCGCGCGCCAAGTCCGCTTGCCAGGCGCCGAGCGCGGTTTCGCCGCCGCGCAGGATCACCGTCGCCGGCGGCTCGAGCTGCTCCTCGAGGGCGATCGCCATCGCCGCGAACCCGGCCGGATGGTCGAGCATCGCCGGCAGGAAGAGCTCGACCGTGCGCCTCGCTGCGCGCGCGTAACGCGCTTCGCCCGTGAGGGCCGCGAGCCGCTCCAGCGCCCACGCGGCGACCGCGTTGCCCGACGGCGTCGCCTGGTCGTGCGCGGGCTTGAGCCGCAGGATCAGCCGCTCGTGATCGCGGCTGGTGAAGTAGAAGCCGCCGCCCTCCTGATCCTCGAACTGCTCGAGGAGCACGTCCGCGAGACGGCACGCAAAAGCGAGATCCTCGCTCGAAAACCGCGCCTGCAGCAGCTCGAGGGCGGCAGCGATAAGAAACGCGTAGTCGTCGAGGTAGGCATTGAGGTGCGCGCGCCCGTCCTTGTACGTCGCTAGCAGCCGGCCATCGCACCACATTCTGGCGCGCACGAAGTCGAACGCGCGGCGAGCGGATGCGAGCCAGTCGTCGCGCCCGAATACCCTCCCGGCGTGCGCCATGCCGCGGATCGCGAGCGCGTTCCACGAAACGAGGATCTTCTCGTCGCGGCCGGGGCGGACGCGCTTTTCTCTTGCCGCGAGAAGTTTTTCTCTTGCTGCATGGCCTGGCTTGACGATGCGCAGGTGCCAATGGCTATTCTCGAAGTTCGGCGGCTGGTCGAGCCCGAAGTGCGCGGCGGTTGCAGCGAATTCTTCCGGCGTGAGCAAGCGCTGCACTTCCTCGCGATCCCAGATATAGAACTTGCCCTCCTCGCCTTCGCTGTCGGCGTCGAGCGAAGAGTAGTAACCGCCTTCGGGCAACTGCATCTCGCGCATGATCCAGCCGGCGGTCTCCGCCGCGCAGCGCTCAAAGAGCGGCGAGCGCCCGGCGAGCCACGCGTCGGCGAGCAGCGCGAGCAGCGGCCCGTTGTCGTAGAGCATTTTCTCGAAGTGCGGGATCGCCCAATGGGCATCGACGCTATAGCGGCAGAAGCCGCCGCCGAGCTGGTCGTAGATTCCGCCCTCGCACATCCGCGCGAGCGTGGTGAGCGCGATGTCGCGCTCGCCACGTCGCAGGCACAGCTCGAGATCGCTGGGATGCGGGAATTTCGGCGCGCCGCCGAAGCCCCCGTTTTGCGGATCGAAGTTCGCTCGCAGGTTGGCGAGCATCGCTTCGATCGCGTCGCCGGACAGCGTCGTTGCGCTCGCGCGCTGCGGCAGCAAGCGACCGAGGGCGTGGCGTACCTCGGCGTCCTGCGCAGCGATCTCGGCGCGCTTCTCGCGCCAGATCGCGGCCACGCGCTCGCAAAGGTCGGGGAACGCCGGCAGGCCGTGGCGCGGCGCGTTCGGAAAGTAGGTGCCGCCGAAGAATGGCGTGCCGTCAGGCGAGAGGAACATCGTCAGCGGCCATCCCCCGGCGCGCTGCACCAGCATCTGATGCGCGCTCTGATAAATCTGGTCGAGGTCGGGGCGCTCCTCGCGGTCGACCTTGACGTTGACGAACAGGCGGTTCATCACCCCGGCCACCGCGGGATCCTCGAAGCTCTCGTGCGCCATCACGTGGCACCAGTGGCACGCCGAGTAGCCGATCGAAAGCAGGATCGGCTTGTCCTCGGCGCGTGCGCGGCTGAGCGCCTCCTCGCCCCAGGGATGCCAATCGACGGGATTCTC